>JBJXGQ010000059.1:0-4634 GCA_046160525.1 Burkholderiales bacterium
GAGCATCCTGCCTTCCGCTGAAATGCTCTTCAATCCGCGAGCACGAAAGTGACCGGCAAGCGCCCTTCCGAATCCCGGCTCGACTCCTCGGTCCATCATGACTTTGCGCAACGCGGCCGCGGATTTGAGCGATACCTCCCAAGCATACCGCTCTGGGTTGGCCACATGGGATATGGAATCGAATTCCTCGCAGAGCAACCAGCCGCCGGGTTTGAGCGCCGCGATCATTCGATCCAAGACTTTCTCGCGCTCGGGCAAATGCACCAGGAGCAGTCTGGCGTGGATGAGGTCGAACCCGGCCTCGGGCAATGGATCCGTCACGATATCGTGGTGGCGCACCTGCAAGTTGGGCAGGTTAGTTTCCATGAGGAAGCGGATATCGATGTCCGTGGCAAGCACCCCTCCCGTTGCACCGGCGCGCTTGCAAAGCCACTGCGCGATGGAGCCTGGCCCGGCACCGGCTTCCCAGCACCGCCACCCGGCTTGCACGCCGATGCGTTCAAGATGCGCTATGGTGGTGCCATCGTAGAGTTCGCCCAGCGCGGCAAATCTCGCGGGAGTTTGTGGCGCGGCGTTATCCAGCACATAGCGTCCCCGCTCCGGAGATCCTCCAAAGCCAGTTTCGGATTTTTTCATCGGTAAGTGCCTCCAAAGTTCTAAAAAGTGGCAGAGGGTCTGGGTTCAGGCGAATTCATTCAACCCGAATGTCCGCCTCACGAATGATCTTGCCCCAGCGCGAATACTCGGTCTTGATGAATGCGCCGAACTCCTCTGGAGTCTCGATAATGGGTTCCCCGCCCTGCCCTGCGAACCAGTCACGCGCTTCTTGAGTTCGCAATATCTTCTCGATCTCCGTGTTCAGCCGGGCGATGATTTCCCTCGGCGTACCCGCCGGAGCACATATACCCATCCAAGAGGTGTATTCGTAACCCGGCATACCGGACTCCGCGATGGTGGGAATATCTGGCAACGTGGCAAGGCGTTTGGCGCCGGTCACGGCCAGCGCCCTCACGCGCCCGGATTTCACTTCCGGCAACATCATGGATATGCCATCGATGGTATAGGACAACCGCCCCGCGATGAGGTCTATCGCTGCGCATCATCGGCCGGGCAACAGTGGCGCGCGGCGACGCTGTTGAACGGTCCGGTGCATGCGCTTGTTCGGCAGCGTCCCGCGCTGTCGTGACCCTTCCCAATGGTATTTGGGCATCGCGTCAAGCACGCCAAGACAGATTGCGTTATTGCGAAGGAGCTGGCCCTGCGAGCAGGTCGAGGACCGGAAGCACGAAGACCGCAACGCCAGTGCGGATGGTGCGCTCACGGTCGGGCGCGAACAATGGGCTATGGGGTCCGGGGAGAGGCTTTCCAGCGGCCTTCGCGCTTGCGAAAACACTCGGCTCGACAGCGCCGATTCGGAGTTGGATTGACGGTACGCCGGCGACGCGCCCGAAGAGGCCAAAGTCCTCCGAGGCCATGCTGGGTTCGATCGAAACCACATTCGCCTCTCCGAGGCCGCGCCGTAACGCGGTCGTGAACCTAGCGGCCAGTGCCGGGGCGTTGTACACGACCTCGGATGCCTCTCGTGCATCGACGGTGACCGTGGGCTCTCGCGGAGCGCCTGCAGCTGCCGCCTCGGCCTTGGCGATCCGCGCGATCGCCGCCAGGAGTTTCTGCTGGACTTCCGGGTTATAGGACCGCACGGTGAGCTCGATCTTTGCGTCGTTGGCGATGATGTTGCGTTTGGTGCCTGCATAGAAGGTCCCCACAGTGACCACTGCCGGATCCAAAGGGTTGACTTCGCGCGAGACGATCGTCTGCAACGTCACCACGGTCCTTGCAGCGATCAGTAGTGGATCGATGGTGCGGTGAGGGGCGGCTCCATGCCCGCCCTTACCGTAGAACGTGATGTCCACGGCGTTGGAGGCAGCGGAGCTGGGACCCGAGACTATGCCAACTTGGCCCGCCGGGAGGAGATTCGTGACGTGTATCCCGAGCACGAAATCCGGTTTCGGAAAGCGTGTGAGCAGCCCGTCCTTGATCATAAGCTCGGCGCCCTGAAACACTTCCTCCGCAGGTTGGCCGACGAACACTAGCGTTCCGCGCCACCGGTTCTTAGCCTGTACTAGTAGCGAGGCTGCGCCTATCCACGAGGCCATGTGAATGTCGTGAGCGCAGGCGTGCATCACAGGCAAGGTGTCGCCGGCGTCGTTCTTGACTGAAATCGTGCTCGCGTAGGGAAGTCCCGTCTGCTCCTGGATCGGCAGAGCATCCATATCGGTGCGCACTAAGACCGTCTGGCCTGCGCCATTCCTAAGGACCCCGACGACGCCGTAGCCACCGACCTGCTCTGTCACCTCGAAGCCCAGGGCACGAAGCCGTGTCGCCAGCCTCCTGGCCGTGTTCTCCTCGTGCAGTGAGAGTTCTGGGTTCTGGTGAAGATCGATATAGAGAGAGTCAAGCGTCGGATAGAGCGCATCGAGAGCTGCGAGCTCAGGTGGGGTGTCTGCTCGCGCAGTGTGCAAGCCAAGGAAGAAGCTTGTGGTCAAGGCCAGAAGCGCCAAGGCGGGAATTGGAAGACACCTGAGCGCATCGCCGAACGTGACGGGTACCACTTGAGCCATTAGCCACCTGGTTTGAATTGCCGCACATTTCTCAATAAGTAGGCGGCCCGCATGCCGCAGCCGAACTCTGCCTGGCGAACGCTCTTGTACGGAATATTCGCCACGTCGATATTGGCCATTCGCCGGAAGAGTTCGCCTGCCTTGTGGGGCGGCGTTATTCAGCACATAGCGGGCTGCTTCGTGGCGCACTCTCAAATTCCCGGGCTCTTGCATCTGCATGCTCCTTGCGAAATGGCTAAACGCGAATATCCTCATTCGACCTTGATACCCGCTTCGCGAATGATCTTGCCCCAGCGCGTATGCTCCGATTTGATGAATACGGCAAACTCCTCTGGCGTTTCTATCACGGGTTCCCCGCCTTGCTTCGCGAACCAGTCACGGGCCTCTTCGGTTCCGAGAATTTTCGTTATTTCCGTGTTCAGCCAGGCAATGATTTCCTTCGGCGTACCCGCCGGGGCACTGATGCCCATCCAGGACATGTATTCATAGCCAGGCACTCCCGACTCCGCGATAGTTGGAATGTCTGGCAACGTGGCGAGACGTTTGGAGCTGGTCACGGCCAGCGCCCTGACGCGCCCGGATTTCACTTCCGGCAACATCATGGATATGCCATCGATGGTATAGGACAACCGCCCCGCGATGAGGTCTATCTCGGCTTGGTGGACGTTCTTGTAGGGAATGTTCGCCACCTCGATCTTGGCCAATCGCCGGAACAATTCCCCCGCCATGTGGGGCGGCGATCCCGCGAGACCGGAGCCCCAGTTGAGTTGTCCTGGCTTTTCTCTAGCCAGCCGCACAAGATCGGACACGGAATTCGCCGGCACGCTAGGATTGACCGCCAACACCAGTGCGCTCACCACCAGGCGAGCGACAGGTGCGAGATCCTTGAGTGGGTCATAGCCGAGGCGAGCGTAGAAATGCGGGTTCAGCGCGAGCGTTCCTTGGTGCACCAGAAGTAGCGTATACCCGTCCGGCGCGCTTTTGGCTGCCGCTTCTGTTCCGATTCGTCCCGCCGCGCCCCCTCGATTTTCCACCACAATGGGTTGCCCAAGCGCAGGACGAAGCCTTTCGGCGAGCCAGCGGGCGCGAATATCGGGCGGGCTGGCGGCGTCCCCGGCGACAATCAGCTTGATAGGCTTTGACGGATAAGTCTGCGCAAACCCCGCACTGATGGGTGCCGCTAAGAACAAACATATGATCGTGACCGATGGGTTCATCTCGTTTCTCCTTGTGAAGACAGTGTAGGCAGGCAGAGAGTGCTAGTCGAGACGCACGCAGGCACTTCACTGTTGAATTGATTTCACGAATAATGGGGACTTGAAAAACCATACGAGGCGCGACCATGGACCGAATTCGCCGAATCGAATTGTTTGTGCGGGCGGCGGAAGCCGGAAGCTTCGCTAAAGCCGCGCGCTCGCTGGATCTAACGCCCTCGGCAGTCAGCCACGCCATCGCGGATCTTGAAAAGAGTCTTGGCGTCTCCTTATTTCACCGCACCACGCGGCAACTGCGGCTCACCGAAGAAGGCGAGGGAATCTACCGGCACGGCCGCGAACTTTTGCAGCAACTCGCGCAACTCGAAAGTGGCGTACGCAAGACTTCCGAGCGGATCACGGGTACCTTGCGAATTGGTCTCACCGCTGCGCTGAGCCGGCATGTGATCATGCCCTTGCTACCCGACTTTCTCCGGCGCCACCCCCAATTGAATCTAGAATTTCACCAACAAAATCTGCCCAAGGAAATGCACACGGAAGGCGTCGATGTGCTGCTGAGAATCGGAGATCCGCCCGAATCGAACTTGATCGCTCGCAAGATCGGGCAAATCCGGCATGCCGTGTACGCCTCGCCCCTTTACTTGAAACTTGCCGGGGCGCCTGAAACGCCGGAAGACCTTATGCAGCATGCGTGTCTTGCCATCAAGGTGCGAGACAAGGACCGGCCCCTCGTGGAATGGGAATTTCAACGGGGCGCGGAGCGCAAACTCGTGCATGTTGCGCCCAGAGTTGTCACATA
>JBJXGQ010000060.1:0-8129 GCA_046160525.1 Burkholderiales bacterium
CGCGCGGTCGAGGACTGGCAGTCTGCATTCGAGGCCGCGGGGTTCAAGCACGCGATCGTCGCTCGGGATGCACCCAGCGCCCAGGAGGATCCCGATTGGGACCCGGAGGATGCGCGCTATTCCGTCATTCGCTGGGTACCGAGCACGCGCCAGAAAGCGCTCGGCCCAAGCCTGGTGGATCCGCGCAGTGGCGAGGTCGTGTCTTCGCACATCGTGCTGTGGCATGACGTACTGCGCTTGGTGGAAACCTGGTATTTCACGCATGCCGCGGCGCTAGACCCGCGTGCGGCGAATTTGCCCCTGGACGACGATCTCATGGGCGAGCTTCTGCGCTACGTGGTATCGCACGAACTGGGGCATACGCTGGGACTGCGCCACAATTTCAAGGCCGCGTCGGCTTACAGCGTGGAGCAATTGCGAGACCCCGCTTGGACGAAGAAGTGGGGCACGTCGGCTTCCATCATGAGTTACGCTCGCATCAACTACGTGGCGCAACCCGGAGATGGCGCTGCGCTGCTGCCTCGCTTCGGTCCCTACGACTTCTTTGCCATCCATTGGGGCTACCATCCGCTGCCGGGGATGACCGGCGAATGGGCCGAGCTGGATCGCCTGGCGGCCCGGCAAACCGAAGAACCCATGCTTCGTTTCGGCGGAGAGGATGAAGCGGCGGACATCGATCCATCCGTAACCACTCACGTCCTGGGCTCCGATCCGGTGGTGGCGGCGGATCTTGGGCTACGCAACGTGGATCGCACCATGGAATTGCTGGTGCCCGCCAGTACCCGGCTTGGCCGGGACTACACCCGCTTAGGCGAACTCTACGAGGCACTCGTTACGCACCGCCACCGCCAGCTCGAAGCGGTGGCTCGTCTGGTGGGCGGGGTGGAAGAGACGCGCCATCAAGCCGGGCGCGGCGGTGCTCCCTTCGCGCCCGTGGACCCGATTCGTGCGCGAGCGGCGGTGCGCTTTATCGCCGAGCGGGCATTCGCCAAGCCGGGCCCGTTGCTCGACCGGGGCGTGCTGCGGCGGGTGTCGCCCGAAGGCTGGCTCGATCCATTGCAAGGGTCGAACATCAAGCTGCTTGAACGGTTACTCGACCCAGCAGTATTTCAGCGGCTGGCGGAAGCAACGACATGGGCGAGCCCGTATTCGGGATACATGAAAACGCCCCCGCCTTACCAGGGGTCCGATCTGTTGCGCGATTTGAGCGAGCATCTGTTCGAGGAACTGGGCCAACCGCGGGTGGAGATCGGTTTTTACAGGCGCGAACTGCAACGCAACTACATCCACTTGTTGGTTTCGGACAAAGAATCAGAACCGGAAGGCCGCCGCATGCCATCGAAGGATGCATGGCCGGGGATACCTTCGCGTGACGCCATGGTGCCCCTGCCTGCTTTCAACTCCGAACTGGCGGAGGCGAGCAAGGAACTGCGCTCGGCGAAAGACCGTCCCAGCGAGTTTCGCTCCGCGGCAAGGGGCGCCGCTCTGGATCTCTCCAAGCGGATCGAAGCAGCCATTCCCAAGGCACGCGATCGCGTTACCGCATTGCACTTGTCCGATTTGCACAAGAGATTGATGCGGGACCGTTGATCCCGCAAACAGTAGGCAGACTATTAGGGGGCAGGCCTCCACTTTATACTATGCCGCCTTGCCCGGAGCGCGGCATCGCATCGCGTCTTAGGTGTACCATGTTCTCCAACTAACTATCTGAATGAGGGAGAGATGACCGGCCGCTTCAACCCGTTAATCGCGATAGTCTTATGGGCGGCGTGCCTTTCGGAGAATTTTCATGGACTACCATCGCAGACAAATACTGAAGACCACTAGCGCCGCGCTAGCCGCAGTGGGATTTCCAGCCATCGCGGCGGAGCTGCTCCCTACACCAGCCCAGATGCGAGGCCCGTTTTACCCCCTCAACTTTCCGCTGGACCAGGACAATGACTTAGCTAGCGTAAAGGGCCGCGAAGGCAAGGCGTTCGGTGAAATCCTCAACGTCGCCGGGCGAATTCTGGATTCTCGTGGCCGGCCGCACGCGGGCGTCAAGATCGAAATCTGGCAGGTCAACGGCCATGGGCGCTATCACCACGAGCACGACGATCGGGACAATCCCATGGATCCGAATTTCCAGGGATACGGCTTCGCCGTCACGGGGGCCGACGGCACCTACCGGTTTCGCACCGTCAAGCCGGTGGCTTATCCTGGACGCGCACCGCACATTCATTTTGCTCTGACGCGGAAAGATTTCGGCACTTTCTCGACACAAATGTATCTCGCCGGCGCGCCGGAGAACGAACGCGACTTCCTGCTTTCCCGCGTGCGCGAGCGCAAGGCGCGGGAAAGTTTGGTGGTGGCGTTAGCGCCAGCGGCGGGCGGCGAACTGGCCGGCATCTTCGATATCGTCCTCGCCCGCGACGCGGGGCTCGAACGCGGCGCGGTGCCGCCAGGTTACAGGATGGCGCGAGGGTAAGTACACGGAGCGAAAGCGGCCCTCCCTCGTACTTCCTCCCGATTGCCCAAGTCGCTGCGCGACGCACTGCACTTGGAAACGGGCGGCGCGCTGCGCGCGGTTAAGATCGGCAACGCGATCGTCTTGACACCGAAACGCCTCGATCTTGACGCGCTGCGCAGCCAAATGCGCAAGCTCATGAAGCAGCACGGCGTCAGTGCGGAAGATCTGATGCGCGATTTGTGATCACGGTTTTTCTGGATGCCGGAATCAATGCAAAGGACCAGCCCGTTGTCGCTGCTGCCATCTCCGCCAATGCGACACACTTCGTAACCGGCGACAAACGCCTCCTCGCCGAAATGCGAGCCACAAGACCGCATCCACTTATGCCGTTGACGCCAAGGGAAATGTTGGAGGCCTTGCTAAGAGAAGGCTGACCCGGCGCTTCTCCACTCAGCCCGCGAGCTTGACTTCAATCAATGCACTCCCAGCCTCACGGGGCACACTGCACGCTCGCGATGCATAAATGGGAAAAACGGCCATGGTTCATACCGTCCCGGCGCAAACGCCGCCGGAAATCGAGCGTATTCGGATCATGGAGCGGCAATACGGGTTCTACTGGCAAGACAAGACCACCGAGCGAGGAGTCGGTGCCTCGCTTGGAGGATCACTAGTGTGGAACTATGAAAACGATCGAAAAGCATCCCGCGGATCTCGCCGTTCGGCCTAATCTGCCCGACTACCAGGCCGCATACGAGCGCTTCACGTGGAGTGGCGCGCGCGAGGCGTTGTCTGGATTGCCGCGCGGCGGGGGCTTGAACATCGCCCATGAGGCGGTGGTTCGCCGCGCGCTGGCAAATGGAGGGCGCACCGCCATCCGCTGGCTTGGGAAGGAAGGCCAGCGCAAGGAGACCAGCTATGCGCAACTGCATGAGCTGTCCAACCGCTTCGCCAATTCCCTCGCGGATCTGGATGTGGTGAAGGGAGACCGGGTTTTCGTGTTGATGGGCCGTATCCCGGAGTTGTATGTGGCGGTGCTGGGCGCGCTGAAGCACCGCTGTGTCGTCACGCCGCTTTTCTCCGCCTTCGGACCGGAGCCCATCGCGACCCGCATGGAGATTGGGTCAGCCAGGGTGCTCGTGACAACCGCCGGTCTGTATCGCAGGAAGGTTAGCGCGATTCGCAACCGCCTGCCATCCCTCGATCACGTGTTGGTCGTGCCAGACATGGAAGGCGTCCCGGAAGGAACCGAATCGCTTGATGCGCTGCTCGCCCGGGCGGCGCCAGATTACGAGATTGAGCCCACCGATCCGCAGGACCCGGCGCTATTGCACTTCACCAGCGGGACCACGGGAAAGCCCAAAGGCGCCCTCCATGTGCACGAGGCCGTGGTCGCGCACCATGCAACGGGGGCGCTCGCGTTGGATTTCCATCCGGAGGACATATTCTGGTGTACCGCCGATCCGGGATGGGTGACTGGCACTTCCTATGGAATCATCGCGCCCTTGACTCACGGCCTCACCATGGTCGTGGACGAAGCGGATTTCGACGCGCAGCGTTGGTACCGTATCTTGTCCGAGGAAGCCGTGAGCATCTGGTACACCGCACCCACCGCGGTTCGCATGATGATGAAGGGCGGGTCCGATCTCGCGCGCGCGCACGCCTTCCCCAAGTTGCGTTTCATCGCCAGCGTTGGGGAACCGCTCAATCCGCAAGCCGTGCTGTGGGGCGAGGAGGCCTTTGGCCTGCCCATTCATGACAACTGGTGGCAGACGGAAACCGGCGGCATCATGATCGCGAATTATGCGGCCATGGATATCCGTCCAGGTTCCATGGGAAAACCCTTGCCGGGGATCGAGGCGGCCGTGATCAAGCGCGGCGAGGATGGCAGCGTCCGGCCGGTGGATGACGCCAATGTAGAAGGGGAGCTCGCCTTGCGCGCTGGGTGGCCGTCCATGTTTCGCGGTTATCTCAACGAAGAGGAGCGCTACCGAAAATGCTTCGCGGATGGATGGTATCTCACGGGGGATTTGGCCAGGCGCGATACGGACGGCTATTTCTGGTTTGTGGGCCGCATGGACGACGTGATCAAAACCTCTGGCCACCTGATCGGCCCCTTCGAAGTGGAATCGGCTTTGATGGAGCACCCGGCCGTGGCAGAGGCCGGTGTGATCGGAAAACCCGATCCGGTCGTGGGTGAAGTGGTGAAGGCTTTTGTGGCGCTCAAACCTGGCTTCGAGGCGAACGAATTGTTGCGCCGAGAACTACTGGGTTTCGTGCGCAAGCGGCTTGGGACAGCGGTCGCGCCCAAGGAAATCGAGTTTCAGCAATCGCTGCCGAAGACGCGCAGCGGAAAAATCATGCGCCGCTTGCTCAAGGCACGCGAACTTGGGCTTCCCGAGGGCGATACGTCCACACTGGAGCCCGGCGGATGAGCGCCATTGGGCACGATGAAGCGCGGCACTTGCTGTGGCAGATGATCCGCATTCGCCGCTTCGAGGAGAAATGCGCGGAACTCTACAGCGCGGGAAAGATCCGCGGATTCCTCCACCTGTACATCGGAGAGGAGGCTATCGCCGCCGCGGTGATGCCGGAACTCACGGAGAGCGATGCGGTGCTCGCTACCTATCGCGAACACGGCCACGCTCTCGCGCGCGGCGTGCCTTCCACCGCCATCATGGCCGAGATGTACGGCAAGCGCGAGGGATGTAGCGGAGGGCGTGGGGGTTCCATGCACCTGTTCGATGTGTCCCGCCGTTTTTATGGCGGAAACGCCATCGTGGGCGGCGCCTTGCCCATGGCGGTGGGTTTCGCGCTAGCCGACCGGATGCGCGGGCTTTACCGGGTCACCGCCTGTTTCTTCGGCGAGGGTGCCATCGCCGAAGGAGAGTTCCACGAGTCCGCCAATCTGGCGGCGCTGTGGAAAGTGCCCATGCTATTTCTTTGCGAGAACAACTTGTACGCCATGGGGACGGCGCTGGAGCGCTCCGAGGCGGACACCGATCTGTGCGAGAAGGCACGCAGCTACAAGATGCGAGCAGTCGCGGTGGATGCCATGGACGTGCTCGCGGTGCGGGATGCGGCGCGCGATGCGGTGGCTTACGTTCGTTCGGGGGAAGGGCCGGTGTTCCTGGAGCTTCGCACGTACCGCTTTCGCGCCCATTCCATGTTCGATCCCGAGCTTTACCGTAGCAAAGCCGAAGTGGAAAACTGGAAACTGAAATGTCCCATCAAGGAGTTCACTGGGCACATGATGGAAGACGGCATTCTCAACGAGGCGCAGGTGCGGGACATCGAGGCGCAAGTGGTCCAGGAGATCGAAGCGGCGGTGGCCTTCGCCGAGGCCGGCACCTGGGAGCCGGTGAGTGACCTGGAGAAAGATGTCTATGCTCGCTGACTACTATCAACCTGGACCTCGCATCAAGACGATCTTGGTGGTGATTGGTACGCCGGTTTGGGCATCCAGTCCTTCTTCACCGGTTCAGGCATTCGCGGCGAAGTACGGGAATCGCATCAAGGAGGTGGCGCTTTTCTGCACCATGGGCGGGCAAGGTGCCGAGAAGGCCTTCCGCCGCCTGGAGAGGATGCTCGGCAAAGGGTCCATCGCGACGCTGGTGCTTACCGATCGCGAGATTGACAGCGAAGGGTTCGCGGAGAGAGTACGGCGGTTCTCCAAGGATTTATTGGCCAAGCTGGCGCATACCGGGTCATGAAACTCACATACCGAGATGCGTTGCGCCTAGGCCTTAGGGAAGCTCTGCTCTGCGACGAGCGGGTCTTCCTGATGGGGGAGGACGTGGGCCGCTACGGCGGCACCTACGCCGTCAGCAAGGGATTGCTCGATGAGTTTGGTCCCGAACGCATTCGCGACACACCGCTGTCGGAATCGGCCTTCGTGGGCGCGGGGATCGGCGCGGCCATTAACGGATTGAGGCCCATCGTGGAAGTGATGACGGTGAATTTCAGCTTGCTGGCCTTGGACCAGATCGTGAACAACGCCGCCACGCTGCGCCATATGTCCGGCGGGCAGATCAATGTTCCCGTGGTGATTCGCATGACCACGGGCGGGGGCCGCCAGTTGGCCGCGCAGCATTCGCACAGCCTGGAAGGGTGGTATGCGCATATACCGGGGTTGCGCATCGTGGCGCCCGCCACTCACGAAGACGCACGCGGTATGTTACTCACGGCCTTGCGGGACCCGGACCCCGTCATCATCTTCGAGCACGCCATGCTGCTGAACACGGAGGGCGAAATATCCGATGAGACCGCGCCTGCGGATATCGACCGTGCACGAATTCGCCGCGAGGGAGACCACGTCAGCTTGATTACTTACGGAGGCAGCCTGCCCAAGGCGATGCAGGCCGCCGAAGAGTTGTTACGCGAGGGCATTCGGGCAGAGGTGCTGGACTTGCGCACCTTGCGGCCCTTGGATTCGCCGGCGATTATCGCCACCGTGACCAAGACGCGCCGTGCCGTGATCGTCGATGAAGGCTGGAAGTCGGGAAGCCTCGCGGCGGAAATTATGGCGCGCATCATGGAGCAGGCCTTCTATGACCTTGATGCGCCGGTGGAGCGAGTGTGCAGCGCCGAAGTGCCGGTACCCTATCCTAAACACTTGGAAGACGCCGCGTTGCCGCGGGTGGACCGCATCGTGGCGGCGGCGAGAAGAGTGGCGGGCAAGCATGTTTGAATTCACGATGCCCTCGCTGGGTGCCGGCATGGAGGAGGGCACTTTCGTGGAATGGCTGGTGCAGCCCGGGCAGGAAGTGAAGCGGGGAGACATCGCGTGCGTTGTGGAGACGCAAAAAGGCGCGGTCGAGGTCGAGATCTGGGAAGCCGGCACCGTGGCCAAGCTGGTCGCGCAACCGGGCGAGATCATCCCCGTGGGGCAGACCATGGCGGTTCTCGCCACTGAAGGGGAAAGCGCCGAGGAGGTCGCGCGTACCTGGAGTGCGCAGGCGAAACCACCGAGCTTGGCGCCGGCCGTGGCGGCGCAGCCCGCCGAGGAAATCAATCCGCCGCGCACCGAAGACCAGCGCATTAGAGTGTCGCCGGCCGCTCGCAAGCGGGCCGAGGAATTAGGGATCGATCTTTCCTTGGTGGTGCCGCAGACTCCCGGTGGCGCCGTCACGCTGGAAGATGTCGAGCGTTACGCGAAACCCGTTGCCCAGGACCGCCAAGCGGCCATGCGCGAAGGTATGCGTGAGGTTATTGGTGCGGCCATGGCGCGCTCGAAACGGGAAATCCCGCACTACTATGTGGGCAGCGAGATCAACGTGGAAAATGCGAACCAGTGGCTCGAACGGTACAACGCGTCGCGTTCGGTCTCCGAGCGAATGCTGTTCGCGGCCATCGAACTCAAGGCGGTAGCGCTGGCGCTGAGAGAGACCCTGGATCTGAACGGTTGGTATACCGAGAAGCGGTTTCGCCGCTCGCAGGCCATTCATACCGGAGTCGCCATATCGCTGCGGGGCGGCGGCTTGATCGCTCCGGCGTTGCACGACACGGATAAGCTTTCGCTTCCGGATGTCATGGCGTCGCTGGCGGACTTGCTCAAGCGCGCTCGCAGCGGGCAATTGCGCAGTTCGGAGTACACCGATGCGACCATTACCGTTTCCAATCTCGGTGAGTTGGGGGCGCAAACCCTCTACGGTGTGATCTACCCACCGCAAGTGGCGCTCGT
>JBJXGQ010000061.1:0-11705 GCA_046160525.1 Burkholderiales bacterium
GTCGAAGCAGAGATTCATGGCGAATTTCTTCCAGGAGCCGTTGGCGAGCTGCCGGCCGCCGGGCTTGTCCGCGTAGTGGTTGCGGATGAGGACTACGCGCGTGCCCGAGAAGTGATCGGCAGGTGGGAAGCCTCAGGTGCATCCGATCCTACCCCGGAAGTATCCAAGCGTTCGCCAAGCCAGTTCCTTGCCGCCTTGGCGGGACTTGCGGTGGGCATCGCCGGCACCTATGCATATTTTCGGACACCGGTTAGTCACGATGGAATTGACTATAACCGGGACGGCGTCCTCGATACACGCTGGACGAAGTCCCCTAACGGAGTCCTCGCCGTGAGCAAAACGGATCGCAACTTCGATGGAAAACCTGACTACATCGAACATTTTGACGAGAACGGGAACATCAGTACGGCCGAGGCCGACGACAACTTTGACGGCGCCTATGAGACGCGCTACCGGTTTTCATTGGGTGATTTCGAATACGGCGAGGTGGACACCGACGGCGACAAGCTCCCGAATATTGTGTGGCGCTTCAAACATGGGGTTCTAAGTTCGGGCGAATACATCAATCCGTACTCAGGAAATCCCTTTCGCATCGAATACTATGAATTCGGCACCACCGTTCGCGCGGAAATAGATATTAACGGCGACGGCAAGTTAGACCGGCACCTGTTCTACTCTCCGGCGGCAGAGATCGTGCGCACCGAACCTATCGAACCCGCGCCGTGAAACCAATATCACGCCGGAATGTCGCAAGGGCGTTAAGAGGAACTTTCCCATGATCAAGATTCGCAAAGCCCAAGACCGAGGCACGGCCGATTTTGGCTGGCTGCATTCGCGCCACACTTTTTCCTTCGGTAGTTATCACGATCCCGAGAACATGGGATTCTCCGATCTGCTCGTCATTAACGATGACCGCGTGGAGCCCGCCATGGGATTTGGCCGCCATCCGCACCGCGATATGGAAATCTTCTCCTATGTGCTGGAAGGAAAGCTGGAGCACAAGGACTCCATGGGCACGGGCTCGGTCATCAACACCGGCGATGTGCAGATGATGAGCGCGGGAACGGGCATTATGCACAGCGAGTTCAATGGGTCCAAGGAGAAACTCGTGCACTTTCTCCAGATTTGGATTCAGCCTAACAAGACTGGCGTCGTGCCCCGCTACCAGCAAAAGTATTTTTCCGGTGAGGAGAAACGCGGGCGCTTCTGTCTCATCATCTCTCCCGATGGGTCGCAGGGTTCCCTCGGGGTTTACCAGGACGCGCGGGTGTACGCCGGCCTGTTCGATGGCGGCGAGGCCGGCAGGTTATCCCTGCCTCCCAACCGGTACGCCTACGTGCACGTGGCGCGAGGCGATGTGAAGATAAACGGACTGGAGTTCGAGGCGGGAGACGGCGCTCGCGTGACGGGCGAGAGTGAATTGCGCTTCGCCGGGGGAAAGCAGGCGGAAGTGCTCGTCTTCGATTTGAGACCCCGCGACGAGTCACCTGGCGGGCGATAATGGCGGGAGCCATTGAGTGAGGAGGAAAACCATGGAGTCCACTGTCGCAGTATCGCGGGCCGAAGCAAGGGCAAGGGCGATAGAACATACGGTCGCGAAGGTACGCGAAATCGAGCGCGTGCACGGGGTGAATCCGCAAGCCTTGCAGCGGATCAAGACGGAGTTATTGGCGCTGGCGGCGCGTGTAGGCATCTTTCCCTTGGAAGATTTTCCGTCGCCCAAAAACGGTAGCGGAAAACCTTCCTGCCTCTACCGGCTTTCCGAAGACGAAGATCACCGCTTCGCCCTCTACGCCAACTCCACTCACCAGCGCTATGTCACGGCGCCCCACAACCACTCCACCTGGGCGGTCATCGTGGGCGTGCATGGCGAGGAACCCAATAGGTTTTACCGGCGAACGGAAGACGGCGGAGTGGAAGAAACTGGTGGTGAGATCGTGAGGCACGGTACCGGCGTCACTTTCATGCCCGAGGATCTGCATTCCCTGGACATCAAGGGCGAAGCGCCCATGCTCAACTTCCACATGTACGGACTGGCCTTGGAGCAATTGCACTCGCGCCAGTACTACACGGCGCGCGAGCATGTGTGGCGGCATTACCCCGCGCATAGCGATATTCGCGAGGCCCGCCCCGGCCGGTGAGCGAGGAGATAACGCCCGCCCAGCTTAAGGCCGCGCTGGGCGATGGCCAAGAACTCGCCTTGGTGGACGCGCGAGAACAAGGCGTTTATTTCCATGGGCATCTGCTGTTTGCCGCCTGTATTCCGCTGAGTCATCTGGAAATGCGTGTCGCGGACTCGATTCCGCGGCAGGCCACGCGCATCGTGTTGTGCGACGCAGGCGGTGAAGATCTCGCGCATCGGGCGGCGCGAAAACTTTCCCGCTTCGGCTACAGCGATGTTCGCGTGCTGGCGGGTGGTGTCGCCGCGTGGAAAGCGGCCGGTTACGAAGTGTTCTCCGGTATTAATGTGGTGAGCAAAGCCTTCGGCGAGTACGTCGAGCATCGCCATGGCACTGCGCACATAAGCGCGGAGGATTTGGCGCGTAAGGTGGCCGGCGGGGAAGACTTGGTCATCCTCGACAGCCGCCCCCTGGAGGAATACAGGAATCTCAGTATTCCCGGCGGGGTGGATTGCCCCGGCGCGGAACTGGTTCACAGGGTGTTCGATGCGGCCCCCAACCCGAACACGCTCGTGGTGGTGAATTGCGCTGGGCGCACGCGCAGCATCATCGGTGCGCAATCCCTCATCAACGCCGGTATTCCCAACAAAGTGATGGCGCTCAAGAACGGTACGATGGGCTGGGAACTCGCGGGCTTCCAAGTAGCGCGCGGGCAAACGGCGCATGCCCCAACGCCGGCCCCGGCGGGGATCGCCAAGGCAAGCTCGGCGGCGGCGCGCGTGAAATCGAGATTCGGCGTGCGCGCAATCCACATGGAGCAACTACTGCAATTGGAACGAGAACCGCGCACGTTGTATGTGCTGGATGTTCGCACCGCCGCGGAATACGAGGCGGGCCATCTCCCCGGAAGCCGCCACGCCCCTGGGGGACAGCTCGTGCAGGCCACCGACGAGTATGCGGTCACGCGGCATGCGCGCATCGTGTTAGTGGACGACACTGGAGTGCGCGCCATCATGACCGCATCCTGGCTGCTGCAAATGGGCTGGAAGGAAGTCTATGTGTTGGAGGACGACCTCTCGCAAACCTTGGAGTACGGCGCGGCGAAGGCAAATTTCTTGGATTTCGCCGTGACACCTTCCATACCGGCGGATGCGCTCAAGGCCGCGCTCGATAGCGGCGGCGGTGCGGCTATACTTGATCTTGGTACGAGCTTGCAGTACCGCAAGCAACATATCCCCGGCGCCTACTGGGGAATACGCTCGCGGCTCACGGAGGTGTTAGCGAACCTTGAATCGCCGCGCGAGCTATTCATCACCTCACCCGATGGCGTGTTAGCCCACTATGCCGCGCGCGACATCGCTGCATTGAAGCCGGAGATTTCCGTGCGTGTACTCGAGGGCGGCACGCGGGCATGGACCGGCGCCGGTTATCCCGTGGCGAGCGGTCCTGAAAAATTTGCCTGCGAACCCAACGACATTTGGTACAAACCCTACGAGCAAGCCGGCGGCGTGCGAAAGGCCATGGAGGACTACCTCGCTTGGGAGGTGAATCTCATGCCGCAGATCGAGCGCGACGGCGACGCCAAGTTTTATTCACCCTTCCAATAAGTTTGAACGATGCTTGAACTTCTCGCCGACCCCCAGATTTGGATTGCCTTCTTAACGCTCACGGGGCTCGAACTAGTCCTGGGGATCGACAACATCGTATTCATATCGATCCTGGTCGATAAGTTACCCAAGGAGAGCCAGGAGCGCGCGCGCAAGATCGGGCTCTTCTTCGCCATGTTCATGCGCATAGGATTGCTGCTTCTCCTGGCGTGGATCGTTGGCCTGACGGCTCCGATTTTCTCCGTCGCGCAGAACGACTTCTCCGGCCGGGATCTCATATTGATCAGCGGCGGGTTGTTCTTGCTCTGGAAAAGCACGAAAGAGATTCACCAGCTTCTTGAAGGCGAATTGGGAGAGGCGTCCGTGGCCGTCAAGGCGGTGTTCTCGGCGGTGATCTTGCAGATCATGGTCATAGACCTCGTCTTCTCGCTCGATTCCATCATCACCGCCGTCGGCATGGTCGATCAAATCGAAGTGATGATCGCCGCCGTGGTGGCGTCCGTTGGGCTCATGATGTTGTTCGCCGCGAGTATTGGCCGTTTCGTTTCCGCGCACCCCACCATCAAGATGCTGGCCCTGGCCTTCCTGCTCGTGATCGGCGTGGTGCTTGTCGCGGACGGCTTCGGTTATCACGTGCCCAAGGGTTACGTCTATTTCGCCATGGCGTTCGCGCTAGGCGTGGAAGTCCTCAACATTCGCTTGCGCAAGCGCGCGGTGCGTCCCGTGGAATTGCACGAACGTTATGTGCGCGGCGGGGAATCCGCCAAGGGACCTAAAGAGTAAGGTCCGCCACCACGGGCGCATGATCGGAAGGACGCTCATTGGCGCGAATTTCCCGGTCGATGGTGCATCCCGCGCATTGCCGCGCCAACTCCTCGCTCAGCAATACATGATCGATGCGCAGTCCAAGATTGCGCTTGAAGCCATTCATGCGGTAATCCCACCACGAATAGGATTTTTCCGGTTGCTCGAATAAGCGGAAGCTATCCTTGAGGCCAAGGGATTGGAGTTCGCGAAACGCGTCTCGCTCGGGTTCGCTGCACAAGACTTGGCCCTTCCAGGCCACCGGGTCGTATACGTCGCGGTCCTCGGGGGCGATGTTGTAGTCGCCCAATACCGCAAGCTTTGGGTGCCGCGCGGCCTCGCGCGCAATCCAATCGTTGAATGCGCGTAGCCACCCGAGCTTGTAGGAGTACTTCGGGGATTCGGTGCTCTCGCCGTTGGGGATGTAGGCGCACACCACACGCACGCCATCCACCGTTACCGCCAGCACGCGTTTTTGTTCGTCCGCGTACGCGGGAATTCCCAGCGTTGCATCCTCAATGGCTTGTTTGCTCAGAACGGCGACGCCGTTGTAGGCCTTCTGGCCGAGGAAAGCTACTTGGTACCCGGCGGCCCGAATGTCTTCCGCGGGAAAATTCTGGTCTTCGGATTTTGTTTCCTGCAAGCAAACGATGTCAGGCGCACGAATGGAAAGCCAGTCCAGCAGTTGCGGCAGGCGAACCTTGAGGGAGTTGACGTTCCAGGTGGCGATTTTCATGGTGTTTCTAAGTGTATGAACCAACGCGGTATATATTCAAGGTGTTCTATCTAGCTACGCATGTAGCTACACGGAATTGGTGCGCTAGCCGGTCATTTTGCCAGTTGACCGACGGCCATACCGTTCCGATAAGAGATTCCTTTTCGCGGCCGGCCCGTGCGGCGAGAAAGCGGGGGGAGGGGTGGATCGTGATGGCGGTGGCTCCAGGCTGCGCACCCTCGATCAAGTGCTTCGTGCGCTGTCCGTTTTTTGGATCGGCGTATGACTGTGCCTAGTCATCATGTTCATTGAGTCCGGGGTGGAGCCGCTTACTTTCGAGGTGCAACTTCCTAGAATTCAATCGGTATCAAGTAAGTACGATTGTTCGCCCAAGAATTTGGCGAGTTCTTATACGAACTGAGCGCACGTCTGCACTGAGCCAGCACATGTTCGTCAAGCTCTCTATTCGTACTGGACTTCTCCATACCCATTACGTAAACAGAGCCTTCCGTGTCAACAAAGATCTGAACCACCATCTGCGAATCGTTCTTCCAATACTTGGCCATTGAACGGTCAGCCATAGCAGAGGAGATCCGCATTCGTAGAGTAGTAAATACTGTCTCTCGTTGTTCATCCTGTATGGAAACCTTTGGCGAAGCGACGCTACCGGAGGCATCACTATCCACGACTTGCGGGCTTTCAACGTCCATTTCCCCTGTCGGTGCAATTTGCTTCTGATGCAGTTCCGGCTTGCATTGAATTATCAGAGTTCTCGTTGTGACGGTGCCGCCAAACAGTCCATATTGACTTCCGGTTATGACTCCTCCTTGGTCGCCCAATTTGTCGATTACATCATAGCCAAGGCTCTGACAAAGTTCGCCTGCTTTCTCATAGCAATTGCCCCAGCTCAACGCCGTCCCAGAGCAATTGATCTGATGGCCAATTCTCCCGCTAGGTGTATAGGTCGTGGACGACGTGGCGCACCCAGTAATTGCCGAGCAAGCCAATAGTGCCGCCGCAAGACATTTAGTCATTTGATGAACTCCGCCTGAGTTATGCAAGTCAGGTTATACACCAGCACATGGCGTACCGCCCGCCTACGCGCTGGACGACTCTTTCGGATAAAGCGCGTGCCATAATTGCGCGGCTCTCAAATGTATTCTTGTCAAGGGTCTAGAGATATTGTTGGAATAATGCATGGGTCTAAGGTAGAACAAAAAAGATGGCATTGGGAAGGAAGACGGGCGGACGGCGAGTGGGCGCGCTCAACAAGCGCACGTTGGAGATTACTGAACGGCTAGCGGCGCTGGACTGCGATCCGCTGGCGGGCATGGCTAAGATTGCCATGGACCCCGAATCCCCGCCGGAACTGCGAGGGCGGATGTACGCGGAATTGGCACAGTACGTCTATCCGAAGCGGCGAGCGATCGATCCCCGCGACACAGGGAACGTCGTTGCCATATCCATTAATTTCGGTAAGCCTGAGCGAACCATCGTGCAGGAAAGAATCGGAACGGAAAGCGAATTCGCTCCGCGATTGGTGTAGCCGTAATTGCTCTGGATTTATCACGGCGCGCTATTGGTGTCCCTTTCCCGGAATCTCGCACGCCAGTGCGCGAAAACAGGTGAGCGCATCTTCAGGATCGGCGAAGGCGATTGTCAGAGCTTCCGCGCGCTGTGCGGCGGTGAAACCGTGGAAATCCGCGATGTGATTGGCGAGGCGATGGAGTTCGGCCGTTAAGGCTGTGCTCGGCTGCCGCCGCACCGGCTCGAACGGTTCCGCCGCTATCGCACGCGGGTTTGCCGCAAGCACCTCGCCGTGGGTCATGGCCGGGGAGCAGGCCATCTGCGCCGGTTCGCGGCCGGCGAAGTGAAGCCACCAGTGCTCGGAAGTAGCCGCCGGGTCGGTAGCGGCTTCGCTTTCCTCGCTACATTTGCCGTTAATGTCATCAGCGGCTTTTGCTTCCGTCACAGCTTTTGTCGTTAATGTCGTTTTTGTCGTAACCGCTTGTTCGTGTTGTTCCACACGCGCACGCCTTGCTAAGTCCAGCAGCATTCCCATTTCTGTATGCCCTCGCTCGCTACGAAAACGGACGTGATCTGTTACGACATAAACGATTTAAACGACAAAAGCCACTCAATCCACACCCTTCGGTCGTCAATGTCGTTTTTGTCGTAGTGCGGGCGATCATTTCGCGGCCTTCCAAACTTCGGTAGGTCTACCTTCCGTCTTGATGGAATCGCAGGTTGCCCGACCTTTGACGTGAAGAAGTTCCAGCGCGGCGCCGATACGTTCGGCCGATTGATTTCGCCCGAACAAGTCGCGGATGGCAGTCCTGCTAAGTCCGCGATCACCGGCTTGTTGCAGCGCGCGCATGATCTCATCGGCGATCCGGTCGCCCAGGCTCGCGCCGAATACGTGTTTCGCCGTGGCGTCGCAGTATTCCCAAACTGCAAGCGCCGCCTCTATGTGCAGCACTTCGATCTGGTCGGCACCGTCCAGTAGGCAGTAGACCAGCGCCAAGCGTATTACCTGAGCTTCGGCCCGCGCCGTCACCGCACCGTGAAGTCCATCGCCGCCAAATGACAACGCTGGGTACACTGCTTCCCACATTTTCCGCGCGGCAGGCGTCATGGTGACGCGCTGCCGGGTCTTCGCTGTCATAGCAAGTTCTCGCACGCGTTCGGCAATGGCTTTGGCTTCCCCAGGATCAGCGGAGTCGCCGCCATGGGGCAATAACTTGGACCGCTTCACTCCTACGAACAAGAACCGGTTCGCGAATCCGTTCGCGCTGTCCGTTGCGGTAAGTTCCGCCCGCAGTTCCTCGGCTGTAATGTGCCCGATGATGCAGATATGTGCATCGGTCGCGGTAATGGGGTCGTTCTTGGTGAGTGTCCGTAGGGTTCCAGAATCCCATCCTTCGCGAATCGTTGCGGAAAGCGTGTTGCTTGGCCGCTGGGCATTGCGCAGAGCACTGGCGAATTCGGACTCCATGACCAGGAGGCGTTTATCGGTGACGCCGGTGTCCAAGGTCTCAGTGACCACTTCGCCGCGCTTGTTGGGTCCAGTTTCCTTGCGCTCATCGCGAACGTGGTACTTCAAACCTTCGCCCGATGACAGCCCGCTGACATGGGGCTTCCAGTCCTGGATGTTCGCGAACACGTCGCGCACCCGAGACCAGGACGTTCCCTTGCGCGCTTTGGATGTTTCGCCCACCAGCAGTACATACAGGTTGGCGTGGTGTTGGTCACGCTCCACCAAGTAGTGAGGGCCACGCCCCACCAACGCGCCGAAGGCCACCAGAAACTGGATCAAGATCGCGGCCGGGTCCGCTTCGGTGTTGGGTTCCACCATGCGCACAAAGTCGCCCGCGATCCCGTGTAGCGCGGCAGGGTCCATTGCCTTGGGCCATTCTGGGCTAGCGCAATCGCCCGCCGGTGAGTTTCCGCGCTCGGCTCGGTGTTCTGTCACCGCCGGTACTTGCGCAGTCTCTATGGACCGCCTAACGGCCTCCACGCCATGCAATACCGCCAGGTCGTTCATGTCCTTGGCGGATTGCGGCCGCTCGGGACCGAAGCCGGGGATCGCCAACTTGCCGCCAACCGCCCGCGCCGCTTCAATCGCATGGGGATCGGATTCGCCACTATCCTTAAGCAAGTCGGCTAGGATCACCAGCACCGCCGCCGGATAGCGCGCCCGCATGGCCCGTGCCACCCCCAACAGGTTGCTCCCCGATAACGAGGCGATGCTTGGATATCCAGTAGCCTCCCTGGCCGACAGCACCGTCGCCGCGCCCTCGCCAATCTGGAGGGTCAGCCTCTCGCCTTCATCGCCTGGAAGCGGTTGCGCAGCCCAATATCCGCCGGTCTTCGCGCCGCCGAATAACGCAGATTTGCGCCCAGCCTCATCGATCAGCTCGCAGGTCGATAGCGCATCGCCGATTTTCACGGGAACCACGAGCAGGCGCCCCATGAGGGGTTCGCCCTTCGACTTTGGCGAATAGCCCAATATCTCCACCGCTCTGTTCAGCGAGATTTCGCGCAATGTCGGCACGGGCAATACGGTTTTGCGAACCAGATAAGGATGATCGGCGTTTGCTTCGGTTGCCGCTTTCCAGATGGCTTTCGCCTTCTTCGCGGCCTCGGCCCGCTCGCGCGCTAGATCGGCTTCGCGCTGCCGCCGCATGGCCTCCACCTTGGCCCGGTGCGCTGCGTCCTCGGCAAGGGTCAGGGTGCGGCCAATATCCGCCCGCCATGTCTGCGAGTCGCCGGTGCGCCAATCACCAAATACCCCGGCGGGGATACCGTCATCGTGGAACACGTACCATCCCGCGTCGTCGCCGCGCTTGCCGTTGCTGGCGAAACGGTGGAGCTTGCCGTTCGGCTCGATGACTTCGGGCGGATGCAGCCCGGCGTCATGGATCGCCGCGCGGAATTGCTCAATTGCGTTACGCATATCAAGCCCTCCGCCATGCGCTGGCGTACTTCCGCCGCAATCGCCATGCGATGCTTTCCGCCTCGCCGAAGGTTAGCGTGCGTAGTCCGTATGCAAGTACGAGCAGTCGTTTCGTTTCGGCGAGTCTTTCGGTAAGATGTAAGTCGAGTGTGTCGTGTGAAGCCGCTCGGGTCCGCAGCCCCGCGGCTTTGTTTTTTGAAATCATGGCCGCCGCCTATGCTGCGGATAAGGCGCGGCGAAGCTCTCTAACGCTCCATGCCGTGGTTCGCGGAGTCAACTTCCGCGGCTGCGGGATCTTGCCACTCTTCACTTGCCGCCAGACTGTCGCCCCTGAGATTGCGAACAGCGCTTCGACGACCGGCAGTCGCACGTAGGCGGAGTCGGGCAGCGCATCGAAGTGCGCCAGTGCGTCGGGAATGTAGTTCGGTTGTAACGAGCGCCTGGGGGGCCTTTTCAGTTTCATCGCGTATTCCTTGTGATGTTGGGTGCAACGCGATGAATTGTCTTGGTACTTACGCCGCCTTTTGCGAAATTAGCTTCGCGATTAGTTTTCGCTCTTCTTTAGAAAAGCGGGGCAACATTTCGTGATAAACATTGAGCAACAGTTCGTGATCCCAGTTCGCCATGGGCGCGTGGGACTTGGCGATTATTTCCACGGCGCGGCTGCTGATGGATTTCCCGCCGGAGACGAAGATTTGCTGCAAGTTGGTTTTGGCGGTGCCTGGCGTGCACCCGTTCCGGCGTAGCAAGAAGTAACACGCGGCGACTTCGAGTTCTGGGTATTCTTTGCCCCTGCCTTTTCTCTCGAACAATTTAAGTGCCACAGCGGGCTCGACTTGACGAAAAACAATCTCGGCGAAGCGTTCCGTAATGTATGCCAAAAGGCGCGGCGATATGTTGCCAGCATCGCAACTCGCGATGAATAGGCGCAGCGCTTCCAGTCCTGCGCTAACGTCGCCTTTCATGGCGTTCTGAATGGTTGTCTCCTCATACCACTTAGTCATGTCCGGTACGCTGCGCAGGAAAGCTACCACCTCATTGTCATCGAGTGTCCTCGATGCTGGCGCAGGTTTGTAACTCTTACTCTTTGCCCCCGATGCGCGAGTGCTAGGATTGCGTCTACCCACGGTGCGACCTCCATTTCAGGTTGCGTTTTGGTAGGCGGCAAGGGTGCTTGCAACACCCCGGCCGCCGTTCTTAGGCTGCCACCTTTCGCAGCGGCTTCACGTTCCAGTTCGTCCCCGATTCGCACGCGAGCAAGAACGCGGTCAATTGTTCGAGAGCCGCCCGGCGTTCACTCAAAAAGTCGTGCTGGTCGTAGACGGCAATCAATCCGCCTAGCGAGTGATTCAAACATCGCTCGGCGACGATTACCGGGATTCCTAAAGCGGATAGGTGGCTGCGCGCGGTGGAGCGCAGGTCATGCGGGGTGAATCGCCGCACCTTGTCGCCGAGCCTGTCGCAGAGTTTGTGCAGCATCGCATTCAACGCGCGTTGCTCAAAAGGCGCTTCGCCGCCCGCATTGCGTGCCCGCTGTGCCTGCCGCGCGGGTAGCACGTAGCGCGAACCGCATGAAAATACTTCAAGCTGTTTGAACCAATCCACCACGGCGGGAACCATCGGTACGATGAAGCCCTTGCCGGTCTTCGAGTTTGTATCGGGGATAAGCCACCGCGCCGCCTCGAAGTCGATGTGTGCCCACTGCGCCTTTGCCAACTCCCCGAGACGCACGCAGGTTGCCAATAGGATCTTCACGGCGAGTGCGTTCTGCGCTCCGATGCCAGGCAGCGCTAGAAGGATCGCGCGCAGTTCCTCTGCGGTGAGCATCAAGCGTTGCCGCGTAGGTTCTGCCTTGCCGACAATTGCCGAGACGGTGATGCCCGCGCAAGGGTTCGCGGTAACAACGTGGCGTGCAATGCCGTGTTTGAAGATTTCAGATGCGGCGGTAAAGACAAGTTCGGCCACGCTTTGCGAGCGTTGCCCTACGGTCTCGATCAACGCTA
>JBJXGQ010000062.1:0-24228 GCA_046160525.1 Burkholderiales bacterium
CGTGCCCCGGAATACGCTACGCTTCTTCCGGGCTACAAGCTGCACTCGTTGCGATCCGTAGCCCGGATGAAACGCAGTGAAATCCGGGGTTCAGTTCCGCTTGTAAGGCGCTGAAGCGGCGCACTTCAGCGGCAGCTTCGCGGCGCTGAGTTTTTATGTTTGTGGGACGGCAGCGGGTCGAATTGAGTCCATCGTGGCCAACTAAAGCCGCTTTCAGCCCCTGAGAGAGCTTTGGGGTAGTGGCCGTCCAGCATTGCCTGCCCGATCAGATCCCGATTTTTACAACCCAAACGCCTACCAGCTATTGCGTAACTCCCGCAATTTGATGAACACCGTCTTGGCATCCGGATGTTCTGGCAGATCCGGGAATTTCTCGCGCAGTCTGGCGATGACCGTCGGGCTTACCAAGCGGAAGAAGGTGTTGATCTCTTTCTCCAGCGCCAAGGATGTGACCAATGCTTTTGCCGCGTCTTGATTGTCCACCTGTGCCAGGAGTTGGCGGGCTTTCGCATTGTCGGGTTCTCGGTCGAGAGTAAAACGCAAGTTGTTACCGATGTAGTCGTGGCCTGGGTACACAAGGGTTTCACCGGGTAACTTGGATAATTGAGTGGCGAAGGTTTGGTACAACTCGCTTGGGTGGCCGCCGTTGTGGCAATTGCCCGCACCCGCGTTGAATAAAGTGTCTCCACAAAATAGCGCCGTTGTACCGGAGCGGGCAAGCAGGCACACGTGGCTCATGGTGTGGCCAGGGGTATCCAACACTTCCAGTTCCACGGTCTTGCCGACCTTGATGACGTCTCCTGCGCCCAGGCCACGTGCGATGTTGGCGATCTTGTCCTTGGCATTTTTGTGAGCCAGGATCTTGGCGCCGGTTTTCCGAGCCAGCGCTTCGTTGCCGCCCGTGTGGTCTTCGTGTTCGTGGGTGTTCAAGATCTGGGTGATGTTCCATCCTTGGTCTTGAGCTGCTTTCAGACATTTCTCATGGTCCAAGGGATCTACGGCTAGAGCCTCTCCGGTTTGCGAGCAGGCGATGAGGTAGTTGAAATTGCGGTAGTTGTTACCCGTCCATATTTGCTTGACGATCATCGCGGCCCTCCCGATTTGTGGTTCACGACTCGATGAGCGAGGCGTGCTTGTCGAGCAGGCGCAGCACTTCGTCGCGGCCGCAGTCAGGCACTTCGATCAACACGTTGTCGATACCAGCCTCCTCGTACACCTCCAGCTGGGCTTTGTCCGCCGGTGCGGCAAACACGATGATGGACAAGGTGGCAGGATCACGCCCCGCGGTTTCCGCCGCTTTGCGCAAGCGCGCCACGGCGGTCTTGGGATCCCACCCGCCGCGCGCTCTCGGAAACCAACCGTCGCAAAATTCCGCCACGCGCGCCAGTGTGTGGTCCGTCTCGCCGCCGAGATAGACGGGCGGATAGGGCCTTTGCTTGGGCTTGGGGTACTGCCAGGAACGCTCGATGTTGACGAACTCTCCGTGGTATTGCGCTTCTTCCTGGGTCCACAACGCTTGCATGGCCAGCATGCGTTCGCGCATGAGTTTGAAGCGCGCGTCGTAGCGTGCGCCGTGGCTTTCCATCTCATCCTGGTTCCAGCCGGCGCCGATACCGAAGATGAAGCGGCCGCCAGACATTAGGTCCAAGCTCGACACCATTTTGGCGGTGACGATTGCGTCTCTTTGCGTGATGAGCGCGATTCCGGTGCCCAGCTTCAGTGTGCGTGTTGCCGCCGCCGCGAAGGACAAGGCGACGAAGGGATCGTGCGAATGCGAGTAGCGCTTGGGCAATTCCCCCCCGCTCGGAAATGGAGTCTTGCGGCTAACGGGGATATGGGTGTGCTCGCAGACGAACAGGGAATCGAAGCGGCGCGCTTCCAAGGCAACCGCGAGCTCGCTAACATCAATACCGTAGTCGGTGGGAAAGTGGAAAATACCAATGCGCATTGCAATTCCTCCATGAAATGAGGGGGCGTTATAGCATGCCTTGGCCGCCTCGTTGTCTTGGCGCGAGCACGCAACCCCTGGGGTTAAGATAGCCCTCGTTCCCCTCACTAAGAGTGATCCCATGGGATTGGTTCGGTCGCTGGTTTGTGCTCTGGTGGTTGCCGTCTCCCCGGCCAGTTTCGCCGCAACCGTGGAGTTCTTCGCCCCGCAAGGCGAAGTCAAAGGCATTCGCCAAGTTACCGCACGCTTTAGCGAGCCCATGGCGCCCTTGGGCGATCCGCGCCTGTCAGAGCCCTTCGACATCGAGTGCCCAGAGAAAGGCAGCGGGCGCTGGGCCGGTCCAAAGCATTGGGTGTTCGATTTCGAGCACGATTTGCCCGCGGGAGTGCGCTGCCGCTTTTCGGTCCGCACCGGGGTGACAAGCGAAGCGGGCACTGCAATCGAGGCCGCCCGCTTTGAATTCACCACGGGCGGCCCCGCTATTGTCGAGCAGTTTCCCCGCGAGGGTAGCCGCATAGACGAGGAGCAAACCTTTGTGCTGGGCTTGAATACCCATGCGACCGCGGAATCCGTACTGGCCAACGCGTGGTGCGACGTGAAGGGCATCAACGAAAAGATTGGCGTCAAGCTGGTCGAAGGCAAGGACCGCGAGGTTATCCTCAACGGCCGTGGGGAATTTCTCAACCGCTTTCAGCGCCTGTTTCAAAGCGGGTCGCGCATGGACCGCAGCCCCAAGGACCCCAACGATTTACCCTTGATGATCTTGCAGTGCAAACGCCGGTTTCCCAATGGCGCGGAAGTGAAAATGGTGTGGGGCAAAGGCATCGTGTCGCGCTCCGGGGTGGCCACCAACCAGGAGCAATCCCTTGCCTATGTCGTGAGGCCCGAGTTTCGCGCGCGTTTCACTTGCGAGCGCGCGAATGCCAAGGCCGGGTGTATGCCCATCGCGCCCATGCGTTTGTCCTTTACGGCGCCCGTGGCGCGTAAGCAATTGCAACTCATCGTTTTGCGGGATAGTGCCAATCGCGTTTACAAGCCCCTGCAGCCAGAGGCCACCGGAGAGTTCGCGGAGGGCATCGGCTTCAATGCCCCGTTTCCCGAGCACGCGTCTTTCAAGTTGGAGATCCCCCCGGGTTTACGCGATGACGCTGGGCGAAAACTTGCCAACGCGGCCAATTTCCCTCTGAGCGTGAGCACCGATGAAGCGCCCCCGCTCGCCAAGTTTGCCGCCACCTTCGGCATCATCGAATCCCAGGCCGGTGGTGAAATGCCCATTACCTTGCGCACCATCGAGAACCCGGCGCTCGCCAAGACGATCAAGGCGGACACGCAAGGTGGCAAATCCATTCCCGGCAAGGCTTTGAACGTGCGAACCGATAGCGCTGGGGAAATCATCGGCTGGCTTCGGCGTATTCAACACAGCTCACGCGACGAATGGGTGCGAGATTCCAAGGACGGCACGGAGGTCCGCCGCCCTGCGGGATCGCATACGGTCTTTGCCGCCACTGACAAGACGCGCGCGCTGAGCATCCCAAAACCGGAAGGCGCCAAGGCCTTCGAGGTCATCGGCATTCCCTTGAAGGGGACGGGCTTGCATATTGTCGAAATCGCCAGCCCAAAACTCGGTGCTGCCTTATTGGCGGAGCCGCCGAAGGAGAGTGCTAAGTCTGTAGCCGCGCAGGTGTACTACGCGCCCGCGGCGGCGTTGGTCACCAATTTATCGGTGCACTTCAAACAAGGCCGCGAATCCTCGCTGGTTTGGGTCACGCGCTTGCATGATGGAAGACCCGCCGCCAAGGTAGCGGTGTCCGTGCAGGATTGCCAAGGCCGGGAGTATTGGAAAGGGTCCACGAGCGTTAGTGGCATCGCGCTCATCAAGAGTGAACTGCCCAATCGCGAACGCCTCCCGGTTTGTCTCGAATCTTCCGACCATCAATATGTCGTCGTCGCGCGCGATGGCAACGACATGAGCTTCGTACTTTCCGGTTGGAACGAAGGGATTGCGCGCTGGCGTTTCAATCTGCCCAGGGGCGATTGGTCAGGGCTGCAAGTGGCCAACACCGTGTTCGACCGCACGTTGGTGAGGGTGGGCGATACCGTGCACATGAAGCATTTCTATCGCGAACGGGTGGGGCAGGGATTCGCCTTTGCCAAGGCGGGGGCCTTGCCTGCCAGCGCGAAGATCCGTCACCGGGGCAGCGAGCAGACTATCGATGTGCCCGTGCAGTGGGATGGGCGCGCCACGGCGGAGAGCCAGTGGAAAGTGCCCGAAGGAGCCAAGACCGGGACCTATGAGGTCGTCTTCGAGGATGCGTTAGGCGAGCGCGGGGTGAAAACGCACAGGGTGGCGGGTCGCTTTCGCGTGGAAGAGTTTCGCATGCCTACCATGCGCGCCTTCGTGCAGCCGCCCGCAGCCCCGCAAGTGAATGTGGATCGCGTGCCGCTCGGCGTGCAAGTGAGCAATTTGAGCGGTGGCGGCGCGAGCAATCAGACGGTCAAGGTGCGAGGCATGGTGCAGCCCCGAAGCGTATTCTTCTCCGGCTATGAGGGCTTCGCCTGGGCGGCGCCGCGCGTGCGAGAAGGTATCGAAAGATCTGGCGCGTGGCGTTGGATGAGTGGCGAGTATGAAGCAGAGGAGGAGGGCGTTGAAGAAACCCCGCGGGATAGCGGTCGTGATGGCCAGCGCCGCACGCTGCGGCAGGTAAGCCTAACCCTGGATAGTGCGGGTACGGGTAAAGCGGAATTGGCTGGCGTGCCGCTTGCCGAGACGCCGCAAGAACTATTGGCCGAGATGGAATACGCCAATGCCGGCGGCGAGATTCTTACCGCGGCCACGCGTATTGCGCTGTGGCCATCGGCGCTTGTGCTGGGCATCAAGACCGGCTCCTGGGCGGTGAGTAAGGAGCAACTGAAATTTCAAGTGGTGGCGCTCGACCTACAAGGCAATCCCGTGCCTCAAAGCAAGGTGAGCGTGGACTTGTTCCAGCGCTTGCATTACACCCATCGTAAGCGCCTGGCGGGTGGCTTCCATGGCTATGAGAGCGGCCAGGAAGTAAAGCGCCTTACGACGGTGTGCGAGGGTACTACCGATGAGAAGGGGCGCTTGTTCTGCGAAGCGCATTCTCCCGTGGACGGCGAAGTTATTCTGCAAGCGCAGAGCATGGATGCGCAAGGAAGAGCGAGTGTGACGCAAACGTCCGTCTGGGTGGCGGACAAGGCGGACTGGTGGTTCGGCGTATCCAACGACGACCGCATGGACGTAATCCCGGAACGTAAGCGCTACGAGCCGGGCGAGAAGGCCCTATTCCAGGTGCGTATGCCTTTTCGCGAGGCGACAGCGCTGGTGACCGTCGAGCGCGAGGGCGTGATGGAAGCCTTTGTACGCACGCTGTCTAGCAAGTCTCCCGTGATCAGCGTTCCCATGGCCGGGCATTACGCGCCCAACGTGTTCGTGTCAGTGCTAGTGGTGCGCGGCCGCATGGCCGGAGTGCAACCCGCGGCGTTGGCGGATTTGGGCAAGCCTTCCTTCAAAATGGGTGTGGCCGAAGTGCAAGTAGGATGGAAGGCCCATGAGATGAAAGTGTCGGTCGCCACCGATCGCCAGACCTACAAAGCGCGCGACAAGGTGAAGGTGGAAATCGAAGCGGCACGAGCCCTTGACGGCAAACCGGAGAAGGGCGCGGAAGCGATTCTGGCCGCGGTGGATGAAGGGTTGCTGGAGTTGGCGCCTAACGAAAGTTGGAAATTGCTCGATGCCATGATGCAGCGCCGGGGCATCGAAGTGGATACCGCTACGGCCTCCATGCAAGTGGTGGGCAAGCGCTACTACGGCCGCAAGGCCCTACCGCCGGGCGGCGGGGGAGGCCGCCAATCCAGCCGGGAACTCTTCGACCCATTGCTGTTCTGGAAAGTCCGCGTGAAGCTGGACGACCAAGGCCGCGCCAGCGCCGAGATTCCCCTAAACGATTCATTGACGTCCTTCCGCATAGTGGTGGTGGTCGATGCCGGTGCGGGTTTATTTGGTACCGGATACACCAGTATGCGCCATCTGCAACTCATCTCCGGCTTGCCGCCCCTTGTGCGCGAGTAAGACCGCTTTCAAGCGCGCTTTACGCGGCGCAATGCTTCCTTATCCGCTGCGGAGATGTTCGCGGGGATTCCTAACGAGCAAATCAGTGTCGTGCCATGATGCAAACACGTAAGCAATGGTGAATTCGCTTACGGCTCAATGAAATATGTGACTTCCCGCGCCATGGTCACGGCTCTTGCTTTACAAGACACGTGGCCCGAAGACTCATTCATCGTGCCCTCATTCATTACCCCTCCTTCCCAAGGCCGATGCGCTTCATCCGAATCCTCCTGCTGCTATTCTTGACGTTGGCCATGACAGGCTGTGCGGCTATCGCAACCGGACTGGTATCCGTGGGTGCAGGCTTCGGTGTTAGTCATCATATGTCTGGAACAAGCCAGCGCACCTTTTCGCTTCCGCTCGTACGTGTTAAGACGGCGGCCATAGCGGCCTTGAAGCGCATGGGCATACAGTTGGATTCCGCGGAGAAAACAAAGTCCGGGGAAATTCTCAAAGGTACCGCCAGCGGCCGCAAGATCGAGGTGGAGTTGGAGGCAATCACCCCCACCGCCACCCGTATGAGCTCGGTAGCCATGAAAAACGGAGGATGGGTCCTCGATTCGGCCACGGGACAAGAGATCGTGGCGCAGACCGAAAAAATATTGGGCCGCCAATCCGCAACGCCTCCCGCGCGCGTGCCTGCGTCCTGAGTTTCACCCAAACATCCTGCCAACTGTCGCCGCCGGGGAACCGCCCGGACCACGGGTGAGTCTGGCAGGGGATTTCCGAGACTCGTTCGTGTAACCTTGGCACTCCCTTGTGCCAAGTGAGTTTGGGTTTTCCACGCAGTGCGACTTGCCTGTATTTTTCTCTGGTTCATCGCCAGTTCCGCTTCCGCTCTGACCTTTGAAGAGGTCAAACGCTTCTACACTAGCACCGAAGCCTTGCTCTACGACCGCAATGGTGAAGTGATTCATCAGTTGCGCGTGGACATGAAGGGCCGCCGCTTGCCTTGGGTCGCGCTGACGGATCTTTCGCCCAAGGTGGTGCAAACCATCGTGCGCGCCGAGGACAAGCGTTTTTTCGAGCACGCGGGCGTCGACTGGCTAGCACTGGGCGATGCTGCGTGGGATGCTGTTCGCGGTAAACCGCGCGGGGCCAGCACCTTGAGCATGCAAGTGGCGGCGATGCTCAACGCCGATCTACGATTACGCGGAGGGCGGCGCACCCTGGGACAGAAGTGGAACCAGATCCAAGAGGCACGGGAACTCGAAAAGAACTGGAGCAAGCGGCAGATCCTGGAAGCCTATCTTAATCTGTCCACCTTTCGCGGCGAAGTGCAAGGCGTGGCCGCTGCTTCCCAAGCCATCTTTCGTAAACAACCGAGCGGCCTCAATGTAGCGGAGACCTTGCTACTAGCATCCTTGTTGCGCGGTCCCAACGCGCAACCGGCCGTGGTGGCAAAGCGCGCCTGCATGCTGGGCCGGGCCAGTGACGCGAAATATGATTGCGCGGGATTAAATGCCTTGGCGCAGGAAACCTTGGGCGCGCCCCCCAACATCGTGCCCGCGGTGGCGCTTGCACCCCATGTGGCGCGGCAGCTTCTGTCCTCCACTGCACGTGAAGTGCATTCTTCCCTGGATGGCAATCTGCAAGCCTATGTTACAGAGGCGGCGCGGCGCACACTACGCGAGCTTTCTCTACAAAACGTAGGGGATGCGTCGGTTCTGGTCGTAGACAACGCCAGCGGAGAAGTGTTGGCCTACGTGGGAAATGCCGCGCTCCACGACAAAACTCGCTTCGCCGACGGCATTCGGGCGTCGCGGCAGGCAGGCTCCACACTCAAGCCCTTCCTGTATCAATTAGCTTTGGAGAAACAGATCCTCACCGCTGCCTCGTTGCTGGAGGATTCTCTGGTGAATTTAGCCGCCCCCGCGGGTCTGTATGTTCCGCAAAATTACGAGAAGGATTTCCACGGCCTGGTAAGCGTGCGCACGGCCTTGTCCAGTTCTTTGAATGTGCCCGCGGTGCGCACGCTTGCGATATTGGGCCCGGATGCCTTCGTGGAACGCTTGCGTGCCTTAGGTTTCGATCATATCGACCACGATGGGGAGTTCTACGGCTATGCGCTGGCCCTTGGTTCGGCCGAAGTAACGCTATGGGAGTTGGTCAATGCCTATCGCACGCTTGCTAATGGCGGAAGGCGTTCGCCATTGTCCTTGGCGTTGGAGGCTAAACCGAAAGGCGAGAAAGTGCTCGAACGCGCGGCGGCCTGGATCGTCTCCGATATCCTCGCGGACCCCATGGCGCGTAGCGTGGAATTTGGCCTGGATACTTCGTTTAGTCCGCGTTATTGGTCGGCGGTGAAGACTGGCACGAGCAAGGACATGCGCGACAACTGGTGTGTGGGATTCAGCTCGCGTTACACCGTGGGAGTGTGGGCCGGAAACTTCGAAGGCAATTACACGTGGGACGTTTCGGGTGTCACGGGCGCCGCGCCGTTGTGGCAGGAGGTCATGAACTATTTGCATCGCGGTATTCCGAACGGCAGGCCAGCACAGCCGTCTGGCGTCGAGCAAATACAGATCACCTTCGAGGACGCCTGGGAGCCTTCGCGCGCTGAGTGGTTCCTCGTGGGTACCGGAGAGGCTCACATTAGCGCCAAGCCACAGGGAGCCCAGCATGCTCGTATTATGTATCCCGCGCCGGGGCAAGTCATCGCTCTGGATCCCGGTATACCGAGTGCCCGGCAGCGAGTGTTATTTCAAGCCAGCGCACCCATGGCCGGAATCGCATGGCGCTTGAACGAACAGGCCTTTGGCGAGGGCGCTGGCATTCTCGCTTGGGAACCGCAACCTGGAAGCCATGTCTTGAGTTTGCACCAAGCCGACGGAACCGAATTGGATAGGGTGGAATTCCAAGTGCGCGGCACACAATCAGACAGGGGTAAGGAATGAAACATAAACCGATGGCGGTTATGACGTTAGGTGCGATGCTCATGATCAGCCTATGGGGCACCGCGGTGCTCGCGGATGAGGAAGAACTTCCCCCGGTGGTGGTGCGTAAGCAAAGCGGATTCGCCTACATCTCGGGTGGGCTGGGGGAATTGGGTCGCAAAGCCATGGCCAAGGTGGCTAACAAATATCCCATGCAACTCATCTTCACGGCGGAGGGCGAAGGCCCGGATTTGACGGGAGTGAAGGTGACGGTGCGCGACCGCATGCTCAAGAAGCAAATCGAAGCAGTGGCCGAAGGCCCTGCGTTCTACTTCACGCCGGATTCGGGCCGTTGGACTGTCGAGGCGGAATACAAGGGCGAAACCATCAGCCGCACCGTGGACCTCACCGGCCGGCGCTACATCCTCCTGGAGTTTCACTTCAAGGGCACGGCACTGGCGCCTAGCCAGTAGGTGTAGCAAGAATGCGACGAACCCCTATGTTCGGATTGGATGTGCATTACAACGTACCGTTCATTGCGGCATGATCGCCATGGGGAGGGAGGACAAACCTATCGCATTCGGGAGTCAAGTAACCATGAAACGACGTTTTATCGCCGCGGTGGTAGCGGGCTCGCTCTTGGCGAGTTTCAGTGTTTGGGCATCGGACGACGAAGAATTTTTTCTGGAACCGCGTACTCATAATGGCGTGGTCTACCTCTCTGGAGGGGTGGGCGCGGATGAGCGCGATGCCATGCAGGCTGTGCAGCACGAATACACCCTATGGCTTTCCTTCGAGCACGAAGGCGAGTCGGTCCTATCTTCCGATACGGAGGTGGCGATCCGTGACGCCAAAGGCCGCCTGGTCCTCGAAGCCGAGGCCGAAGGGCCGTGGCTCATGGTCAAACTCCCCGCGGGCCGTTATCGCGTCACCGCCAAGCAAGAGGACCAATCGGGTTCGCAAATCGTGGCGGTGGGATCCAAGGGAGTTACCCGGCGCGCCATAAGGTTTCAAGGAAAAGAGAAAAGTTAGCTCCGCCGCGCGCCCTAGGAAGGTTCGCATATTGAATTGGCCATGGCTTCGCGCGAGCTACTCTGCAGGCTCTCCATGAAGTTTGCGGGCTGATTTCCGGTATTTCTTGCCCCGGTCTTGGCCCCCGTCGCGAGCGGACCCGCGTACATTTCGATGCGCGACCACTCCAATTGCTTCGTCGTGCAATCGACCTCGATGAGATGGATGGAGGATTTGTAGACGCGCGCGGACTCTGTGTCGTAGCGCGTATCCAGGTGATCGAACAAAAACCGGGCGGATTTTGTTTTGCCCGTGCGCGTCTTCACGCTGTCCAGATCGGCATAGACGTTCGATGATCCCGTGGCCGTGACATATTCCCAATCGGCTGCGCATGCAGGTGTGGCAAGGAAAAACAGCGCAAGAGCCTGGAATGTATTCATCGGTGCTGGGATTCTATCAGCGCACCCAGCGCTCGCCGGTGCGGCTGTGGCGCATGCTATGCGCGCACTGCGTTCGTGTACCATAAACGCATCAATCCAAGAGGAAAATTCCGATGAATAAATGGGTGCGTAATGCTTGTGTCGTTTTTAGTTTGGCCAGCATGACCGCCTTGGCGGCCCCTGAGTGCACCAAGGAGCCCAAGGAGAAATGGATGGCTGCGAAAGACTTGAAGGCGAAGCTCGAAGCGCAAGGATACAAAATCAAGCGTTTCGAAGTGCTGAGTAGTTGCTACGAGATCTATGGCCGCAACAAGGATGGCAAGAAGGTCGAAATCTATTTCAATCCGGTGGATGGCAGCATCGTCAAGCAACGAGGGGGGTAATGCCCGGCCGTCATACTGCACAAGAAGCCTCCCGGACGATCCTGGTGTGGGATCTTTTTGTGCGGATATTCCACTGGTCCTTGGTGCTGAGCGTGTTCAGCGCTTTCTTTTTCACGGAGGCGGGAGAAAGGCCCCATGAGATCGCAGGCTACCTTGCCCTTGGGTTGGTGTGTGCTCGCGTGATATGGGGATTTACGGGGACCCAGTACGCCCGGTTTTCGCAGTTCGTGCCAGAGCCCAAGGGGCTTGCAGCCTACATGACAGCGCTGGCCAAGCGCCGAGAACCGCGCTTTATTGGCCATAACCCCGCCGGGGCGGTCATGGTGCTCGCGCTACTTGCGGCGGTCCTGGCGGCGGGCATCAGCGGTTGGATGCTGACCACGGACGCTTACTTTGGAGAGGCGTGGGTTGAGGCGCTGCATCAGGGCGTTTCGAACGCCCTGATGGGCCTGGTGGGCTTACATGTTGGGGGTGTCATCTACACTAGCTGGCGCCACGCGGAGAATTTGGTGCGCGCCATGTTTACGGGACACAAACCATCGTAGCTTGGCTACTGCTCCCGTGCCATGCTCGCGGACGAATCAGCCATGGTGGTTGGGACCGGAGGCTGAAACGGCTTATCGTTGAGCAACATCTGACCGTTGCTAAAGAGGAATCTGCTGGAGATGTATTCGCCCTCTTTGATAATCCAACCTTGGGCCGCGGCGGTTTGCAGCATGCCGGCCAATACCTCGGGTTGCAGGGCAGATTGGCTCGCGGGACGGGGCATTGCAGCCATCATCTGCCCGATCCAGGCGATGGGTAGTTTTCCTTCTGCCTTAAACATCATCTTCGGCATCAGCAAGGGGATCATGGTGGCGGGCTGCAAGTCTTTGATGTCCTCGGCGGTGACACCGTTGACGCCTAGCGTGTAGGAAACCGATGCTTCTTTACCGGCATATACAACGCGCAGCTTATCCAATCCATATTCGGGGTTGTGCGGCAACAACTGCATCAGGTCCGACTGCATAGCCTGGATCATTTCGGGACCGGCGTTGGGGTTGCGCAGGGCCTCGCAGGTGAAAGCGGTTTTGAACATGTGCTGCATGACTTTCGTAAAGGTTGGGCGGTGCAGGCGCTTCACTGACGCCTGCATTTCGATCTCGTCCAACTTGACATCGTTGAACGTGGCGGAGGCCGAGAAGCGGGACGTGGAGGTAAGCAGCTCTTGTTGCAAGGTGGTATCGGAGCCGAACCGAACCTTATCCATCTTCAATTTAAAGGCCTGCCCCGATGGACTGGGAAATGCAGCTTCGGCGGAATCGATAATGAACTCTGACTTCCCCGTTGCGGCCCACAGGGCATCGAGTGCCAGTTCGCCCTCGCCTTTCAGATGCATGCGGCCAATCTTGAGGAAGGCGCCGTCTTTCGCGTTACTCGCCTCGAAACCGTTGCTAGTCGCATCCACGGTGTAATGAGCTTTGTCCTTATGACCGGAAGCAGTGCCGGTCATTCCGTGCCAGATGATTTTCGATCCATCGGGTTTAGTCATCTGGCCGGCTGGAATCGAGACGGTTTGCCGGTAGGAACCATCGAAGCCGACAACGGTGCGTGCGGTGTAAAGAGGTTTGCCGTTGAAGAACGCCCCAACGACTTCCTGCGCTTGCGCTGGCAATAGGATTTCGCTATCGATCACCGTTAATGCGGCCGTATTCCAGCCGGGAAACGGGCCGTGCTGGATATTTTCCTTCACTTGTAAGGAGAAGGGCGGTTTCCCATCGCTTCCTGCACAGCCCAGATTAAGGGTCGTTGTGCGTGTGGAGTTTAGGATTCCCTTGCCATGTTCAATCTTGGCCACCCGCACGAAGGGCATTTGCGCGGCGATTTTGTTGGTGGCCTCATCCAGGTAATCGTGGGTTTTGTTACCCAGATAAAAGGCCGCGCCAGCGCCCGCGCCCGCCGTGACTAGAACGGTAACGCCCAGGCCAAGAATGGCTTTGTTCATGATAGGGTTCCTTTGTCATACGCTAATAGGGACGGCGGCGTAAGGCGCAGGAACCAAGCCAGGGTTTTTAGCCTACTGGGCGCGAGTGAGATCTCCTTATGCGGCAAATATGTCTACCGAGGGGCATATGTCAAGGGAATCTAAACTCCGTAATCGCCGCCTTGAAGGGTAAGGTGGGCCACACTTTGCCCAGCGGTTACTTCCAACGCCGGTTGCTCCACGGCGAGCGCTTGCGAAGGTGCCCACTGTAGTGCCGCCACCAGCATGGCCGCCAACAACGATTTGAATGTTGCGTTCATGACAAACTCCTTTGCGCGTGCGTATTGGTTCGTGTCCACTCTGGGTCTCCTCAGTCGTTGGCCAGCAAATCAATGAAGCACCGATACTCACGTGCGTTCGCGAAATCCCCGTCCTCGTCATGCTCCGGGCTCATGAAGCGGGCGAGCGCCCGGTCTCGGTCCTCGGGGGCCGCACCCAAACCTTTGCACTTTCGCGCTTCGGTCAAGAAATGGGTGAAGCCGCGCCGGTCGTCCATCAAGCTGGTCATGCGCATGCAGTGCTTGAGCGCCAGGGTGCGATCGCCGTCGAGCTTGGTTTTTTCAAGAACGCTCTTTTGTTCCGTGAGTATTTTCTTCAGGCAATCCTGGTAGGCTTCCTCGGACATGAGCTTCCGGCTGCGCTCGCCGAAGTGCACTTCGCGGCGGATGTTGAGCAAGTTGGTTTCATACCGGGGCAATAAATCTGGGGCGGATTTGCGTGCGAGTGCCACGGCACGTTCGAAGGCGTCCTTCGCATCCGGAATCCGTCCCTTCACACGCAGAATGGTGCCGGTGAGGGCTGCCACGCAGGGCCAGGTATCCGCTGAAACAGGGCGTTCCGGCACGTTGTCCCCGGCTTTCTCGATCCGCGACAGCAGATCCAAGGCCGCATCGAGATTGGCGTCGGGCCTTCGCAGCGAATCCATCACGAGTTCCAGCCAGGGTGCCTTTTGCCCCAGGAAGGCATAACTACCCCAGGGCGTTAAGCGAACGAAGGCCTCGTTGTGAATCCACAGGGCGACATCGGCGGGAATCGGCCGCTTCATCTGCGTCCAGTAATGCAGATGCGAGCGCGTGTATTTGCGATGCACGGCGCCCGCGCCCTTGTTGATCTCGTTCACTGTCCGGGTCGTGCCCAGATCCTTCTGTAAACGTCCAAGCAACTCTGCCGCCTTGGAATCTCTTTGCATAAGCACTCCTTTGTTCGTTGGGCGAGGCTCCTTACGTTGCGGAAGCCGCCCCTTTCGAGCCGGTGATAGACACTACCCGTTCCATCACCGCGCACGCATTCTATATGCCTACATCATGGCCGCAACCCAGGCGTTGCGTTTCCGTAACGCGGTGGCGTTGCGAAACCGAAACCTCGGAGCGTGCGTGTTGCGCTTTGGATCGCGAAGATGCCAGTGCGACACGGCAAGTGTGCTCAAGCGGCCAGGCATGCACCGCCGTCGTTCTCAATGGCCGAAGGAAAATAGCATGCAAACGAATCGTAAGTTCAAGCACAAGGTCTTGGCTGCCCTCGCGGTGAGCGCGGCTCTCCTTGCCGGGGTAGCCCAGGCGGACAAATCCAGTGACGGCTCCGCCAAATGTTCGAGTCCAGGCACGTCGTTATGCGGCAAGGTGGGCACCAACCTTCAGCGGTGCGTTCAGGACAAATCGTGCAGGACCGCACCGGAAAGGAAAGGCCCCGATGAAAGATCCGCGATCTGGCTCCTTACGGAACTCTTTTTCTCGCGGGACCGGTGAGCGCTGTGCCCGCCAAGCACATCCCAAGGGGTCGTGCTTGGCCGGTACTCCGAGAAATTAATGCGATCCTGATAGATCCGCGTTGGTTCGAGCGGGTGACGCGGGAGGCATGGCATCTGGGCACAGATGAATCTCAATGGTGGAGTGGACGATTTCCTCGTGGGCGGCCAGGCGCTTTCGAATGACGTCCGGGGTGAGGGAGGGATCATGGGTCACCACCGTGAGCGCGCAAGAGTAGGCGTTCTTGCCCACTCGCCAGACGTGCAGGTCGGTGATACTGGTCTCGCCCGCATAGGCTCCGGTTTGGGCGATCTCACGTATCTCATCCACAACCGGATGATCCATCTCACGGTCCAGGAGCACCTTACCGGTTTCGGCGATAAGACCCTTGGCCCAAACCGCCACAAGGATCGCACCGGCGATGCCAATAACTGGATCGAGCCATTGCCATCCGTAAATCCAGCCGCCAATCAAGGCGGCGATGGCGAGCACGGAAGTCGCTGTGTCGGCGGCAACGTGGAGATAGGCCGACTTCAGGTTCAAATCCTGGTGTTGTTCGTCATCATGGGAATGACCCGGTCCGTGATCGTGATGATGGGCCTTGCGCAGAATCAGCGCGCAGACGATGTTGACCATCAAACCGAGAGCGGCCACTACGATGGCTTCTTGGTACTGAATGGGCTGCGGTGAAACGATACGCTCGGCCGAGGCGGCGACCATCATGGCGGCGACGGCTAGCAGTAAGACGGCGCTGGCGAAGCCGCCCAGGACCTCGATTTTCCAAGTGCCGAAGGCAAAGCGCGTATCCGTGGCGTACTTGCGAGCGGTCGCATAGGCCATCGCGCTCAGGCCGATGGCCACTGTGTGAGAACCCATGTGCCAGCCGTCGGCCAGCAGCGCCATCGAGTTGTACCACCAGCCGGCGGCGATCTCGGCCACCATCATCGCGGCGGTGATCCACATGACCAGGCGCGTGCCACGCTCGGCAGCCGCACTGCCCTTGTCAAAGGCGTGATCGTGCGTCCAGCGGGATAGGTTTTCCAAGTGCATCTTCATTCCTTTTTGAAACCTATGGACTAAGGCGAGAAATTGGGTTTTGGCGCCGGTTTCGGCGAGATCAACCACCCCGGAAGGCATATGGAGGGAGTGGAGAGATACCTTAACGGTTCCCTGCCGCGAACCGGCGATCGGCTGCAGCGCATTCCGGTGGGGGCACGCTGAGCGACTCACGTCCCCCCGGCTCTTGACGGTTCATTCAAAAATGCTTCTACTCAAAGCGACACAGAAGTTCGTGCACTCTATTACTTACCCAACCATAGCCCAAATGCTCCTGCTCCAGACGTAGGCCTTTGCGAATTCGGTCATCCCGGAGGTCGTCGTAAAGGTTTCTTTCCTGGGACGTCAACCTGTGCAGGTCTATCCGCAGCGGTTTGTCCTCTACACCCCAGAACGCAGTGTGGGCGTCAAGGGTTGCTCTGTCCATTAGCAGGGAATCTACATGCTCGAAGTGGCCTCGCAGTTGGTCCAGAATGCCGAAACCATGGGTGTCGATATCGCCCCAGTAGTGGATCGCACATCCTTTCAACCAATGGGCCATCGCCAATGCCTCCCAGCCGTAACCGCCGCCGAAAATCACGATGGCATTAGGCGCAGACGGAAAGGCGAGAAAATTGGTCTCATTCTCGGTGATGACGATACGCTTGGCAGTAATTTCCAAACGACTGAAGCTGCTGGCGTCAAGGGTAACGTCCGGGCAGGCCAGGCCACGCATCACCTGAATGGCAGGGTCAAGCACCCGGAATCGAACGCGCGCCGGTTTATCCCGGAAACCGTAGCGGCTGGCGAATTGGCCGAAACCTTTTTTCGTGGCATCCACGTAGTCCGCCGTGAGTGCCAAATCGAGCAACTCTGCCAGCAAGCTGCGATGTATTTCTATGAATTTGGTGTGCACGCCGGGCAAATCGACCTGGCGCAAGTAGATGCCCGGGCGAGGATGCTCAATGAGCCAGCCCACCACGGCGAGCAGCCGGGGCCATTCGGCCGCCAGTTCTAACGCATGTAAGGGGCGCTTTTCCAGCCAGGATAGCAAAGCGGGATGAGTTTTCCGGGTTGCTGCGACCAGGGCTAAAAATCGCTCCCACTCCTGGCGTTTGCCCAGCCAGGTTAATGCGTGCTCAAGGGAGTCGATCCAGACACTCGATGGCACTCGTTGCATTCCCTGGACGCGATGGCGGACGTCTTCCCATTCGATACGCAATGACGTGGCTGCCGCCAAATCAGCAGCCCAGGCGCGAACTAAATCAAAGCGATCGGTTATATCGGCGGTGCTCGGGGACTTGAGTGGCAGACGAAGGGGAAAGCGTGTATTACCTGTCACCGCGTCACGTAATAATTCGCCGCGCTCCCAAAGGCGCGCCAGTTGCGACTTCAGTTCCTTGGTCCCGCTCCAGTTCACCGCGCCAACTCCGCGCTGGCCCGCGGTGCCATCGCCACCTTCTGTGCGTGGTACTCCTCGATAGACAGGTTGCGCAATTTGGATGCGCGTCCATCTTTGTTGTCCACAAAGCCAACATTGGACACGAATGGCTCGATGATATGAATCTTTTGCAGCGGCGTGACGATCAACAATTGCAGATTGAGTTGCTGGAACAGTTTCAATCCGTATCGCGCGGACTCGTCCGAGCCCCGGCCAAAGGCTTCATCAATCACCACGAAACGGAAAGAGCGCGAGCGCACCTCCCCCCATTCCAGGCCGAACTGGTAGGCGAGGCTGGCAGCGAGGATGGTATAGGCCAGCTTCTCCTTCTGCCCGCCTGACTTGCCGCCGGAATCCGAGTAATGCTCGTGTTCGCTTTTGTCCTCGCGCCAGCGCTCACTCGCGGCGAACAAGAACCAGTTGCGCACATCGGTTACCTTCGCTGTCCAGCGCCGGTCCAGCTCGGAGGTGCCTATGCGGCCCCTGAAACGATCAATGATGGCCTTGACCTGCAGAAACTTGGCTTCTGAATACTGGCCATCGTCCGAGCCTCCGGCAGAGCCGCTCAGCGCACCCTCCGTGCAGGCGCGCAAGTCTTGCTGGAAGTCGCGAATCTCGGCATCCGGATTGGACTGGAACTCCAGCACGATGTAGCGCCCAGGGTTGTAGTCAATATTGCCCAAGGATTTGTTGATGTGGCCAATGCGCTCTTTGATCGTCTCGCGCTCGCGGGCCAATTGGGCGTTGAAGTTGGCGATCTCGTTGATGGTGTTGACGTTGAGCAATTCCTTGAAGCGGGCCACGAAGCGGGGTAGATCATCGCGGTTTAATTGCGTGAGAAGATTTTCATACTCGAAAGCCGCTTCAAGACTGGCGTCGATTTCAGCCGTTTCGAGCTTGTACGCTTCCTTGAAGGAAGCCATGGCCTTAATGATCTTCTCCGCCAGACGGGCCAGCGACTTGGCCTCATTATCGATCCGTGTCTGCAACCAGGCGCGCACGTCTTGCTCGCGGTTGTCGCAGGATTCGACACTAAGCTGGTGCTCGCCCAGCGCTTCCTCGCGCATTGCTTCCAGTTTTGATGAAAGCGCTTCATCATGGCCGTCGTCCTGAAGTAGCAAGGCCGTTTTCTGCTGAAGTTCTTGTGCATCCGAGCGGCGCTGCTCGGTCTTGGCGCGCTTGTCGCGCGCGGCTTGCAAGCCTGTTTCGGTGGCATTCAGCGTGCGCTGCAATTCGCGCAAACGCTCGGTCAACTGCTTGAGCACATCGGACGCCGATTCCAAGCGGGCCCGTTCATCGGCCAGCGCTGCGATCTCGGCCGCCAAAGTGGCCCAATCCAGTTCCTCGAACGCCGTAAATTCTTCCAGCCGGGTGAGCGCATCGAGGCGCATGGCAAGCCCTTTGCGCTCCTTCTCGATGCCGCCAATCTGGCTGCCGGTGTCGGCCAGCCGGGTTTCAAGCTGGCGGCGTGTCCCCTCTAGCGCCGCAATCTTGGCGCTATTGTTCCAGCCCAGCACGTAGCGGCTGCGATCGTCAATGCGATGCCTGTCGTCTTTTACGTGACGGCCGCTCGGGTCCTTGATTTGTCCCGCGGGCGTCATGGCGCGGGCTTCGCGGCGGAATTGCTCTTGTGTGACACAGCAGGCCACATCAAAACGGTGGGCAAGTTCGCGCTCCAGCCAATCGTAATGGGAAGAACCGGGCTTGATCGCGAGCCTGCGAACCAGCGAATCGCGGTGCAGAGCAGGAAGTTCGGCGGCCTTGCGCGGGAGCACATGGAAATAGACCAGGCGGCCACGCAGATGATTCTCATCCACCCACTGCGCAACGGTCTTGTAATGCGCATCGGGCACCAATAGCGACAAGCCAAAGCCGCGCAGCAGGCGCTCCGCGGCGCCCTCCCAGTCGCGCTCGTCATCGCGCACCTGGATCAACTCGCCCGCGAAGGGGATATCGTCCACTCTCAGATTCAGTGCATCACACATGGCGGCGCGGATCTGGATTTGCTGGTCGTCAATATTGCTGAGGCGGCGTTTGAGGCTCGCGATTTCGGCTGATAGCTGGTCGTGCTCCTGCTTGCCCTGGCGCAGCGTTACGCTATGCTCGGTGAGCGCGTTTTGCAGGTCCGTATCGCGATCGCGAAAATCCTCGCGCCAGGTCTTGAACTTTGCGCGCTGCGCCGTGAAACCGGAGGCATCCGCCGCCGCTGGCTCGCCCAGCATACTGGCCAGCTCGCCATAACGCCCGGCCTTATGCTTTCGCGCATCGCGCGACCGCTCCTTTTGGAGAATATCCGCGGCAAGCCGTTCGAGCCGGTCACCGCCGTTATCGTTGATGGCCTGTTTGAGTTCGCCGGCCTGGCGGCCTTGTTCCTCACGAACGCCATCAAGCCGCTGAACTTCAGCGTTCTCGCGATTCCACAGTTCGGCCAATAGTTCCAGCCGCTTGTCCAGCAGACTCAACTTAAGGCCGGCAAAGTGGGCGCGCAAGGCTTCGCGGCAGCGGCGCAACGATTCGACCTCCTCAACCAAGCCGCGGTGGCGGGCGCAATCGGCCACCAGTGGCGTGAGCAGCTCTACTTGTTTCTTCGCCTTGAGCACCGCCTCGTGGGCGCGATTAAGGTCGTCGAAGTGATCGATCAGCTTCTCAATGTGCGGGGCTACCTCGAAGGGTTCCAGCATGTGGCCGCGTACAAACTCGGTGAGGTTGCCAACCGACTTCATCGACACCGTCTGATGAAACAGTTCCAGCGCCTGGTCGTTGTCGATGCCGAAGCGGCGTTTGAACCATGCCGCATAGGGCGGAAAGTTGTCGTGGATTTCCGTGCTTTGCATGCGCAGTTGCTTGCGCAACTGGGCGATGTCCGTTCCGAAGTTGGCGAAGTCGTGGGTAATCGAGAGGGCGCGCTCGGCGCCAAGAAAGAAACGCCCTGGCTGGCCCTGGCCATCCTTTATCCAGAACACTTGCGCCAGACTCACGGTCTGGTCATAGCCCGCGTTGTGGAACACCCCGAGGATTACCGAGTAAGTGTTGTGATCGCGTAGCGAAACAGCCTTGGCCGCGCCCGTGTCCTCGTTGCGCTCGGACTTGTAATGACCCAGTACGTAGGAGCGCAGTGTCCTTTCCTTACTGCCGGCCCCGGCGGCCTTGTTGTAGGCGATACGGTGCGCGGGGACAAGCAAGGTGGTGATGGCATCCACCAAAGTGGATTTGCCCGAACCGATGTCGCCGGTGAGCAGGCCGTTGCGGCCATTGAGTTGCAATGTCCACACGCGTGTGTCGAATGTGCCCCAGTTGAACACCTCCAGCCGCTGGAGGCGAAAGCCCGAAAGCGCATCATCGGCCACAAAGTTCAGCCCAGCGGAGTGCGGATCATTCATGGCTTGGCCTGTGAAGTCAGGCCCGATAACGCGCCTTGGTAGATGGCCAGCCGTGAATCGAACTCGGCCAACCATTGTGCATCCACGAAGGCCTTCAGAATGCGCCGCACTTCGTAGCTGCCAGGACCGGCGGCCGCGCCGGTGCTGGGTTTGAGTTTGTGCAAAAAGCCCAGCTCCACCACCTTGTTTATGGTGGACTCAATCTGGTCGATCAGCCTCGCCTCGTTGGGGCCATCCGGGAGAAACACCCGAACCAGTTCGGCGATGTCATCGCGGCTCAACACCAGCCGTGTGTCGCCACCTCCGGCATCGAATTCGGCCAGCTTCTTGCGCAGCAGTGCCACCATCAAACTGACGGGGTAGGACAATGGCCGGCGCGCCACCAGCCTGGGCAGGCGTGGTGCCGGGTCATCGTCCGCGGGTTCGGGACGGCTTTTCAGAAAGGCATAGCCTTCGGCTTCGTCCAACACGAGTTCGAGGTTAAGCACCGCCACATAATCACGCACCCGGGCCTGCAGATTCAGCAGTGCCGCCCACAGCCGTTCGTCATCATCTCGGTAGAGCACGTTCTTGAGCAAATTGATGAGCAGCACCGGCAAGTCTGGCGCGGGAGCCGGTACCGGTGTCTGATTAGATTTTTCTTCCATCCTTTGCCTGTGCAGCCTGTTTATGGTCGCATAAAAATCACGCGCGGGAGCTGCGCGCTTCGGGTCATCTCCAAACCATCCGGCGCCAGGGCGCGCCAACGAATGTGTTCAAGCGTATTCTCATCCACCGTGGTACTGAACGTATCGCTGCCCAATTGCAGGTAGGCCACCAATTCGGCCAGCCCATGTTGTAAGGGCTGGGTGGCGACTAGCTCGCTCAATGTGATTTGCGCCTTGTCTTGCAAGGCGCGTCGGATATGGCGGGCCAGCCGCGCTTCGTCCACGATTATCTGATCGAACAGTGCGGAAGGATCGATGTCTTCATCACCTGCCTGCAAGGCCAAACCGGCAATCACCGGCTTGATGGCCGGAGTATAGAGCGGCCGCTCCATGGCCAGGTCGATAGCCGCGGTAGGGGCGTCCATTTCCATTACATTGTCAGCGAGCCGCCCATCGCGTAGCGCCAGCGCCTTGCTCTCGATGCCGTGCAGGATGTCCATGATGCGGCGGTTCTCCAGCCAGGCTTGGTCATCGAGAAAACGCCGCAACTGCTGCGACAGTTGCGCCACGGTGCGTTGCGTAAGGTTGCCGGCCTCCATCCAGTCGTAGTGCACGCGGCGCGTACGGGCGTCTGGCTTGAGCGCGGCCACGGCGGGAAGTTCAAGCACCCTATCCAGCAGCGCGGTCAATTCGTCCTGCCTTCGGCTGGAGAGCAGAAACTCCCAAAATGCCCGGAAACTTTTGCCCTGGTCGGAATCGCCAATCGCATCGCGTTCGCCCATGATGTCATCCAGCAACGTGCCCTTGCTGCCTTCCCAGCGCGCAATGCGTTCGCGCACCCGGCGGTCGAGCTGGCGGAAGTTGTGTTCCACCTCGCGAAAGTCGGCCAGCAACTCGCGTGCACCTTGCGTGAACTGCTGGAAACGATCTTTCAGCGCCGTGTCATCGAGCAGGGGCACGTTGCCTGCCTGCACGCGTGCAATCTCGGCATCCGTCTCATCGCGCTTCTTGCGCAGATCGGCCAGACGCTTGGCCGGATCCGCCTCGCTGCCCTGGCTCATCTGCTTGAGCAAATCGAACAGCGTGAGCAAACGTGATTCGGTGCCCACGAACTGCCGCTCGGACAATTGTGCCAACCAGGCAATGGCTTTTTCGGTCGCTGGGGTTAAATCGAACTGCGCCTCATCCGTGCCGGGGCGGTAAAACTTGCGCAGCCAGCCCTTGCCGGGCGCAGCCCAATCGTTCAGGTAATCGAACCCTGCCTTGGGAAAAGCGTCCTCGCCGTGTTGCTCCCGCAGGGCATATAACTCATCCTCCAGTGCCTCGGCTAGATCCGCCGCCGCCATGACCCGCACGTTTGGCGCGACAAAAACCCGGTGCAGAAAACTCGCCACCAGTACCGCATGGTCCGAACGCAGCAGCCTCCATGCGGGGTGATGGGTGCGCAGATTGTCGAGGGTGGCGAAGTCGAGGGCCATGCGTTCATTATGAACGGCTCAGGGTTGAAACTTGGCTGGGGTCATGAAATCCCTGGGACTCATATCCCAATAAAAAGGCCACCCGATTGGGTGGCCCTTCTAATTGGTGGAGGCGGCGGGAATCGAATAGAAGCAGAAGACCCGCATGAATACTTGATCTTTGCTTTAGTTCACACAGCAGTTACCCCGAAAGTTACCCCTCAAAAATATCCGCTGCCCAGGTTGTGTCAATCCCAGTCGAACTACGGTTCGCAATTACTCTACCATCGGGAACTCCGTTACCGGAGCGCAGCGGAGCGAGTAGCGCCCGTGCCGTGCATAGTATGCGCGGCGACCACAGATTGTCATTGACTAAACATACCTGTCTTGGTATATATTCGCATGTCCCCGATTCCTCCGAGACTGTCCCGCGAAAAACCGCTGCACTGGGTGGCATCGGCGAAAAAGGACTACCTGAGCTTCCCGGCCGAGGTACAGGACGAAATGGGCTATGCGCTGGGACTGGCTCAGCTTGGCGCGAAGCATCCGAACGCCAAGCCCTGGAAAGGGGAAGGGCCGGGGATTCTGGAGATCGTCGAGGATCATCGCGGCGACACCTACCGCGCAGTTTATGCGGTGCGCTTTGCCGACGTGGTGTATGTGTTGCACGCCTTTCAGAAGAAATCGAAGCAAGGCATCAAGACACCGCAGACAGACGTGAAGTTGATTGCAGAGCGCCTCAAACGCGCCCAGGCCGATTACGAAAGCAGAGGTAAGCCATGACCAGGATCACCCGCGGAACCACTAACGTCTTCGCCGATTTGGGCTATCCCGATGCCGCTGAACGACAGACCAAGACGCGCCTGGCGCTGGCCGTCAATGAACTTCTCAAGGCGCGCAAGCTGAAACAACGCGAGATCGGCGCCTTGCTCGGCGTGCCGCAACCCAAAGTCTCCGCCCTGAAAAACTACCGCCTCGACCAATTCTCCGTTGAACGCCTGATGGAGTTTCTCACCGCGCTCAATCAAGACGTGGAGATCATGATCCGGCCGCGCGCGAATTCCAACGAGACCGGACATATTTCGGTGCTGGTGGCACCGTGACTCGGACCGCTCCGTCACGGCACTTGCGATAAACCCCGCAACCGCCGCGCCGTCGCAGCGGTGAATGCAGCCGTCGGCGATGATGCTCTCGGGCGGAACGATGTCGCGCGCAGCGAGCGCCGCCCGAAACCGGTCAATGACCTCGGCGGTGGCGGGGCCCGTCGCCAGGCGCGGCCGCCCGGCCATTGAAATTGCGTCGGCAGCCATGCATGCGTGTCGTCACACCGCCTGTCTGCCGCCGTCCCGGGCGATCTTCACCCGGGCGGCGATCCAATCGCTCACGTCCGATTCGAGCCAGCCGACCGCGCGTGGACCGAGCGGCACCGGCTTCGGGAAAGCGCCGTCCTTGATGTACTGATAGATCGTGCTGCGCGAAAGCCCTGTGCGTGTCTCGACCTGCTTGCGTCGGAGAAATGCAGGCTCCCGCTGGATACTCTGCGCCATGTTCGTCACCTCGCGGCTGGTAGTGGAAGACGGCAACATCCTTCCACGCCACGCGGCATTTGTGGGCCCGAATCGGAGCCTCGATGAGGCCACGATAACCTATTGACAACCGGAATGATTTTGAGCCAGACAGTGGAATGCCTACGACCATCAGCGCTGCGGATTT
>JBJXGQ010000063.1:0-26913 GCA_046160525.1 Burkholderiales bacterium
AGCGCAGGGGATGATTCACAAGGGCTCTCTCCCTTGTGCGTCCGCTAGGGGATAGGGGTGCTCCCGAATGGCACTTGCTTTAGCGTGCATAGATGCGCACTCACGAGAAAGTCGCCGGGGGCAGCCCGGCGGCTGGTAACTTTCTTTTGCGCGGCCAAAAGAAAGTCACCAAAGAAAACGAAGTTTCAGTGAAGGCTAATGCGCGCAGCGCGTTATGCCGGAGCTAAAAGGCCGTCCCACTGAACCGCCCCTATCGGGGTACCCTGCGTTACTCGAAGCGATGGGCGCCTGCGGAACTAGTCCGCGCATGAAGCGCGCGCGGCCGTCGGACAGTCCTCGGCGACATCCCCCATCGCTCCTGCGTTACTCGGCGCTTCAGAAGGGGGAGAGGCACCCCAAACCCCAAAACCGACAACCGACAACCGACAATCGACAATCGACAATCGACAACCGAAGCCACACCCTTCGCAAACCGCTGGTTTGCTTTTCCTTCCCCTTATGCCGCGCCGAGCAGCTCGGCGGGCTCGCGGGAATTCGCCGAGGACTGTTCGACGGCCGCGCGTGCTTTTCGCGCGGACTAGTTCCGCAGGCGCCGCGAGTCCGCCAGGCAGCGCAGGGGAAAAGCGGCATTAGGGTGCCTTTCTTTTTGGTTACTTTTTCTTGGGCAAGCAAGAAAAAGTGGCCAGCCGCCGGGCTGCCCCCGGGCCTTCACTCCCCGACCAAGCCATAATCAACGATATACAGTTATGCTGGCACGGCCTACATTGCACGCCCCCAATTGAGTACCCTTGCCAAAATGCACATCCGCAAGCATGGGTCATCCGTAAAATGCTTAAGTAAGTGCCATTCGGGGTGCTCCCCTTGTTGGTAACATGAATTTTGCTGGCATAAGCGCGAGCAATTTCAATTCAAGTCTGCGGAACTACGGAGCAATTAATGCAAGGTGCGTTACAAGGGGTGCGGGTGCTGGACCTTACGCGGATTCTCGCGGGGCCCTATGCCTGCCAGACGCTGGCGGATTTGGGCGCGGAAGTCATCAAGGTCGAACGCCCTGGGCGGGGCGATGACAGCCGTGCCTGGGGTCCGCCGTTTCAGAAGGATGCCCAGGGAAACGATACTTCTGACAGCATTTATTACCTGTGCTGTAATCGCGGCAAGCGCTCCATCACCGCGGACCTTTCGCGGCCCGAAGGCCAGAACCTCATCAAACAGTTGAGTCTGAAGTCCGACGTGCTAGTGGAGAACTACAAGGTCGGAGACCTCAAACGCTACGGCCTGGACTACGAGAGCCTGCGCCAGGAGAATCCACGGTTGGTCTACTGCTCCATTACTGGCTTCGGGCAAGATGGCCCCTATGCCGCGCGCCCAGGCTACGACCCCGTCGTGCAGGCCATGGGTGGCTTGATGAGCGTGACGGGGGAGCGCGAGAGCGATCCGCAGAGAGTGGGCGTGGCGGTGACGGACAAGATCACCGCGCTTTATGCCGTGATCGCCATTCAGGCAGCCTTGCGCTACCGCGACCTCACGGGACAAGGCCAGCACATCGACTTGGCGCTCCTCGACGTGCAGCTCGCCTCCATGATCAATGTGGCCCAGAACTATCTTTCCACGGGTGCGGTGGGCAAGCGCAACGGCAATCCGCACCCTTCCGTGATGCCGTCCCAATCTTTTGTTTGCGCCGATGGTTGGGTGATGCTGGCGGCGGGTAACGATTCGCAGTTCGAAAAACTTTGCCATGCCTTGGAAGCCCCCGAGCTTGCGAAGGACGAACGCTTTCGTACCAACGCCGCGCGCTTACGCCATGGCCAGGAGCTCACGGCCTTGGTGGAAGGCATTACGCGAACGCGCCCGGCGAAATGGTGGATGGATAAACTCTCCGAGGAAGGGGTGCCGTGCGGAAAAGTGCAGGACATCGCGCAAGCCTTTGCCGACCCTCAAGTGCGCCACCGGGGCATACGGGTCGAGCTAGGAAATGAGGGCCAGGCGGGCGTGCCCGCAGTGGCGAGCCCGCTACGCCTCTCCGCTTCGCCCGTACGCTATGAACGCCCGCCCCCGCGCCTGGGAGAACACACGGATCAGGTATTGGGCGATGTGCTGGGCCTCGATGCGGGTGAAATTAGCGCGCTTCGGGGCTCAGGCGTCATTTGAGCCGAACGGATGCTTGCGTGGCGGCTAGCCGGTCCTTCGCCCACGGAAGTTTTACGGAGCAGTCCAACTCGCCGGGCTTGCGCTTGGCCCGCACCTCGCGGCGCACGATGTCGTTGAATTTGCCGCTGCCCAACTGAACGCTTTGGGCGTCGATGCCGCTTAATGCGAGCATCAACATCGTGCTGGATTTCAACTGGTCGGACACCGGTTCGTCGTCGCACAGGCGGGCATAAGCCGCCGCGGAAGCGTTTTCCTCCAGCATGGCATTGAGGGCGGCGTTGTCGGCGAGCGCGCCCGCGGAGAGCATGGCAAGGGGAAGACTCAGGAGGCGAATGAAGTTCATGGGCGCCGGGAGTACGTGATAAAGGAGGGCGATTGTACGGGATCGCATGCGCGCGGAACTGAAATTGCTATGCACAGGCGCCATCGCGGCAACGCCGCGAAAACTCAGAGATCCAAGCCCTCCCGGAACGATGAATATCAGTCACTCCCTGGTAAGAATGCCGGACAACCCGGCCTTCAGCCGTATTCTCCCCTTTGCTCTTTACTTGCTCTTCTTGGCGTTGGAGGGCTCGTCATGGCTCCATGACGCATGGCCCGGCTTCGATGGGCGCTGGCTCTACGCGGTAAAGATCGCAATCGTGGCGGGCGCGCTCCTCTATTTCTGGAGGGGCTACGAGGAAATTGCCACACCCCACCTAAGCGCGCGGGAAGCGGGAATCGCCTTGGCCACGGGCGCCGTGGTTTTCGTGATATGGATCAATCTGAATGGCCCTTGGGTGACCTTGGGGCAACCCAAGGGATACGACCCGCGCGGCGCCGATGAAAGCATCCTATGGCTCATGGCCTGCACCAGGATGCTGGGCGCCGCCGTGATCGTGCCGGTCATGGAAGAGCTGTTTTGGCGTTCTTTCGTCATGCGCTGGATTGAACGCCAGGATTTCTTGAAGGCCAACCCGCACGTGTTGGGGGCGAAGGCGCTTTGGGTGAGTTCGGCGTTGTTCGCCGTTGAACACCATCAATGGGCCGCGGGTTTGATCGCGGGTTTGGCCTATGGCTGGCTCTATATGCGAAGCGGCAATTTGTGGGTGCCCATCCTGGCCCATGGTGTCACCAATCTGATGCTGGGTGCCTGGGTGCTCCATAGCGGGCAGTGGTACTTCTGGTAAGCCAATGGCATACGGTCATCCGACTATACTTCGCGTTTGTGCGGCATCCCCCCTTCACACGCGGCAGTCCGGTTAATTTCCATAGGAGTATTTGAGTGCTTTCATTTCCCCGCCTAGTATGCTTATTGATGACCCTCGCGCTACTGAACGCTTGTGGAAAAACCCAGCAGCAAGGCAGCGCGCAGGCCGCGGCAACGGTCAATGGCAAAGAGGTGAGCGCCAGCCAGATCGATTTTGCCCTCGCGCGCGCGGGCACGCTTAGCGAGGAGCAGCGCAAACAAGCCAGCAAACGCGTCCTGGAACAGTTGATCAACCAGCAATTGCTCCTGCAAAAGGCGGCGGAAAATAAACTCGAGTCCGATCCCAAGGTGCAGCAGACCATCGAGGCTGCGGCCAAACAAATACTCGCCCAGGCTTATCTGGAAAAAATTGCCGCTGGCGCTCCCAAACCTACACCGGAGGCCATCGCGGAGTTCTATACCAAGCACCCCGAACTGTTCTCGGAACGCAGAATTTACCGCTTCAACCAATTGGTCATCGGAGTCTCACAGGAGCAGCACGGGGCGCTGAAGAGCAAGCTGGAAGAGCTGGACAAGAAATCCCAGAAGACGCTGGTGATGCGAGATCTCGTCGCGTGGCTCCAGTCGCAAGGTTTGAAGTTTCGTGCCGGCTCGGCGACCCAGGCCGCCGAGCAGCTACCCCTGGAGATGCTGCCTACCTTTCACAAGATGAAGGAAGGCGATCTGATGCTTCTTCCCGCGCAAGGCGGCGTGCAAGTGTTGCAACTGGTTGCCTCGCAAACCCAGGCCCTGGATCAAGAGAAGGCCAAACCCGTGTTGGAAAAATATTTGCTGAACCGGGCGCGCCTCACTCTTTCGCAAGACGAACTCAAGCGTCTGCGGGACAGCGCGAAAATCGAGTACCTGGGTGAGTTCAAGCAGGCGGCCGCCGATGGTAAGGCTGGCGCGCAAGCTGGTCTACCAGAAGCCGCCCATCCCGCGGGGCAAGAGCCCGCTACGCTAGATGGCAATGCGCCCAATACTGGGGAGATGTCCGAGCCAGGCAAGCCGGCCGCTAAAGAATAAGGTTGCCTCGCGGCTGGCCGATATAACGTCCAAAGGGTTCATGCGGAAGGGCTTGGAGAACATGCAATGATCTTGGTGACGGGCGGGGCTGGGTTCATCGGCGCTAACTTCGTGCTGCGCTGGCTGGCCCGCGAGGCGGAGCCGGTGATCAATCTGGACAAGCTGACCTATGCCGGTAATTTAGGCAATCTGGAATCCTTGAAGGATTCGGCGGCTCACTCCTTCGTGCGCGGAGATATCGGCGACCGCGAGTTTATCCATGCTCTTCTCAAGGAGCATTCGCCCAGGGCAATCTTGAACTTCGCCGCGGAAAGCCACGTGGACCGTTCCATTCACGGGCCCGGTGCCTTTGTTGATACCAACGTCGTGGGAACTTTCACGCTGCTGGACGAGGCCTACCGTTACTGGGAGAAATTGCCCGAACCGAGGCGGCGGGAGTTTCGTTTTCTGCACGTATCCACGGACGAGGTTTATGGCTCGCTCGGGCCCGCCGATCCGGCCTTCAGCGAATCGACGCCCTACGCACCCAATAGTCCCTATTCGGCCACGAAAGCGGCCTCCGATCATTTGGTGCGGGCCTACCACCACACTTATGGATTGCCCACGCTCACGACGAATTGTTCGAACAACTACGGGCCATACCAGTTTCCCGAAAAATTGATTCCCCTCATGATTCACAACGCCGTTCACGGCAAGGCGCTGCCTGTCTATGGGGATGGCCAGAACGTGCGAGATTGGCTCTATGTCACGGATCATTGCGATGCCATCTCCCTGGTCTTGAAGCGCGGGCGGGTAGGGGAGACCTACAACGTGGGCGGCCACAACGAAGTCAAGAACATCGAAGTGGTTCGCACGTTGTGCAGCCTTTTGGATGAACTGTGCCCGGGATCTTCCAACGTCCCCCATGAGTCCTTGATCACCTATGTGAAAGACCGTCCTGGCCACGACAGGCGTTACGCCATCGACTGCGCGAAGATCGAACGCGAACTTGGCTGGAGGCCGGTGGAAAATTTCGAGTCGGGATTGCGCAAAACCGTGCAGTGGTATCTGGCTCATCCCGAGTGGGTGGCGAGCGTCACGTCAGGCGACTACCGAAAGTGGGTGGGCATGAATTACCAATCGCGGGAGTTGGTTCCATGAGAAAGGGAATCGTCCTGGCTGGCGGGTCGGGTACCCGTCTGTACCCCATTACGCAGACGGTTTCCAAGCAGCTCTTGCCCGTTTACGACAAGCCCATGATTTACTACCCGCTCGCGACCTTGATGCTGGCGGGCATTCGCGACATCTTGATTATCTCCACGCCGCAAGATACGCCGAGATTCGAACAACTCTTGGGCAGCGGGCAGCGCTGGGGGATGAATTTTTCCTACGCGGTGCAACCCTCGCCAGACGGGTTGGCGCAAGCCTTCATCATCGGTGAGCGCTTTATCGGCGAGGACACTTGTACGCTCGTGCTGGGAGACAATATTTTCTACGGCCACGACTTGACCAGCGACCTTAAGTCCGCGGCCGGAAAGGACACCCGGGCTACCGTGTTCGCTTACCCGGTGACCGATCCGGAGCGCTATGGCGTGGTGGAATTCTCGCCTAGCGGGCAAGCCATCAGCATCGAGGAAAAGCCCGCGAAGCCGCGCTCGCGCTATGCCGTGACCGGGTTATATTTCTACGACCGAAGCGTTGTTGAGGTAGCGAAAAGTCTTCAGCCATCGCCACGCGGAGAGTTGGAAATCACCGACGTCAACAAATGCTATCTTGAGCGCGGAGAACTTGACGTTATGGTCATGGGGCGCGGCCACGCCTGGCTCGACACCGGCACCTACGATTCGCTCATCGAGGCTTCCCTCTTCGTGCAAACGCTGGAGAAGCGCCAAGGCCTCAAGATGGCCTGTCCCGAGGAAATCGCCTATCGCATGGGCTATATCACGGGCGAGGACTTGGAAAAGCTGGCTCAACCGCTGATGAAGAATAGTTATGGGCAGTATCTGAAGTCACTGCTGAGCTCGAAGATTTTTCTTTGAACGTCCTGCCGACCGCCCTACCGGAAGTCTTGCTGATCGAACCCAAGGTCTTTGGAGATGATCGCGGATTTTTTTTTGAAAGTTTTAACCAGCGGCGTTGGTGGGAACTCACGGGTCATATCGAGCAATTCGTTCAGGACAATCACTCGCGTTCCGCGAAGAACGTTTTGCGGGGCCTGCACTACCAGATCAAGCAACCCCAGGGAAAACTCGTTCGGTGCGTGGCGGGGACCGTGTTTGACGTTGCCGTCGATATACGCCGTTCTTCGCCAAATTTTGGCCGCTGGGTGGGTTTCGAGTTATCGCACGAGAACAAACGCGTGGCGTGGATTCCGAAGGGCTTCGCGCACGGCTTTGTTGTACTTTCGGAGTACGCCGAATTTCTCTACAAGACCACGGATTATTGGGCCCCGCAGCACGAGAGAACCATTTGCTGGGACGACCCTGCCATTGGAATTCAATGGCCCATCACCGGGTCACCAGTGCTGTCGAAGAAAGACAGTGAGGGCGTGAACCTGGGGCAAGCCGAGGTATTCGATTGAACATACTGCTCACGGGCGCGCAAGGGCAAGTGGGCTGGGAGTTAGCGAAGCTGCTCCCATCCCTTGGAAAAGTTACCGCCGTGGACGTGGCGGAACTGGATCTATGCGACGAGGCTGCGTTGCGTGCATTCATCCTTCGGTTAAAACCTAAGTTGCTGGTCAATCCCGCGGCCCATACCGCTGTGGACCAAGCCGAGTCGGATCCCGCCGTGGCGATGAAGGTAAACCGCGATGCCGTTCGCGTGATGGCCAATACGATGGCTGAGTTGGGCGGTGTCATGGTGCATTACTCCACGGATTACGTGTTCAACGGCCGCATTGGAGCACCCTTCACCGAGGCCGACCCGACGGGGCCGCTCAATCAGTACGGCGTCACGAAGCTGGCGGGGGAAGAAGTCCTGCGGGCTTCCGGTGTCACTCATCTCAACTTTCGCACGAGTTGGGTCTACGGTAGCCGCGGGAAGAATTTCCTGTTGACCGTGCTGCGCCTCGCCAAGGAACGGCCCGAATTGCGAATTGTCCACGACCAAACCGGTGCGCCCACTTGGTGCCGGCACCTCGCGCGCGTGACCTTCGAAGTGTTGCAAGGATGCTTCGGATCCGCCGCCGCCCTCGAACGTCTGCGTGCCGAACAATCGGGCACCTATCACCTGACGGCGGGCGGCGTGACATCCTGGTACGGCTTTACCTGCGAAGCGCTCAAATTACGTAATGCTGGAGATGTTCCCGCCAGCCCGGCCGTCATCCCCATTGCGACCAAGGATTATCCAACGCCCGCCACGCGGCCGCTCTTCTCGGTGCTGGATAACTCGAAACTCCTACGAACATTCGGTATCCAACAAATCTCCTGGCAGCGGCAACTTCACGAGTGTCTGGCGGAAATGACTTAGCAGTGCGACCCCCACCCTTCAAGACTCCCTACAGAGGAAAACTCTCCATGATGCTCCCGCGAATTCGGTTACCAGTCGTTCTGGCGCTTGCGTTGGGTTGCGCGTATGCCTATGCCCAAGATGAAGCGGTGCTCGGAAAATTGGATGGCACCAAAATCAGCCCCACCGAGGTCCGTGAAACCTTGGATCTACAAGGGCCGGAAATCAAGAAACATCTGGCGTCCTCATTGCCGGACCTCGACAAGCTGGTGCGCGCGGAGTTGGTTAGAAAATCCCTCATCGGCGAGGCGAGGGGAAAAGGATGGGAGCAAAGGCCTGAAGTGCAGATGCTCATGGAAAGGGCCAAGGAACAGGCGCTCCTGAGTGCCTACGTACAGAGTTTCGTGCGCCCTCCAGCGGGTTACCCCTCGGAGGATGAGGTTAAGGCCGCCTACGAAGGGAACAAAAAGGCGCTGGTGGCGCCGGTGCAGTTTCAGATTGCAACGGTATTCATCGCTACACCGGATGCCACGGACAAGGCGCAAAACAGCGCTGCCGCCAAAAAGGCAACGGATCTATCCGCGATGCTGCAAAAGAATCCTGGTGAATTCGCACGCATCGCGAAGGAGGAATCCGATCAGAAGGAAACCGCGGCCAGGGGCGGGGAGATAGGATGGGTCACGGAAAATCAGCTGGCACCCGAACTTCGCCCGGTCATCACCGCGCTGGAGAAAGGCGCCATCAGTTCGGCCCTCAAACTGAAAAACGGCTGGTACTTGATCAAGGTGATGGACAAGCGCCCGAGCCGCCAGCGCACCTTCGAGGAGTCGCGCGCCTTCCTGGTGGCCACCATGAGGCAACGCAAAACCCAGGAAAACGAACGCCTCTACCTAGAGAGCGTTCTTCAGAAATCGGTGCTGACGGTGAACCAGATCGAGCTATCCAAATTCCAGGATAGCCTGAAGAAATAGCTATTACCGGGGGGCGTCCTCCGCGCGCAAGAACTCGATGGGGTTTTCAATGGGGCCGATTCCCATCTCTTGAATGATCACATCGGTTTCGGCGGTAGCGAAATGGGGCGTGCGCGCGTCCGTGATATAGAAGTTGCCGGGTGTAAATTTCTTCAGGGCGGCTTTGTCGAAGTTCTCTCCCACGCCGGACCAGTAAGTGCCCTTGAGCACAATCACGCTGCGTTCGTCTGGATGACGGTGCGGCGGTAACTTGTAGCCCGCCGGAATCATTGCCCGAAACACATAGGGCCCCGGCTTGGAGGGATCGCCCAGAACCATGACCACCTTCATGCCCGGCGGAACGGTCTTGCTCTCTTTCCACTCGCGGCCATTCACCGCCACGGCCTCGGGGCCGGACATGATGAGATCAGCTGGTGTGATGGACGGCTCGGCGGCGCTCGCGGCGATGGCGGTGCTTGCCATCAAGCTCGCCAGTACAACTCGGTTGGGTATTCGCATGAAAGATCCTCGGGGCTTATTGTTGTCTGGGGTCATCGTCAGGATGAATGTACTCGATGGGGTTGTCCACGGGACCTTGGCCTAACACCTGAAGGATGACTTCCGTGCGCGCCCAGCTATAGGAGGGCGTACCTTGCGGAATCGTGAATGCGCTACCGCCTTGCAGCTCCCGCATTTTCATCGGGTTGTAACGATCGCCCGTACCAAACCAGAAGGTCCCTTTCACCACCGTGACGAAGAGGTCATTGGGAAATTTGTGCGGCTGCAACTTGTACCCGCTCGGCATGCGAATGCGGATCATGTAGGGGCCGGCTTTCTTCGGGTCTCCATACACCACCAGGGTTTTCGCGCCATGGGGAATGGAAGGATCCTTTTGCCATGCCTTCGGATCGGCCGGAACCACGACACGCAATCCGCCTTCCTGCGCGTACACTGCGGTGCCCAGGCCAAAAGCCAGTAGCCCGGCCGCCAGCAACGCGCGCTGCTTAATCATATTCATTCGAGTAATCCTTTAACTGATGAAGTCGTTTCCCTGCAAAGGCGGCGGATATTAGCACGGAGGTTTTGCGCGCCACCGGCCTGGTTTCAAGGCCTGGGAGAGGGCATTGCTGCTGTTAGTATCGCCTCCATGATCATGCTTGCAAAGGGTGTCATGCCGCGCTACCTCGTGCTCGGACTATGCTGGGCGTTACTGGTTCCCGCGCTTCCAGCATTGGCCTTCGATGGAATCCGTATCACCCTTCTGGGAACTGGAGGCGGCGCGGGGGCATTGGCGGAGCGCGCAGGCCCGAGCATCCTGGTTGAAGCAGGGCGAGACGTTCTGCTGTTCGACTGCGGCCGCGGCGTGACCGCGCGCCTGGCGATGGCTGGAATGTCCCCCGCCAAAGTGCAGCACGTGTTTCTGGCCAATTTGAGTTCCGACCGCACGATGGGGTGCGCTGACTTGTGGCTGAGCGGGTGGCATCGCGGCCGCGACGAACCCCTGCCCATCACCGGCCCGAAGGGAACGGTTGAAATGATGGGCCACCTACTGCGCGCCTTCGCACCCGGCATCCAAGCGAGCTTTCGCGAGAACAAGGCAAGCGCCAGAATCGATGCGTCGGATATATCCGAAAATCTGGTCTACGAGTCCGAGCACGCGCGAGTGATGGCCTTCGTGGTGAATCACGGCCCCATGGACCCAGCCTACGGTTACCGCATTGAGGCCGGCGCCCGCGCCGTCGTGATCTCGGGAGCCACCACCTATTCCGATAATCTTATTCAGAACGCCCGCCGCGCAAGTGTGATCATCCATGAAGTCATGGCCATCGACAAAGACTTTCTCGGCGACTCCGAACGCCTGCGTAAGGAACAGGCCACCCACACAACGCCCGAGGACCTGGCCAAAGTGCTACGCGCCACTCGTCCAGGGTTGGCCGTGATATCTCCCGTGGAGTTTGTCGAGGTAAAGGAAGGGGAGGTCATGCGCCGTATACGCACACAGTACCCAGGCGCCTTGGAAATGGGTTATGACTTGATGGTGATCGAGATCCAAAACGAAATTCAGTTGCGCGGAGTTCCTTCCGACCGGCCGGCGGGCAGGTGAGGTGTAGCTTGGGGGCAGTTCTATAGATTGGGGTCAGTTCTATACTTTATAGCGGTTCGAAGATTTTCTTTGGGTCTCGATGCGAGCGACGGCCCAGATTGGGGCAGGCTATCGAGTGGGATTGTGATGGTCTCGCCTTGGGGCGATCCCATCATCCCGGCTTGGTGCCGGGACGCCAGCACGTGCGTGCAGGCGTCCTGCGCACTTCTCCCATTCGTCCAAGCGCTGGTCGAACCCGCGTGGGTTCCCACCCATACCGCACCATCAAAATACAAAAGCAGCCGCAAGGGCTGCTTTTGTATTTTGGCGGAGAGAGTGGGATTCGAACCCACGGTACGCTTTTGACGTACACACGATTTCCAATCGTGCACCTTCGGCCGCTCGGTCACCTCTCCGCTAGAAGGTGGCGCAGGATAACGAAGCCCGCCCTGTCTGTCAAAGCGCGGTAATCTCTGGCGCACGGTAGTATCCGCCAGGATTCATCACAGAATGCCCATTGCCGTCCGCTTTCTCCTCATTTCCCTTGTGGTGGTTTGTTTGATGGCGGGGTATTCCGCGCGGGCCTGCGCTGTTACGGGCGGGGTAGCGGCGGATGCGGTGCTCGCGGATCCGTCGCGCTATACGGTGGAGGAGGTGGCGCTTGCGAATGCGGTTTCCGCCACAACCGTTCCGCTATTGGGTCTTGACGCGGCAGGACGCCAGATCAGTTTGTGTTCGGCTAGCGTCGTGCATCCGCGTGTGGTGCTAACGGCGGCGCATTGTCTGTTCATTGGAGGCGGCGTTAACCGGCGGCTGGCGGTGCAGTTCGATGGTGGGTCAGGCGCGCCTGAACGCCGCCAGGCCATTGATATCGCAGTTCATCCGCGGTTTCTGGATCTCGTGCAAGGGGGCAAGTACCGGCCGGGAGCGGGAAGCATCGCGGATCTTCCCAAGAAGAGAAGGGCGCAGTACCTCGCATCCGACCTTGCCTTGGTACTGCTGGACCGGCCCATTCCTGCAACCCATGGTGTCGTGGAGATGGTGCCGGACGGGTTTCGCGATAGCCTCGCCACGCCCAAGGTGATTGCGGGGTACGGCCAAATGCATAAATCCGTTCGATTGAAAGACCTTACCTTGCGGTTTGCGGGCTTGCGCGGTAATACGAGGGACTTGCAGGGGGTCGTTGGCGGCGGGGGAGAGATTGTCATGGAGTCCCGCTATCGCAATGGCACCAAGGTCAATGTGTGCAGTGGCGACTCGGGAGGGCCGGTGTTCGTGTTGCAACGAGGCGCCCCCGGGCTCAGGCAGATCGCGGTAGCATCGGCGGCGGATCTGCGCTGCCGCGAGTTCGCCATTTTTGCTCCCATCGATGGGCAGCGTGCCGTGTTGTCCTGGATGTTCGAGGCTCTGATGAAGGGCGAGGAAGGGAGGACAGGCAATCCCTTTTGACGCCCACGGGCACCCTTTTCGGAAAATTAGGCGTTGCACCATAATTTCGCCCGCCAGGAAGCAGTATAGTGGGCGGTAAGAGAAAACCAATATCCACCGGAGTACGGATTTACCCTCTCGCCAACGGGCGCTGAGGGCATAACGTTTTGAGGTCATAGCATGAAAGAGAAAATTGCGGCGATACGCAAAGCCCTGAGCAAGAATTTCAACGCCGCGCCCGTGCAGTATGCGAGCGTGGAGGGATGCCATCACTTTAATTTGGAACTCCCGAAAGTCACCCACCGGGTACGCTTTCAGCCGGAGGTGGTGGACAACCGCGATGCCGCGAATTTCAAGCGGTTGTGCAAGGAGATCGCGGGCCACTTGCAGCGCAACCCCACGGGCCGTCCCAGGCAGGTGCTCGTCACGAATACTGGCTTGCGCGATGAGGAATGGTTGCAGGACATTGCCGGTGTGCCGGCCGTCGCGGCTTAAATTCGCCGGACCTGCGCGCGTTGGAAAATGACCACAGCGCGGATTCCAGCGCTGCGGCTATTACCTGTGCTAGCTGCCGGGCCTGTTGCTGCAAGCTGGAAGTGATCTTGATGGGGGACGATGACGTTCCCCCCAAGTGGACGCAATGGGACCGCTGGGGCGGGGAGGTCATGGCGCGGCTGGACGATGGATGGTGCATTGCCCTGGACCGCAATACGATGCTTTGCCGGATCTATGACATAAGGCCGGCCGTGTGCCGGGAATATCAGGTGGGCGCAGCGGAGTGTTTGACGGAACGCAAAGCGCTTTCGGCAATAAAGTAGTCCGGCTACACATCCTGGGTGTGCCAGCTTGGCACCTTGGGCGGTGGCAATCACTTCATCGAGTTGTGCATCGATGAGGAGCAGTACTTGTGGGTGATGTTGCATTCGGGTTCGCGTGGCACCGGCAACGCGATGGGGCGCTATTTCATCGAGGCAGTGAAAAAGGACATGCGCCGCCACAAGATGAACGCGGTGATGGCTAACCAGGCGGACTTGGCCGAGGTGGTGCACACCTTGAAACAAGTCGTCTGCGTGAAGGGGTGATGGCATGAAAACCGTGAACCCCATGCTGGCCTTCCGGGTGGCCAAAACCATGAAACCCCGTAACCCGGTGTTAGCCGCGCTGAAGGAAAGGCGCGGTGGTGCCGGCGCGCATCGCAAATCGCGCGGTGGGCTCCGGCGCGCGCGGAACATGGCGGTCAAGCAAGAGACCGCCGCCTTTAAGAAGGGAGGTAATCATGCGTAACGATATGTACAAGGTGATCGTGGAACGCCCGCGCTGGGGAAACCGCATGCGCACGCGCGAAGGCCGCCTGCATCGCGCAAGCGAAGATGTGGCGTCCAAAATCGGTATCAAGCAAGGGTACGTAAGCCGTAAATCGCTCAACGAGAACTTGTCGCCGCTCAAGCGCTGGCTCGAATCTCAAGCCAACCGCCCTTGGGACAAGGTCTACGCGGAACTATGCGCCAACATCGACCGGCGCAACACCGTGCAAGAGCACATCTTCGCCCACATCGATCAGTTCGTGGAAACACAAACGAGGTTGTTCGGCGGCAAGGTCCATGTGATGCGGGGTTGGGGCGCGAAGTGGGAGCCGGTGGAAGAATCTTCCGCGAGACTTTATGTGCACCCCGTCACGTTACGCTGGCGCCGGTGGATAAGCCGTATTTGTTACCCGGGCAAAGCGGCGCGCAGGCCAATTGGATCTACCCGGCACACTGGGATGTCCTACGCAAGCGCAGCGTTTCTCTCGATCGCACGAAGGGGCGCGCCGGCCCGGATTCCTACGAGCTATTTGGAAACTCCACGCTCTATGCCAGGGCCAAACGGCAACTCTCCACCGCGGAGCTCAAACAATATGGGCTTGGAAACGACAACGCCGGGAATTCCCGGCGTTGTCGTTTGTGGGAGAGCAGTGTGCGGACTCGCCGCCAGCCCTTAGGCTCCCTGAAGTGCCGCCTCGTTGTTCTTGCGCAGAACGCCTACGACGGCACTCATGGCGCGGTCGAATATGGGCACGTCTTTCATCACCTTGCAGGTACCTTCCCGCAGGTCCTTGGCCAGATGGTAGATCGACAGCTCCGCCACCTTGGATCCAAGTCTGTTGGTGAAAACAAAGGTACTCTTGAGCGGGCTCACCCAGGATAGGCGCGCGTGGATTTTGGTATCGCCGCTAGAACTCATTTCGACCCAAGTTCCCACGGACATCTTCTGCGCTTTGCGGCTGTACTTGTCTCCGGTTTTGGCCGGCTTTGGAGTGTCCTTGCCATCCTCGCCAAGACTCACGTCTGGGAGGAAGTCCAGGCTGATCTCCTCCACCTCGATCTGGCCTTCTCCGAAGGGGTTGTTGATAGTCAAGGACTGGTCGGCGGACAAGGACTCTGGAACCAGTTCTTCGCCGCTGGATGCCGCGGGCGAGCCGCCCTGTGCGGCATTCCCTGCCTGTCCTGAGTTCTGGGATTGTGGGTCTGCGGGGCGGGGTTTTCCTGCCTCCCCCGATATGACCTCGGTGTGATGGCGCATCAGCTTGAACAGAAACTTGGTGCGCGCGTCCTCCGGCGTACCGATGAGTTCCATGCCACGTTCCAGGTGCTTCAGCAGGGAAGGCAAGGCGGTGGCGAGTTTGCGCTGGTCTTCTGGTGCCGTCTTGGGCTCCACGCTCCAAATCAATTGGTCCATGATTTCCATGGAACTCTTCCACGCCCCGCCGGTGGGCCCAACTTTCGCATAAGCCATGACCAGAAGCTTGATCCACTCGGTGGCCAGAAATATCTGCACCGCGGGCGGTACATGGCCGCTCTTCATGCGTTTCTTGACTTCGCGCTGGGCCAATGCCCGGCCGACCTGCAATCTTTCCCGGTTCTCGATCTGGCGGGTGCTATGTTGGGCCGCCTGCGCGACGCGCCGGTTCTCCGTCTCCACCAACTGGTTGAGAACCGCCTCCGTCTTTGCGAATAGCGAGACGTCTTCCTCGAAGCGGTCGATGAGCCTTTGCACGGCGGCATCGATCAGCTTGTATAGCGGATGAGAGACTTGAAAATCCGGCCCCAAACCGAGGCCGATTTCACCTAGCGTATTGAGCAAACAGCGCGCGGGGTGCGTCTTTTTCTGGAATAGGGCTTTATCGAGGATGGCGGTCTTGAGCACCGGGATTTGCAGCCGGCCGATCAGCACCTTGATGACGTTGGAGATCTTCTTGTCTTCGAGAAGCTGGTCGAAGAGCATGGCCACGATGTCCAGGGTCATGCTGTCGACTTCGTTTAGCCCCTGGCCAAAACTTGTAGCCTTGATATCGTGCAGAACATTGACACCGCCTTGTGCGGCAATGGCGGCGGACAGGCCCTGCGGAGAATCTTGAATGACCCCGGCGTTTCCTAGCTGTATCTGGGTCAGCGCGCCCATCAACTCCTGGCCGCTGATCATACGCACGGGAGCAGCCGGTACACCATCCGCGCTCGCGCCTGGCAATCGGCCCGCTGCCGAGCCGGTGCCGCCCGCGGGCGGACGGGGCATCATGCTCTTGATTACCGCGAAAAGATCTTGGTCGGATTCCTCGCCGGTGAGGGTTTCCTCGTCATCGTCACCGGCGTGCGTGTCTAGGCTGGAGGCTTTGCGTGCCGCGCCGCCGCTTGCCGGTTGCGCGGCGGATTGCGAACTTACCCCTTCCGAACTTCCCTCTCCCGAAGATTCCGCGGCATCCTCCAAGGACGGGCCGCTACCATCGGCGGAGCGCTGAAATCCGAAGCGAATCTTGGGAAGAACGCCTTCGCGAATGAGCAGCTTGTTGATGTCCTTATAGATGCCATTGATGTCCTTGCGCACTTGCTCGTCGAAGGCATTGAGCACCGCTGGCTTGAGTTTCTTGTCTGCCTCGATCGCATCGCATGCGCGCGTGAAAGCGTTGAATACGGACTCAGGCCCAAAGGGGTTGTCCTTGTCCCTTAGATTGGGATCCTTCAGCAGGATCCGCATGCGTTGGTCCAGCGCGCTCAGTTCCTTTTCGCACTGGCCGCGCAGTTTTGTGGAAAGCTCCTTGAGTTTTAGCGAGGCGAACAGATCATCGTCGCCGACCAAGGTGAGACCCGATGTGTCGAATTCATCCTCATTCCCGTCTTCGTCCTCTTCCTCGTCTTCGTCCTCGGCGTCATCATCGCTATTAGCCGCATCATCGTCGTCATCATCGTCGTCATCGTCATCGTCCTCGGAGGACCCTAGGCTGGGCCGCTTTTCGAATTCGGCCTGCAATTCTTCCTTGAAGCGATCTTGGATCGACTGGCGTTTGGCAAAAATCCTATCCGCGCCCTGTACAAAGGCATCGCGAGCGTCCTTGTCCTCCTTGGCTTCCTCCGCCATCGCCAAAATGGCGTTCTGGACCTCGCCCCAGATGGCGGCAAGGGACTTCCCGAGGCTGCCGAGGGCCATGGTTTGGCACTGTACGAGGATTTCCCTAGCCTCCTCCTCGTCCAAGGGGGTACCTTGCTCAGAATGCGTGGCAGTCGAGCGCTGGGGGGAGTTCTTACGCTTGCGACTTTTTAAGCCGGTTGCCTCTATGATCTCGTTGCTCATATCTGGGTTGCTGTATGGCTAGGGCTGTGTATTCATCTTCGTGGTGGGTATGCGGTGCGTAAAGCAGCGACAATTGGGCCGCGCCGTCCTGTGGCTGCACATCCATTAGCGGGACCCTCGCATGCGTGACCCCGCAATACCGCCGGATGGGCGTAAGCCAGCATTTCGCCCAACTCCGTTATCTGTTCGCCAAGGGAGAACTTGAGGCCCGCCGGACGGGTAAAAGACGGTTCGCGAGCCCCGGCGCGACCAAGGGGCGGGCCGTCCATTGGCGCCTATGTGCGATACTCCGGGCGTTTTTTTGCACTTGTCATGGCTTATAAGTTCTATTTCGAAGACTTCCAGGCGGGCGACGTCATTCCAATGGGCGAGCGCACGCTTGAGAAGCACGAAATGACCGAATTCGCCCGCCAGTTCGACCCTCAGCCCTTCCACGTGGACGAGGAGGCGGCCAAGCGGTCCATGTTTGGCGGCATTATCGCCAGCGGCTGGCATACCTGCGCGCTGGTCATGCGCATGATGTGCGATAGCCATCTGAATGAATGCGCGAGCTTGGGCTCTCCGGGGTTGGACAATATTCGCTGGTTGAAACCCGTACGGCCAGGGGACACGCTGAGTGCCCGCCGGATAATTCTGGAGACCCGTGTATCTCAAAGCAAGCCCGGCACAGGTATCATCAAAAGCCGCTGGGAAGTGCTCAATCAACGAGGTGAAATGGTGATGACCATGGAGGGTTTTGGAATGTTCGGGCGGCGCGGGCAGGAGGATTCAAGTTCATGACGGTTCAGCTCAATCACAAAGTCCATGTCCTGTTCCGCCGCGAAGACCTCGACATGGTGCGGTTGGAAAATAAGGTCGTGATCGTTCTGGACGTGCTCTTCGCCACCTCGACCATGATAACGGCCCTGGCCCACGGTGCCCGCGGCGTGATCCCCACGCTGGACGAATTGGGCGCGCGCGAGGCCGCTACGCGCCATTCCCCGGAGTCCTACGTGCTCTCCGGTGAGCTGCATGCGGAAACGATTCCGGGATTCGTATCGCCCACGCCCTTGGTGTTGATCGGTCACGGCGTGCAGGACAAGACTTTGATTTATTCCACCACCAACGGTACGGTAGCGCTGCGCAATGCCTCCGCGGCGCCCCACGTCTACGCGGGTGCGCTCCTCAACGCGCAGGCGCTGGTGCGGCACGTGGCTTCGCACCACCGGAAGGAAACCATATTGATCATCTGCTCCGGTTCCATGGGCAATCCGAACTTGGAGGATATGTATGGCGCCGGTTGTTTCGTGGATTTGATCGAGCGCGAGATGGGCGAGCGCGATTTGTCCGATGCTTCGCACGCGGCACGAGCGCTCTATCGCAGCGAGCGCGCGGAGTCCGCCTTGATGCGCTGCCGGGTGGGGCAAATGATGCAGGAGCGCGGGCTGGCCGAGGAAGTGAAGTTTGCCGCGCGCACCAACGTGCTTGACGTGGTCCCGAAGCTGGTGGGCGGCGAGTTGCGCGTAGTGTAACTTTGGAGAAATCGCTATGAAGCATGTCTTGGTGGCGCTTGCCAGCGTGGTTGGTTTTGGCATTCATTCCGCGCACGCGGAGCTTCATCTAGGCGGCGGTCTGGAGTATTTCGACTGGCGCGAAGACACCACGCCGCAGGTCAAGGAGACGGGGCCCGTCGCGGCATTTCACGTGGCATGGACCCAAGATAAATCCAGCGGCATGGTATTTGGGGCCAAGGGGCGTGTCTGGACAGGCAGTGTGGATTACGAGGGCGCCGATTTGGTCACTAACCAGCCTTTGTCGGGGACGACGGATTACTTTGGTCTGCAGGCCTCCGATCCGGTCTACGTGGATTTTCCCAGTAGCTCGGCCTTGCCGGCAGGGTTCTACTACCAGCCCGAGAGCCATATGAATGTGGTGGGTCTTCGTCTAGAGTATCAACTGCGCTAGTTCATGGGGGAGCGCACGCGTTCGGTTTTGAGGGCGGGAGTGTTGGTGCTTGGCCTGGCGCTTTATGCCATGGCGTCGCACGTGGTGTTCTCGCAGAGCGAGCGCTTTGTGCGCGTGGCGGTGATGTGGTTGTGGATTCCGCTTGCGCTCGCTGCCGCCGCTATTGCCTGGCGCACCCGTCTGCGATGGACGGTATCCCTGGGACTTTGCGGGTTAACGGTGCTGGTGTGGCAATGGAGTGCTGGACTCATCACGCATCCGGGCATTCTTTACATGATTCAATATCTTGCTTTCCAATTCGGTTTGGGCGGTGTGTTCGGTTGGAGCCTAAGGCGTGGCCACGAACCCTTGGTGACGCGCTTCGCCCGCATGGTGCATGGGCACCTCCCGCCGGAGATCGAACGCTACACCCGGCGCGTCACGCTGGCGTGGACGCTTTTCTTCGCTACCCTGGCCGCCATTGCGAGCGCGCTCTATGTGGAGGCGAGTACGCAGATGTGGTCGGTTTTCGTGAATCTTGCCACTCCCGTGCTCATCGGAATGATGTTCGCGGTCGAATATGCCGTGCGCCGTCTTAGTTTTCCCAACTTCCGGCATTCTTCCTTCATGACCAGCATTCGGGCTTTTCGGCGTGGCTTCGACGAACCCGAATCGCGCTGAAGTCGTGTTGCCAGCGCCACCGCCGCGAGCGTGGGTGCCTTCGCGGTTCATTCGCGCTTCCCTTTGGGTGAATGGCGGCGTGGTTCTGGGAACCGCTCTTGCGCCTCATCTGTGGCCCCTGGCCCTTGGGACCCTTGCCCTCAATCACGCTGCCATCGCGGCGGCGGGTCTTTGGCCGCGCAGCCGCCTGCTGGGACCAAACTTGACGCGCTTACCGGCAGCGTGCGCCCAGCGCGGCGAAATTGCGCTTACCCTCGACGATGGGCCCGATCCGGTTGTGACGCCCATGGTTCTCAAGTTACTGGACCGATTTACCGCGAAGGCCACCTTTTTTTGTATCGGTAGCAAGGTCCGGCGCTTTCCGGATCTTTGCAGGGAAATCGTTCGACGCGGCCATGCGGTGGAGAATCACACTGAGCACCACTCCCACCGGTTTTCCTTCCTGGGGCCGCGTGGTTACCGAAACGAGATCCTCGCCGCCCAGGAATCCATTGCCAGCGTCACCGGTTTCTACCCCAAATATTTTCGCGCTCCGGCAGGGCTGCGCAATCCGTTCCTGGAGCCAGTTCTATGCGCACTCAATCTGCGATTGGCCTCTTGGACCCGGCGCGGATTTGACACCGCCGCGCGCGACGCGAACCTGGTCACGCGCCGGTTGGTGACGGATCTTCGGGCTGGGGACATTCTTCTCATGCACGATGGCAACGCCGCGATTACGCGAGCGGGCAATCCGGTGATCCTGGAAGTTCTGCCCAAGTTGTTGGAAGCGGCGCGCTCGGAAGGACTCAAGCCCGTAACCTTGCGCGAGGCCGTGCCGTGAGTGTTGCGCGTGCGTGGGCGAGTTTGCTTGATGAGGCCTCGCGGCCTTACCGCCAGGCCGGCCAGTTTGCGTGGCGCTTCGCGCGCGGAAAATTGGGTGGGGACCCCGCCTTTCGCCATATTCTGGAAAACGGTTTGATCGCACCGCGGTCCCGGGTGTTGGACTTGGGATGCGGGCAGGGTTTGCTGGCGGCACTCCTCAATGCCGCCTCGGACATGGAGGCGCGTGGCGCGTGGCCGCGCGAGTGGCGCCAGGCACCCGTCCTACCCGAAGTGCTTGGCATCGAGTTGATGGAGTCCGATGTGCGGCGCGCACGCGAGGCGCTCGGTAAGAAGGCAACATTCGTTCAAGGCGATATTTGCAACACTCCCTTCGGTTCCGCCAGTGTGGTGGTGATTCTCGATGTGCTGCATTACATCGGTTACGACGCCCAAGCGCGGGTGCTAAGCCAGGTCAAGGAAGCGTTGAGTCCGCACGGCTTGTTACTCCTGCGCGTGGGCGATGCCGGCGGCGGCTTGCCCTTTCGCATCAGCAACTGGGTCGATCACGCCGTGACCTTCGTGCGCGGCCACCGGTTGCCCAGGCTCTATTGCCGAACTCTTTCCGAGTGGACGGGGGAACTGGAGAAGCTGGGATTCAAGACGGAGCGCCGCCCGATGAGTGCCGGTACTCCTTTCGCCAACGTTTTGCTGGTGGCGCGCCTGGCTTAGTTTGGTAACTTAATGCGGTGGGTTGACGGCCTGGTACTCGGACAACACTCCGCCTTGCACGTGGCGGCGGACTTCATTGAATCCCGCGTGCTCGAGCGTGCGTAACACTTGCTCGGGCGGCACACAGGCCTCGATGGTGTCCCAGTAGTAGCGCATGAGCTTGGGCGTATTCGGGGCGCTCGCCACCAAGCGGCTCAGAGCCGGGACGATACTGCGCATATACGTGCGAAGCAAAAACTTTCTGACGCGTCCCGCGGGCGCCGTGATCTCCAATATGCAAAGGCGGCCGCCGGGCTTGAGTACGCGGCGGAATTCCTCGAAGGCACGCGTCAGATCGCCGATGTGGCGCAGCGCGTAACCCATGCAGAGAAAATCGGCGCAGGCATCCGCCAACGGTATGCGTTCCGCGCTCCCCTGTAACAGGGCGACGCCTTCCGGCACGATGGCTTGCGATAGCATTCCCGAACTGGGATCCACGCCCGTAACAAGGTGACCCGAGCCTACGATTTGCGCTGCCTCACGTGCCACCAAGCCGGTGCCGGTGCCCACGTCCACCACGGTCATTGCTTGTTGGAGCCCAGCACGGCGTAATGCCATGTGGCGGTAGCGCGCGCCGCTGCCGAAATCCATCAAGCGCGTGACGCGCTCGTAGTCGGCTGCCGTTTCGTCGAACAGGGTGCCGACCCATGTGTCTCGATCGCTTTCCGTACCGTAATAGTTAAGTAGAGGCCGGTGCGGAGCATGCGCCACGGGAGTGTTAGCCGGTTGCATTATGTTTCCTCCGCCGGGACCGCGCGTACTTGCGGGTCTATTTCCACGCGAAAGTACTGTTCGAGTTCTTCCGTGAACTTCTTGACGTCGGCCCCGACATAGAAACGCTGGCCTAAGCGCACACGGTATTCCAGAGGTAAGGGCGGCCGCTTGAACAAAGGCCAGCCTTTGTGCAGGTATTGCGTATTGCTCTCGATGAACACGGTTTGAACGGCCACGCCCGCTTGCTTGGCGATGAGCGCGAATCCCCCCTTGAAGGGATTCACCGGATGGCGCACCGTGCGTGTCCCTTCGGGGAAGACCAGCAACTGGCTGCCGCGCTGAATTTCCTCCGTGGCGCGCTTGACCAGTGTACGCGCCGAATCGTTTCTGATGTATCGCGCCAAGCGTGCGCCGCCGGCGAGAAATACGTTTTCCCGGATCTCGGCTTTCATGATGCCTGTAATGCGCGGGAGGCGCGAGGTGACAAGCAGCACGTCGATGAGGGAGGGATGATTGGGGGCGATCACCAAACCCGCCTCCCGGTTCAATGCATCGAGTTCGGACAAATCGCAGCGCACCAACCCGGCGGCCTTGAGGCATCCCAGATAGAAGCGAAAGCCGCGCATAATGATCCCCTGTCCAAGCCGCGTTCCCGCGCGCCGGGGAAGGCAGTAATACAGAACCGAGGCGGGCATGCTCCAGGTAATGCATATGAGGCCGAGCAATCCCGTCATGGCGTAGAACAGCGCGGTCTCATGCAGATGTCCGAACTTGTCGAATATCTTGGCGGGGGCGGCGGTGATGGGGGCGGGACGCATGCTAGTTCAGTGATCGGTTACCCGTTGCGCGGACTCGGCGAAGACCCATGCGAATGCGACGCCAGCATAAACGGCGTGGGAGGCGCGCACAAGGGGGCTGTCTTCGAATACCGCGCCACTGAGCGTATCGGCGCGCACAAATCCTCCGAACCAGTAGGGGCCGCTTCTGCGGTTTACCGAGCCAAGGAGATAGGCGCCTGCGTAACCAGCACCGGCTTGGTAGGCCGGCCGTAGGGCGGTTGAAAACCGTGGTGCCACACCGTAGAAATACTGGTGTTGGCGGCGGTCGCCAAAGATGAAACCTCCGAGAAACCCAACTTTCCAGGAATCCAATTCGCGAGAATCCCAAGCGAGGCTGGGTTGAAACACCCAACCCGCGTTTTGGGCGCGGGTGAAGTCCGTGGCGATGGAAAGACGCAAGGGCAGGCGCAGTTCGAATTCAAAGCGCTCGCTCTTCATCAGGTTGAAGTTCAAGGACGGCCCAATTTCCACCGTGGGATTGAGATCGGACATGCCTTGGCGTGCCAGGTTTTTCTCGCTTTCCACGGGCGGTGTCGCGTTCATGCTGATATCGAATTCCACCCGGTCCGTGGACAAGAGCAAGCCGCGCACTCCTTGCCGGTCCACCTGGAGATGCTCGCCACGATAGATGAAATAGGGGAAGGGCAGTGCCAGGGTTTCGCGCTGGTCGGAGCCCCGGTAATGCGGAAAATCGATCACGCCGGCACCTACGCCCGCTTCCCACAGCGGAGCTGTCTGCGCGATGGCATGCGCGGGGAGAAGCATGGACAAGACTCCCACGCCTAGAGCTACCGAGGCCACTCGCATGCCGCTTAACCTACCACCGCTTCGTCCAGTGTTTCGCGCGCGATTCGCCTGCGCCGCCTCCACGCCGCGAGAGTACGGCGCACGTAGTGGAGTCCCGTCAGGTAGTACACCGCCTTGAATACCAGCAGGCGTCCACCGATGGGCGTGCCCCGAAAGATATCTCCCGCCAGTACAGCGAGTAGCACTTCGACAAGGCGCCCGTCGTTACTCGGGTTCATGAACAGTTCGCGCATGGCGGGTGTGGTCACGCGGTAGATGAACCACGAAAACACCTTGGGTCCGCGGCGCGAGATCCGGTCGAAGTGTTTGAGCGCGGCTTGAGCCTCCCGCGGCCGGTCGAGACAGGTTTCCACCGTATCCGCGCCCACAAAGGCGCTGTGCATTGCCAGGAAAACCCCAGAGGAAAAGACCGGATCGATGAACGCATAGGCATCCCCCAGCATGATGTGATGAGGGCCCGACGCGCGCGTGGCGGTGTAGGAATAATTTCCCGTGGCCGTGGCTGGTTCCACCAAATGTGCGTGCTCCAGGCGTTTTGCCAGCGCGGGGCACAGTGCGATGGTGTCCAGGAAGAATTGGTCCACGGGAGTCTTGCGGGTCTTCAAATAATAGGGCCAGCACACCGCGCCCACACTCGTGGTGCCATCGGAGAGCGGGATCAACCAAAACCAGCCGTGATCGAACCAGAAAATACTGATATTGCCCTCGTCGCGGCCTTCCAGGCGTTGCGCGCCCGTGAAATGCCCGAATACCGCCGCGCTGTTGTGGCGCTTGTTTTTTTCCTTTATGCGAAACTGGTTCGCGAAGAAGGTATCGCGCCCCGAAGCATCGACAACGAAGCGTGTACTCCAGTGCTGCTCCACGCCGTCCGCTGTCTTGGCGCGCACACGGACACCCTGGTCGTGGAACTCCACATGGGTAACCTTGACATCCTCTTGTGCCCGCGCGCCTTTGCTTTGCGCGTTGCGGAACAACACTTCGTCGAACACCGAGCGCCGGACCTGGTAGGCATAGGGGAAGGACTTGTCCCAGGCCTGCGAAAAATTCAAGGTAACGGACCGCTCGTGATTGGGGGAGTTGAATTGAACGCCCCACTTGATCATCGCAAGGGACTCGATTTCCTCCTTGACCCCCAGCTTCTCGAACAACGGCAGGTTCAAGGGTAGGAGCGACTCACCGATGTGAAAGCGCGGATGCCGCGATTTCTCCAGCAGCACGACATCGCGCCCGCGCTGCGCGAGGAGCGTGGCGATGGTCGATCCGGCGGGGCCGCCGCCGATGACGAGAACCTCGCAATGTACCGCGGACTCGGGAACGGAAGGCGTTAATTCACTGGGCGGCATGGTGCAAGACGATTGACTCGTAGATTGGCTCGTTGGGGGCTCCGTTGGCGGGAGGCCGGTGCGGGCGAGTATAACCACGAATTCGCGAGGGTCTGGCGGGCGGCGGGCCAGTAACCCACTGGGATCGAGGATTCTGGACGTCAAGGTGGAATTTTCCGGATTAGCGTCATCGCAAAGAATCAAGGTCACCTTTGACGCAACCTCCAAGTTCGCTTACAACTGCGCCTTTTCTGCATTGCGGGCCGGCAACGGGAGAGGCTATTGAGAGTGATCCGTGGGATTTGTTTTATTGGACACCTGGCCCTGCTCATGGCGCCATCGCTGGCGGTGGCGAATGAACCCACCTCGGAATGGATGCGCGAGACGCTTTCGCAAATCGTCATCTACCAGCAGAACCCCTTGCGCGCTGCGAGAAGTTTGTCCCTGGTAAGCGTAGCCATCAACGATGCGATCCTTGGCGTACTCGGCCAGGGGGAATCCATGGCGCGGGCAAGAGCAGCGGCGCACATTGCGGCGGGGGACACTTTGGCCCACCTCTATCCGCAAACTTCACCTGGAAGATTCCAGGCCAAGGCTTTTTATCTGGCGGCGGATACCGCACATCAAGAGAACTTGTCGCATACCCCAGAATGGCTGGCCGGCAAGCGTGTGGCCGCGGAAGTCGTGCGGCGCGCGCTGGCCGATGGCACCGACCGAATTTGGAATCCGTCCACACGTCCGCTCTCCGCGCCGGGTGTATGGCGGGGTACACCGCCCCTTAACATGCACACGCCGTTGGAGCCCCTTGCAGGCACCTGGCGCACCTGGGTCTTGGAAATTATCCAGGACATTGACGTACCCGCGCCGGTGCATTATGGCAGCGAAACCTATCAAGCCGAAGCTCGCGAAGTGTGGGAAGTGACTCGCAATCTCAGCGCGCGGCAAAAGCAAATCGCCAGCGAATGGCATCTGGAAGGCGATTCGGTAACACCGGCGGGCGTGTGGAATCTCAAGCTGCTCAGTTTGGCCGGTGAATTGGGACTCGAAACCGTGAATGCCGCGCAATTCGTATCGGCTGCGAACGTAGCGATGATGGACGCGCTCATCGCCACGTGGCACGTGAAATACAAGTACTGGACTGCGCGTCCCGTCCAAGCTATTCGGGAAAGTATCGACGCGGCTTTTTTGCCGTTCTTAGTAACGCCCGCATTTCCAGGCTATGTATCCGGTCATGCGGCGTTATCGGGTGCCGTTGCGGAAGTCATTGCTTGCCATTTCCCCGCTCACGCGCAACGCTTCCGCGAACAGGCGGAGCAAGCAGCCATGTCCCGGTTGCATGGCGGGATTCACTTTCGAAGCGACAACGAGGCAGGCCTTGCGCTGGGTGTGGTGGCCGGAAGAAAAGTATGCGCGGCGGCCGCCAAACACCAGGTTCGCTGGTTGAACCGGGGGTTACTTTAGCGCCACGAAGCGCAACTCCCCAATCCCCGCCAAGCAGCGCGGGCGGACCGCGGCGACCGCGGGTCTACGAACACCGTCTGGCACCTTGAGTTTGAGCGATTGCAGCGTAAGCGAGGCGGCGAGCCGCGAAGCGGGCATCTCATAGATAAACACGTCGTAACTATTCAGGTATTTCTATTGTAATTCAGTCGATCAAGCCGGATACTTCATGTCATGCATGAGTTTCCAGACCTATCCAGATTGAGCGTTGCGGAGAAAGACGCACTGATCCTCGCGCAGTTTGAGCAATCGAAGCAGGTGGCGCGATTGACGGCGATGGTGCAGGCGTTGAACGCACGGATACGCGAACTGGAAGGGCAGTTGCGCAAGGACTCTCACAACTCCAGCAAGCCGCCGTCCTCCGACGGGTTGGCCAAGAAGCCCCAATCGCTGCGCCAATCCAGCGGGCGCAAACCCGGCGGGCAGATGGGACATAAGGGAACGACCCTCAAGCGCGTGGCCACTCCTGATGTGATTGTGCACCACCGGCTGCCCGAGCACTGTGAGGGCTGCGGGGCGCACCTGGGTGCGCAGACCGGTGCGTGGACCGAGGACCGGCGCCAGGTGTTCGATCTTCTCAAGCCGGTGCTGCAAGTGACCGAACACCGTGGCTATGAAACCGTGTGCCGTTGTGGCCGGCGCCATCGCAGCGTGTTTCCGG
>JBJXGQ010000064.1:0-11868 GCA_046160525.1 Burkholderiales bacterium
CCCGCGAAGCAGCGGCCCGAGACGATCGCCACCATGGGCACGAGTCCGCTCAATTTGCCCAGCAAGGTAAACGCCTTGATGTTCAACCAGCCGGCGGTGAGATGATCGGTATCGCCGGGGCGCCCGCCGCCGCCCTCGGCGAACACGATGAGCGGCAGGCGCCACTGCGCCGCCACTTCGAACATGCGGTCTTTCTTCGCGTGATTCTTTACGCCCTGAGTTCCCGCGAGCACGGCGTAGTCGTAGGACATGGCGGCACAACGCGCATCCGCATCGGGGAAAAGATCTCCGTTTACGCGCCCAATGCCCATCACCAGACCGTCCGCCGGTGTACGCGCCATCAAATCCTCCATGGTGCGGCGGCTGCGCTGGGCGGCAACGGTGAAGGCGCCGTATTCGTGGAAGCTTCCTGGGTCGCAGAGATCAGCAATATTTTCTCGCGCGGTTCTAAATCCGAGCTTGCGGCGCTTCTCCACGGCATCGGGCCGGGCGGCGTCGAGGGTGAGCGCACGGCGTTGTTGCAATTCGGCGAGATCGGCGCGGATGTGGCCTGGATCCATGGCTTGCGCGGTCTGCCCGAAATCAGCCTGTGCTTCGACGGCATCGACGATCATCAGAGCGCTGCCTTCCATCAAGGTGTCGCCTTTTTCCGCGCGAAGCTCCCGAATGGTCCCGGTGACACCAGATACCACCACATGCTCCATTTTCATGGCTTCAATGATGGCCACCGCTTGTCCCCGTCGCACGGAATTACCCGCTGCCACATCGATGCTCACGATAGTCCCTGTGATGGGGGCGGGAATGGCTTGGGCACCATCGGGTAATGGCTCGTCTTCAGGGAGCGGGGCAGCGCTGCGCTGGCCATGGCTCAAAATCGCCAGTGGATCCGTTGAATCTATTTTTCGTGCGGTAGAGGCTGCTGCTGGCGATTCTCCATAGCGGCGAGGATGGAAGTTGGGAGTGCAGAGGGCGACCAAGTTATCCTCGATGAGGCCCGTGTACCACTGCCCGCTGGCCACACCTGGATGGGAGAGCAAGTTAAGAAGAAATTCTCGGTTGCTGGGTATGCCAGAGATGCGGAACTCCGTGAGCGCCCGCCGCGCCTTCACGACGACGGAATCCAAGTCCTGGGCGTGCACGATGACTTTCGCCAGCAAGGAGTCAAAGCGTGCATTGGCGCGAAAGCCCGTGTGCCCGCATGTATCCACACGCACGCCAGGCCCGGCGGGCAGGTCGAAGGCTTCCAGCACGCCGCTCGCGGGACGCGCCATGCCATCGGCCGACATGGTTTCCGCGTTCACGCGTACTTGCATCGCCATGCCGCGGGGGGAGGGCGCCGGGAGCAATTCGAGCTGCTGCAAGGAGCGCCCCCCGGCGATTTCAAACTGGGCGCGTACGAGATCAGTGCCGGTCACTTCTTCAGTGACTGTGTGCTCCACTTGCAGGCGCGGGTTGGCCTCGATAAATACGAACTCGGAATTTGGCGTGGTTTCTTGCTCCACCAGGAATTCGAAAGTGGCGAGGCTGCGCAACTTGATGCCGCGTGCCATGCGTAGGGCTGCTTCGATCATCCGGTCGCGCAGCGCGGGGGGCAGTCCTGGCGCGGGGGCGATTTCCACCAACTTTTGCCGGTTACGCTGTAGGCTGCACTCTCGCTCCCATAGGTGCGTCACGGCGCCAGTGCCGTCTCCGATGATCTGCACTTCGATGTGGCGCGCTGTGGGAAAGAGTTTCTCCACGTACACATCGCCATTGCCAAAGGCTTTCAGTGCCTCGGATTGGCAGCGCGTGAATGCGGCATCAAGATCCGCTTCGCTATGCACTGGCCGCATGCCGCGCCCGCCGCCGCCCGCGATGGCCTTGATCATGATGGCGGGACTTCTACCCAGTGCATTGAAGAACTCATGAGCTTGCGCGAGCGAGGTAGCCCCATCGGTTCCCGGCAGGACGGGTACATCGCATTGCGCGGCGAGCCTGCGAGCCTTACCCTTGTCGCCCAGCAAGGCGAGCACCTCCGGCGTTGGGCCCACGAAGTTCAGCCCTGCATCGAGGCATTGCTGTGCGAACTGCGCGTTCTCGCTCAGGAATCCGTAGCCTGGGTGAATGGCATCGCATTGCTTGCCGAGTGCGATGCGAATGATCTGCGCGGCATCCAAGTAGGCAGCGGGGCCTTGGCCAGCCAGCGCATGGGCCTCGTCCGCCTTCCTGGCGTGATCGGCATTAAGGTCATCTTCCGAGAACACGGCATGGGAGCGGATGCCCACGGCGGCGGCGCTACGAGCAATGCGGATGGCGATCTCGCCCCGGTTGGCGATGAGAAGATTTTTGATGGTCATTCTTGCATTGGGCTATGTATCAAACAGCGCCTCGCTCGCGTAACTCTGCGATTTGGCTCGCAGTCAACTTAAGCCATTCCGAGAGAATTTCGCTTGTATGCTCGCCCAGCATGGGCGAAGGATGGCGAAGCTGCATGGGCGATTGGCCGAAGTGGACCGAAAAACCTTGCATGGGCACGGTGCCAGCCTTGGGATGCTCCATGTTGATGATTTGTCCGCGATGGGCGAGATGAGGGTTGTCCACGAGATCGGAAACGCGCGCCACCTTGGCGCAGGGCACGCCCATGGCTTGGAGTTCTTCCAGAAGTTGTTGCGCTGTGAGCGTGCGTGTCCAATCCGCTATATGTTGTTCCAGTTCAGCGGCGTGCTGCATACGTGAAGTGTTGTCCTTGAAGCGGGGATCGTCCGCCAGCTCCGGATGGCCCGTGGCCGCCATCAATGCCTGAAACATGGGCTCGCCCGTGGTCGCCAGATGTACCCAAGCGCCATCGCTTGTGGGGAAGGTGTTGGCGGGAGCGCCGTACCGGTCGCGATTGCCTCGCCTTTCCATCGTGCGTCCCAGTAAAAGCTGTTCGGGGATGGCGGTCATCAACATGGACATGGCGGAATCGAGCAGCGCCACGTCCACCACTTGGCCCAAGCCCGTGCGCTGGCGTGCTTGCAGCGCGCCAAGGGTACCAATGGTGGCGTACATGCCCGTGGAGTAGTCCACGATATAGGTGCCGGCCATGGTGGGGCGGCCTTCGGCTTCACCGGTGATGTCCATGAGGCCGCTCATGGTCTGCGCGATGACGTCGAAGCACGGCTTGCGCGACAACGGCCCGCTTTGTCCAAAGCCTGAGATGCGGGTCACGATGAGGCGGGGATTTATGCTCTTGAGCGTGGCTTCGTCAAATCCCATTTTCTCGATGGTACCGGGGACAAAATTTTCGACCAGCACGTCGGCCTGGCCGAGTAATTTCTTCAGCACTTCCTTTCCCCGCTCCGAGCGCAGGTCCAGCGTGAGGCTGCGCTTGTTGCGGTTGAAGACCATGGTGTACAGGCTTTCGCCTTCGATGAAGGGCGCGAAGGAGCGGCTGTTCTCGCCGCGCCCGGGCGGTTCCACCTTGACCACATCCGCCCCCATGTCGCCCAGGAGCATGGCGCAGTAAGGCCCGGCGATGAAGCGCGATAGGTCTACCACTCGCACGCCATCCAGCGCTCCGGCGTTCATGGGCGGGCTACCTTGGGCGAGTTAGCTTTTTCGAAAGCGCGCGATCACGCCGGGATCGGGGTCGAACCCCAGGCCTGGTCCCGTGGGAATCGAAATTTTTCCTTGGTTGGGCACGATGGCGCCGCCGTAGAGCGTGGTCTCCATGTCCACGAAGAGCCACTCCACCGGAGTCACGGTGCGAAAAGTGGAACTCAGATGCAATCCCGCCAAGTAGCCGGGGCCGAAGTACGGCGTATGGGGAATCACCTGCACGTTGTGCACCGCCGCCACGGCCGCCACTTGGCGAAGCTCCGTGATGCCCCCGATCTTCGTCGGGCTGGGCTGGGCGATGTCCACCGCGCCCGCCTCGAACATGTGCTGGAAGCTCATCACGGTGGGGCAGTTCTCGCCCGCGGAGATGGGGATTCCACAAGTCTTGCGCACATGGGAGAGCGCGGCGTAGTTCTCCGGTGGCCACACCGGTTCCTCCAGCCAATGCAGATCGTATTCGCGAAATTGGTTGGCCATGCTTACGGCTTCGCCCTGTGTCCAAGGGCAATTCGTGTCCACCATCATCTTGATGCCCGGCCCGGCCGCTTGCCGGGCGGTGCGCACTTCGGGCACCGCGATCTCGTGCAGCTTCACGTACTCATATCCGAGTTTGACCGCGCGGCTCGTCGCGGCGGCCACCTTCTTGGAGTCGTGATAGGGCATGAGGCTCGCGTAGCACGGCAGGGAAGTGTGCGCGGCACCGCCTAGCAATTGGTTAACCGGAAGCTTCGCCCGCTTGCCCGCGATGTCCCAAAGCGCGATGTCGATTCCCGACAAGCCGTATATCACCGGGCCGCCGCGGCCGAAGAGATGCAGCTTTTGCAGCATCTCCGCCATCAAGGGTCCGCCAGCCGTGGCGTCGCGCCCGATGAGCAGCGGTGTGATGATCTGATCCAGCGCCGCCTTCGTGGCGGGAATGACGTTGTACCCAAAGGCTTCGCCCCAACCCGTGATGCCCTCGTCGGTTTCTACCTTGACGAGCAGGGTATCCACGGTGGACCAGGTCTTACCGCCAAAACCGGTATCGCCGTCGGTTGGAATAAAGGGGATGCGGACCAGGATCGTTTCGATGGAGGTTATTTTCATGGGTGGTGGCGGTTCGATTGAAAGCCGGCAGGGGCGATGACGTTGTGATGACACAGTATAGAGCGGAGCGCGGGGACAAGGCCGGAGCCACCGCGCCTTGTAGAATGTCAAACATGCGAGCCTCAATCGTTGCCCCACTGTCTTCATTTGAATTTTGTGCGGGCGCGGGCGGCCAGGCCCTTGGTCTCGAAGCGGCGGGTTTTGCGCACGCCGCCGCGGTGGAGATCGATATCGCAGCGTGCGCAACACTGCGAGAGAACCGCCCGGACTGGAACGTGATCAATCACGATATTCGCGAACTTTCGGGGCGGGCCTATTCCGGAGTGGATTTGCTAGCCGCAGGGGTCCCGTGCCCGCCCTTTTCCATTGCGGGCAAGCAACTCGGCGCCGATGACAGCAGAGATCTCTTTCCCACGGCATTGCGCTTGATCTCCGAAGCGAAGCCGAAAGCGGTGATGCTGGAAAACGTTCCTGGTCTGGCGAGCGCGCGTTTCGCGCAGTACCGGCGCCATCTGTCCGAAAAGCTGCAGGCGTTGGGGTACAGCGTATTTTCGCGAATCTTGAACGCCCGCGACTTTGGCGTGCCCCAGTTGAGGCCACGGTTTATTCTCGTTGCGTTGCGCGGCAAAGCAGCAACCCGTTTTGAGTGGCCTTGTAGCTTGGGAGAACCTCCTTCCGTGGGCGCGACCCTTGTGGATTTGATGTCGTCAAGGGAATGGCCTGGTGCGCAATCCTGGGAGAGAAGGGCAGGCGGTGTTGCCCCCACCTTGGTGGGTGGGTCCAAACTTCACGGCGGACCGGACTTGGGGCCCACGCGCGCGCGCAAGGCGTGGATGGATCTCGGTGTCGATGGCCGGGGTGTGGCCGATGTAGCGCCGCCCCCGGACTATCCCGTGGACGGTAATCCGCGCCTGACTATTCGAATGGCGGCACGCATACAGGGTTTCCCGGATGACTGGGTGTTCTGTGGAAAGAAGACCGCGGCCTACCGGCAAGTGGGGAACGCTTTTCCACCGCCCGTTGCCGCTGCGGTGGGTTTCGCCATTGCACGAGCCCTTCACGGGCTGCCACCGATACGCATCGTAGGTCTACTGCATTCTGTGCCGGCGTGACTTCGAATAGACGGGCGGCGCCTTACCGCCCAAAGCCGCGCGACGAGGTCGCGCGCAATATGTCCGCGATACGCTCGGCGGGCAATGCCATCGAGGGCGAACTCGCCCGCGCACTTCATCGCCTGGGATATCGCTACCGAAAATACGTGAAGGAACTCCCCGGGCGTCCGGATATCGTGTTCGTTCGCCAGCGTGTTGCCGTGTTCGTGGACGGAGACTATTGGCATGCGCGCCTGCTGCGCGAACGGGGGTTGGCCGCTCTGAAGCGCTACTTCAAGCCCTCGCAGCGGGCATATTGGATCCCCAAATTCCTACGCCGGGTGGAGCGCGATACCGAGGTGAACAAAGAGTTACGCTCCCTAGGTTGGAAGGTGGTGCGGCTTTGGGAGAGTGATGTGGAAAAAAAACTCGGTCGCGCTGCCAGGAAAGTTGCCACGGTCCTTACCCGTCGAGCTTGATGTCACGCGCGGCACGCCACTCTGCCGGGGCCTGCTACCGCTCCTGGGTCCAGGCATCGAGTTCAGCGTGTGCCCGTTTTGCGGCTTCGTCCATGTAGCTTTGCGGCACGCTGCGAGCCGTGAGTTCCACACGCAGGCCGTTGGGGTCGAAGAAGTAGATAGACTGGATAATGTGATGGTCGGTAATGCCAATGACCGGCACACCTGCTTGCTTGAGGCGCTTCTTGGCGGCTTCCACTTCCGCCACCGAACCTAGTTCAAGGGCGATGTGGTTGACCCAGGCCGGTGTATTGGGCGAAGGTTCGGCGGCCGTGCGGTCGCCCAGGTCGAAGAAGGCGATGTAGGAACCATCGCCCATGCGGAAGAAGATGTGCACGTAAGGGCAGCGCTCACCTGTCGAGGGCACGACTTCGGACTTGATGACGTGCGCTAGTGGCAGGCCGAGCAGGTCTTCGTAGAAGTGCCGGGTTTCTTCCGCGTCCCTACAACGCCACGCGAAATGGTGAAGGCCCTTGATGGAGATGAGATCTGGCTGGGAAGTTGGCACTGAGCAGCACCTTAGAGAGACTCTACAAACTTAACGAGTGCCTCGCGCTGCGCCTTGGAAAATCGCTTGAAGGCTTCTCGGGATTTCTCCGCTTGCCCGCCATGCCAGAGAACCGCCTCGGTCACGTTGCGTGCGCGGCCGTCGTGCAATAGATCACTATGCCCGTTTACCGTGCGCAGCAAGCCCAGGCCCCAAAGCGGGGCCGTGCGCCACTCGCGGCCGCTGGCCTTGAAGTCGGGGCGGCCATCGGCGAGTTCTTCGCCCATGTCGTGCAGCAGCAGATCCGTGTAGGGGTGAATCGCCAGATTGGCGGCGGCGCGGATGGCGGGCTTCGCATCGGTCTGCAACTCGGGCACGTGGCACACGCTGCACTGCGCCTGCGCGAACAGAGCTTCGCCTTGTTTCACGGCAGGGTCGTTCACGTTGCGGCGCGCCGGTACGGCCAAGGTTTGAAGATAGAGCGTGATGTTGGATAGCCTGCTTGGCACCACTTCCGGGCGGAACTGGTTACCCGTACAGCCGCCTTGTCCCCCGCATTTGGATGCCGAAGGCAGTTCTAGACAAGCCTTCTGAAGGGGCGGGCAGTTTTCTTCCGGGAACAGGTAGGTGGTGGCGCCGACATCGCCGAAGAATGCCGCCGCGGTCTGCTGGCGGATGTTAGGTTGGTTGGCCTTCCATCCGAAACGTCCCAGCACCGTGAGTTCGATTTCGACGTCCCACACGTAGTTGGGTTTTCCGGCCATCCCGTAGGGCTCCTGCGATTTTGCCAGCGCGAGGATGGTTTTCTCGGGCACGGCTTCCAGAAGCCCCATGCCCACCATGGCCTGAGCGGTGCGCACGGAATACAAGGTGTCCTTGCCCATATCGCCGAATTGCAGTTGGGTGAACTGCACCTTTGGCACGCGCAGGGTGAGTTTTTCGCCATCGGCGAACGCAACTTCCTTGGCTTCGTAGGTGATGAGGGCCTGCCCTTCCTCGGGAACCCGGTCCTGCACGCCGCGGTTCTGTAGTTGCTCGCCGTAGACCGGGTGGGGGAGGGGGCCGCCGTTCTTGTCCGTTCCGGGGATGCTCAAGCGAACGAGCACGCCGCGCTCGGCGGTCTTCCCGTTTTGCGTGGCCTTTGCGCGGCCATTGTTTTCGTGGCAATGGGAGCAGCGGTCTTCGTTGAAGGTGGGGCCCAAGCCCCACACCCCATTCTCCGGTGCCACGACCCATTGCTCGTGGAATTGCTCCTTGCCCAAGGCAAAGGCTGTCATCTGCTCCTTGTCCAGCATGGCCACGGGCAGATCGAAGGCGTTGGGGCCGGCCTCCGGGGTGGTGAAGCTACCGGCCGATAGCGCGGCGGGATCCAGGGTTGCCGTGTCACCGATGGCCAGAAAGGCCACCGAACACACCAATGCAACGATAAGCCTCCGCCGGGACATCACCGCACTCATGTTAGTGATCGTGCTCTTCCCAGGGGCTGTGCTTCACTTCCTCGGGGATCCAGATGGTCTGGTAGACCTTTTGGAGCGCGGCTTCCTTCTTGATTTCGTCACTTTCCGAGAGCTTGGAGTACTTCGCTTCCGTGGGGCTGCTGAAATTCTTGGTGTTCAGATTGGGCGCGCTCATGACCTTGCGCAGCCCGCTTTTGCATTGCGGGCAGGTCTCGGGGCGCGCATCGTTGATGCCGTGCCGGGCCTTGAAAATGGTCAGGCAAGGATCGCAGGCGTATTCATAAAAAGGCACTTGGGTTCTCCTCCACGACTTAAAAAAGGCCGACCCCTCGCGGAACCGGCCCTCAATCCTATCAGAATCGCGTTCGCGGTTAGGCGAAGGCGGTCTTCATGATTTCCGCTTTGGCCGACATCGCCTTGGTCTTGTCGATGTTCCAGATGCGCGCCGCATTCTCGCCGAAGACTTTGCGGCGGATTTCCGGCGTGATCTTGGGATAGCCATGGCCTTCGACCAACTGGTCGGGAATCTGGAACTTGCGGAAGGCCTCGATCTGCCACTGCGGGTTGCCCCAGAGCAGCGAGTCAGTGCCCCACAACACATAGTCCGGACCCAGGTCACGCAGGAGACTGCCGATCACGTGGGCGCACTCCAGCGGACGGCTGGATACCGTCGCGGCGAAGGTGGAACCCACCTCACAGTAGAGGTTCTTGCGCTGCGGCTTGAAGCCCTTCATGGCACCCAATTCCGCGTGATAGGGCCAAGCGGAGTGGTAGGCGATGAAGTTGATGTCGAGGAAGTCGTCCGCCGCGGCGTCGAAGTCTTCGCAGTGGGCGTAACGCGCATAGAACTGCCCGAAGGGAATGCCCTTGTGGCAGCCAACGTTCTTGATGCCCAGTTTGCGGCACTCTTCCCACATAGGGTAGGCGAGCTTTTCGTCGTCGAACCACCAGCCCTTTTTCTTGGTGGAGTCGAAGGTGTAGAGCTTGAGGCCCGACACTTTGTACTGCTCGGCGTACATCCGCAGGCGGTCCAGCGTCACGCCCAAGCCTTGATTGGGGGTCAAACCGCCCGCCAGCATCATGGTGGACTCGGGCCACGCATCGCGTACCTTGACCTGGTAGTCGATGGGGATCATGTCCTGGTTTCCATAATCCTCGCGAAAGCCGAAGGGGTTGAAGATACCGAAGGTGGTGTCGCTTTCCTTCAGGATCATCTTGCCGTAGTTTTCCACGTTCATGTCCTTCGTGCCGTTCTTCATGCCGAAGGCCTTGCCCAGATCGTCCAGCAACTGCACGAACCACATGCCGCGCGTGCTGGCGTTCACGCCTTCCACGTAATGCCCCGGACGGGTGCAAACGTGGGTGTGCACGTCAACGATGAAATCGCTGCTCGCGCGAGCGAGCTGGGTGGCTTCATTCTTGGCGGCGACGTCGGCTGCCTCGGCTTCGCCCACCTCGAAGAACTTCATGCCGGTGACTTCGTTGGCGGCCGCCATGGCTGCCGTGAAGCCGACGGAAGACTTCAGGAAGTTGCGGCGGGACATGCCCGCCTTCTTCGCGTAGTCATCCATCTTGTCGGAGATCTTCGGTCCCATGTTCCCGGCGAGGAACATGGAGGTGCCCACCTCATCTCCATTGAAGGGGTCCATGGGCATATGCTCAAGGCCCTTGAAGTGCTGAAGGATGTTGTATTCCATGTTTTAACGACTCCTCCTGATTAAGTAATGTAAGTACCGCTGAAACCATACGACTGCTACAGACCTGTGCTCGCGCTTACCGCGCTTGAAATACTCAGGCGTGCTGAGCGTAGGCTGATGGCATAGCGGTGTCAATAGTTAGGGAATTGATCTGGAAAAAAACTCTCTAGATTGGCATGCTGCTTCGCACAATGCTAAGCGCGCGAAGAGCGAATTCGTTACCCATGAGTACAATGCGGACCAAGGTTGCAGCCATGGTGCCGCAGCCGAATCAACTGAACCGATTGGAGGAAGGACTATGATTAAGAAAAGCGCGCAGAGCATGGAATGGATACCCGCGGGATACGACGGCGCCGAGCGCACGATATTGCGCATGAGCCCCGAGGAAGGCCGGATACAGTTGGTGCGCCTTAAGAAAGGCGCCCAAGCCAAGCGCCATCTGCATCAAGCGCCCGAAGATGTTCTCGTGATATCCGGCAAGATCAGGATTGGCGGGCACACCTTGGGCGCGGGGGATTATTTATTCACTGACCAAGGCGAAGAGCACGACTTGGTTGCGCTGGAGGATTCGGTGTTTTACGCCGCCACGGAAAAGCCCGTAATCGTCACGGAGACTTGATCTCCCGGTGAGCGCGGAACAGGCGAAGGAGGGCGTTAAGGCTCCCACCGTTTTCGTGTGGGATTTGGCCCTACGCTTGTTTCATTGGCTGCTCGTGGTATTGGTCGTCATCTCCTGGACCTGCGCCCAAATCGGCGGCAACGCCATGGAATACCACGAGCTGAGCGGGCTCGCTATTCTCGCCCTGGTGCTGTTTCGAATTTTGTGGGGATTTTGCGGCGGCCACCATGCGCGGTTTGGAAATTTTGTGCGGGGACCGCGAGCCGCGTGGCGTTATCTTCAGGCCCTGCGAGCATCCAAGGCGCCAGCGTCCGTAGGGCACAACCCGCTGGGAGCTTGGTCTGTGCTGGCCATGCTGGTGTGCCTCTCGGTGCAAGCGGGCACCGGCCTATTCTCCAACGACGACATCATGATGGAAGGGCCGCTGGTGAAGTGGATTTCCAAGGACGTGAGCGACCTGGTCACCCGGATCCATCATGCGAACTCCAGCGTACTCTTGGCGCTCATCGTTCTTCATCTCGCCGCCGTGCTCTATTACCTCGTTGCCAAGCGCGACAATTTGATCACTCCGATGATCACGGGGCGCAAGCAGTTAGCAGGGGAATCAACCAACGCCCGCCGCGAGGTAGTGATGGTGCGCGCCGCCGTTCTTTGTGCCGCTTGCGCGGCGGCCGTTTATTTCCTGATTCGCTAACGAGCGCGTAGGGCGGAGGAGCCTGGCTCCTCCGCCTTATGGCCTGCCTGCGAACATTGAGTCTGGCGCTTACTTATTGCGGTAGTTGTCGTGGCAAGCCTTGCAGGCTTTGCCCGTCTCGCCCAACTGGGCTTTGAGCGCATTGAAGTCGCCAGCCTTCGCGACCTCCGCGAGCTTGGCGGTTTCTTGTTGCATCTTCTCGAGCTTTGCCTTGAAGTCGTCCATGTTTTCCCAGATCTCCGGCTTGGCCTTGGTGTCGCCTTTATCCGAGCCGGGAAGGAAGCCCTCCAAGGGTAATCTGCTCATGAACGCGATGTTTGCCGTGCGGCGAATGGCTTCATCCTTGTCGTAAGGTTTGTCTCCTTACGCCATGGCGGCGAGCGGGCCAAAGTTCCAGCCCATCACCGCGTACACCGACTTGCGGTATTTGATGGCGTCTTCGGGTTTGACCTGTGCGAGAGCATTGCCCGCCAGGGATAACGATACCGCCAAGCCAAGGGATAGTACGATGAACTTCATGTCTCCTCCTTTGTTGATGATGGGCAGCTGAAAAGCGCGAGCATCATAGCAGCGGATTAACCAGCGTGACGCCGGTAAATCGCCGGAAGTCGTTATCGCTGGAGGCGATTTCGTAGCCGTG
>JBJXGQ010000065.1:0-2709 GCA_046160525.1 Burkholderiales bacterium
AACAAGGGCCGCACGATGACAATCTTCGTGATGTCGGTCGTCGTTACGCGGACATTATGAAGATGCAAGACGTCATTAAATATATCGATGGCTTGGAGCCGAAAGTCGCACCGGTCCAGTCAGCGGCCGCCGCGGGCGCGTAGGGTTCAATCTATCCTACGTAGCGTAAATTAACCACGGGGAACACCAGCAAACGAAGAAATTAGTATTTATAGCCTCCTAATAATCTTTTTTTCGCCGTGTGCTCCGTGTCCTCCGTCGTTTAACCCCGTCGCGTCAGGATGTCTCTTAGGCGCCAGATCTTTCGATAATTTTCGAACATAGTAATTTCCGCAAGTCTTGGAGAAGTCAAACAGTGCCAATCGCCAACATCAACAATCACCAAATGTACTATGAGATCCACGGCAAAGGAGAGCCGGCGATCTGCATCGGCGGGTGGGGCACTTTTTGCCATGGCGGCGAGCGTAATCTTGCGCGTGGCCTCACGGATGAATACGCGGTGTTGTGTATTGACTATCGCGGCGTGTGCGATTCATCGGATGATCTATCGCTCGAGCCAACAATCGAGCTGCATGCTGCCGATGTCATTGGCTTGTTTGAGCATCTGGGTTGGACGAATGTCCGCTTTATCGGCCTCGTCGGCATGGGTGCCTGTGTCGCGCAGCGGGTAGCGTTGATGCGGCCGGACATGGTGCGCTGCATGGTTAACATGGGTTGTTGGGTGAAGATGGATCCCCTACTGCAGGATCAACTCGAAATGTTTGTCACCGTCCATCGAGAAGCGGGGTTTCTTGAATTTCAGCGCATGGTTGTCATGCAATCGTTTTTGCCGGACTACTACAATGAAAATCGGGATAAGCTGCTCGGCTATGATGGTGGGTGGAAGGAGCTAAATAATAATTTCGAAACTCACCGACGTTTGGTGCAAGCCTGCATCGGACACGATACATCTGCGGAACTGCACAAGATCGGAGCCCCCACGCTGGTACTACACGCAGGGAAGGATGTGATCACCGGCCCGCGCAGCACCGAGCCCCTCGAGCGAGGTCTACCCAACGCCACCGGTGTACTGATGGAGGATGTCGCGCACGTAGTCGCCGGTCGCGAACAGAAGAAACGCTTTTGCGATATCCTACTGCCGTTTTTGGCTAGTCATTAGATACGGAATTCCGCCTTGGCGCGCAAAAAGAACCAGGCATAGACGCCGAGACCGATCGAGACTGGGCCCGCAATCAGGTAGGGCGCGTTGACGCCCAAGTGCTCGAGGGCCGCCCCGGCCCACAAATGAGAAAGCACTGCGCCGAGACTCATGACGGCTCCTAAGACCGTTTGGCCGGTTGCCCGCAAGCGATCGGGAACCGCTTGCTCGACGTAGAACTGCATGCCGATGATGAGCCCGACCACCACAGCACCGTGGAGGAGTTGGATACCGAATATCCAGAAAAGGCTTGGCGCCAGAGCGGAGATCAACCAACGCGCACCGTCGCAGGCGATGCCAGCTGCGATCAGTCCGCGCGCACCCACCCGGCGTAGACCGGCGCCGGCGTAGTAGATGAGCGGGATCTCGAGGAGCAGCATCGGGATCCATAGGCGGCTCACGGTTTCAATGGTGCCGCCTCGCGCGGCGACGAAGACCGGGAAGAGCACGATAGGCCCCGACAGCAATCCGAAAGCGAAGAAGGCCAACACGAGCAACCGCCGGTAGGAAGACTCTTGCAACAATGCACCCAGATCTTCACGCTTGGCGCGCACGGCGATTGCTTCGGTGGACGGCACCCAAAACAGCACCAACGCCGCGCTGAGGCACAACGTCGCCGCGACGGAGAAGATCAAATCCAGTCCGCGGGTGTTTCCGACCACCGACGCATCGCCTCCCATCCACGTGAGCAGGGAGGGAAACGCGAGTATCATCATCAGGTAGCCGACGGTGCCCCAGACCCGCATTCGTCCAAAGTGCGCCGCGCCGCCCGCGCCCAACACGGCGAAGGAGAGCGACGACGCCACCGCCATCGTCGGTGCCGCAAAGACCGACAAAAAAGCCAAACACACGAGCAAGACCGGAAAGCTCGAAGCGAAGGGAACGAGGAAGTACCCCAGCGCCGAACCGGAAGCCAGCAGAAACAGGACGCCCCGACGGCGGCCGCTTCGGTCAGCCCATTGGCCCCAGAATGGCGAGGCAATAATCCCCATAAATGGATGCATGGCCAGGGCGAGACCCAGCTGGGTACCAGTCAAACCGGCGTTTTCTTGGAAGTAGAGACTCAGGTAGGGGAAAATTACCCCGATCCCCGCCATATAGAGGAACCAGAAGACCGCGATGGGCACGACGCCGGGGTTCATGGGTCGGCGATCATCGCACACATCCTCTGCGAAACCTGCACGGCCATTGGAGTAGGTCCGGGTGACAGTCCGCTACTTTGCAGCGGTTATCGCGAAACAATGAGCGCCGCACCTGACTGCCCATTCACCCACACGGTCTAACAGACCCTGTCCTTGGCGGGCTTAAGCCAGGTAGGAAAGGCCGTTTAACGCATCAACATTCACTTACGCCAGTTAAGGGTTAATTCGTTTGTGGTTGACACCAGTGGCCCGCTGTAACAAAACCCAAGGCAATCGCGCGCGTTTAAGAGAAAATAAACCTGACACCATTTCGCAGGTTGAGCGCGTTGTTAGCTGGCGCTTTGCAGTGCAAGAATCTGCTTTCTCACC
>JBJXGQ010000066.1:0-7112 GCA_046160525.1 Burkholderiales bacterium
TTTCGGGGCGGATGCGGGCGAAGGGGCCGATGCGGCAATCGGGCCCCACCTTCGCGCCATCGATCACGGACATGGGCGCGATCACGGTGCCGGCACCGATCTCGGCATCCTTGATGAAACAGTTCGCACCCACCGTCACGCCTTCGGCCAGACTCACCTTGCCTTCGAACACGCAATTGACATCGATTTCCACGTCCTGGCCACACATCAAGTCACCGCGGATATCGATGCGGGCGGGGTCTCGCAAGGTCACACCAGCCGCCATCAGTCGCGCCGCGTATTCGTATTGATAGCGGCGTTCGAGATCCGCCAACTGTGCGCGGCTATTCACCCCGAGCACTTCCCAGAGGTTGGCGGCGCTGACGGAGGCCACGTCCATGCCTTGGGCGATGGCTTGGGGCACGATGTCGGTCAAGTAGTACTCGCCCTGGGCGTTGTGGTTCTTGAGAGCCTTGAGCCAGCCCGCCAGGGCCGGCGTAGGGGCAGCCACGATGCCTGTGTTGATTTCGCGCACCGCCTTTTCCTCGGTGGTGGCGTCTTTTTCTTCGGCGATGCGCAGGAATTTCCCGCCCTTGTCGCGAATGATGCGCCCGTAACCGGCCGGATCTTCCAACAACGCGGTCAGCACGACCAAAGTTTCGGCATTGGCGCACACGGCGGCCAGAGTCTGCGGACGAATCAAGGGCACGTCACCGTAGAGCACCAGGGTGCATCCGCTGTTGGGCAGGAGCGGCATGGCTTGCGCCACGGCGTGACCGGTTCCCAATTGGGGTTCCTGCTTCACGAAACGCACCCCGGCCTGGGCGAACGCACTGGGCACCTGCTCGCCACCGTGGCCGTAGACCACGACGATATGCGCCGGATTCAAACTCTTGGCGGCATCGATCACATGTCCCAGCAGGGGTTTGTGGGCCAGCCGGTGCAACACCTTGGGCCGGCCGGAGTACATTCGCGTACCCTTTCCGGCCGCCAGGATGACGACACTTAGGCCGCGGGTGCTGGAATCCGTCATGTGAGCGTGTTTTTGGAGAGGGAAGTGTCAGTCGTAATTTGGACGAGGGCGGTCCACAATATGCCATCGGATTATCCCATGGCACCTTGCGCGCGAAACCTCCGCGCAGGACCTGTGCCAGCCTTTGCGAAAGCGAAGCCGGTGCTTAAGAGGGACCCGCGAGCGGACGTTAATGGAAGTCTTGATTCTTGAAAGGAACAACCATGGGATGGTGGCGAGCCGGATTCATCGCGCTTTTGGCGGCAGGGTTAATCAATACGAGCCCCGCCCAGGCACAACTGACGGAAGCCCGCGTCGAACAGTTCCTGGTGCAACTGGAACTGGCGGCGGAACGGCGAGACGTACCCCACATCGTTGACTCGCTTGCCGACGATGTGATCATCGTGTTTCGCATGGCGGCCCTGGGGGGCATGCCCGACCTAACTTTGACCAAGATTCAGTACCGCGATTTCCTGGTGGACGCTTTTGCCACCATCCAAGCCCACAGTTCGCGGCGTTATGGCACCAAGATCACCATCTCCCAGGACGGGCTGCAAGCCGAAGTATTCGCCAACGTGGAAGAAACCACCACCATGCAGGGGAAGACCTCGGTTCACACCTCCCAGCAGACGGTACTGCTCGTGCTGGTGAAGGACAAGCTCCAGGTAAAGCGCGTGTTCGCCGAAGTCATGCAAGGCGGCAGCGACACCTAGCGCGAAATATGATCGGTGCCGAAGCCCTTGCGCGCGGCACTGATTAGCTCGCTGGCATTGGCGGCGGTTAGGCTTCGAAGGAAAGCAGCCAGCGCCCCTTTGTCAGCGGCGCTCAAACCGAGGGGCTTGATGAGCAGGTCCACATCCTCGCCTTGGCCGCCTCTGTCGTAAAAACCGATGACCTCCTCCAGGGTGCCCAGGGAGCCGTCGTGCATGTAGGGCGCGGTCAGAGAGATATTGCGCAGGCTGGGGGAGCGAAAGGCCATGCGGTCCTTGTCCTCGCCGGTGACTTCCCAGCGCCCCAGATCCAAGGCAGGCGGATCGAGTGCCCCCTCCAGATCTTGCCGCGCGACGAGCACCTCGACCCCAGGTGCTAGTTCGACGCGAAGTTTTTCTGGCGGCGGCGCGGCTCCGGCGCCGGTGCGGTGGAAGCGGTGATCGGTAAACAGTGCCGCGTCGCGGCCAATGAGGTGGCATTGGACGCAACCGGCTTTTCCGCGAAATAGCTCAAGACCTTTTTGTTCTTCCGCTGTAAGAGCCCCCGTCTCGCCGCCAAAATACCAGCGATCGAAGCGCGAGCCCCCGGCTACCAGGGTGCGCTGATAGGCCGCCAGCGCAGTGGCAATGGTGTCCTCGCCGATGCCTCGCGCGGGAAAGGCTTGTACGAACGCGGCTTCGTAGCCGGGCAAGGCGCGGATGCGCCCCACCACCTGAGCCCGGGACGCGTTGTTCATCTCGTCCTTGGAAAGCAAAGGCGCCCAGACTTGCGATTCCAGTGAGGATTCGCGCCCGTCGTGGAAGAAGCTTTGCTGATACGCCACGTTGAGCGACGTGGGTGCATTACGCCGCAAGCTCTTGCCGAACATCCCCACGGAGGTGGCGACCTCGTTGGAGGCAAACCCCTGCTCCGGCACATGGCACATGGCGCAGGACATGGTTTGGTTGGGTGACAAGCGCCGGTCGAAGAATAACCGGCGTCCAATCTCCGCCTGCGCGGCGTTGGGCGGCTCCAAGGGCGGCAAACCCAACGAGGCCGGCGGCGCGGCGTGAACCGCGAGAACACCCAGCGCAACGAGACTAATTCGCGCGCTGTTCTTCCAGAAGGAGGGATTGAATGTCATTCACGACCACCTGCGGCAAGAGGTAGGAGGTGGTGTAGATCTCCCGCACCCAACCGTTGGCATCGATTAGAAAGACTTTGAGCACGTGGCTAAAGGAACGCGAGGCCTCGCCAGTTTTCGGATCCACGCGTATGCGCACATCCTGGCCCAGCCCTTTCAACAACGGGGCCAACTCGCGATAGGTAGGCGTGGTGAGGAAGTACCAGGGCAGCCCGCTCTTGCGGCTTAACTGGCTCTCGCCGTAATCCGCCATCACCTCGGGAGTATCCACGAGGGGATCGAAGCTCAGGCTGATGAGTTGCACCCGGCGCTGGGCGAGCGTATTCGTTTGCAACGTGGCCTGGACTTGGTCCATGACGTCGTAGGCCAGGGGACAACCTTCGGGGTCCATGCAGGTGGTGAACATGAAAGACAACAGCGTGACCTTGCCTTGGGCAAAGCGCGCCAAGGCCACCGCCTTGGCGTTGGTGTCCAATACCGTTCCTTCCGGGACGCGCTGAATTTTCTCCAGGCGGTAGGTGCCAGGGGCGGGCGGCACGAATCCCATCCCCGCCCCGGGCTCGGCTTCGTGAGCCCAAGCGGTAGCGCCGGCCATCGCAATGATGACCGCCGCGAAGCGCAGCATCATTACTGCTTCGCCGCCAGCGTATCCGTCGCCGGAGCGTAGGCCGACTTCAATTCCGCCGTGCCGAACTTCATGTGATGGGCACGGCCCAGGCGCAGCTTATTGAAGTCCACTTCAAATGCCTGGGTCAGTTCATGCCCATCCCAATTGAAGGCGCGCAGCACTTGTTCGTTCATGTCACCGCCCTTGTCCCAATTGGCCAGCAATGAGGAGGTGATGTAGACGCGCTTGCCGTCCCAGCTCTGGGACACCATGTTCACCTGCTTGCCGGTCTGCTTGGCGTAGGTCTGCTTCGGCGCCTCGGGGTCGGTGAGGTCGAAGTAACGCGTCATGCCATCCATGAAGGTATTGACCCACAGGCCCTTGGCGTCGGCCGTAATGCTGATGTCCACGGGCAAGGGAATCTTGGATGGATCGCCGATGGTGGCCACTTCCTTGGCTTCCCACTCGCCCCCCGCGTCCTGCTTGATGAGCCATATCTTGGAGGTGAGCGCCGTGGCTACCACGGCCCAGTTATCCTCGCGCTTGAGCGACCAGCGAACTTCCAAGGGGCTGCCCGGAACCGAGAAAATCTTCTTGGGCTCCATCGCCTTCAGGTCCCACATCACCATGGTGCCGCCAAAACGCTTCATGGCCTCGGCGTCTTGGATCAACTTGCCGATGGGCATCATGTAGTTGTTCCAGCCCGTGAAGCTGGAAGTCAGCAACGCATTGCGCGAAGGATTGATACCGATGTCGTAACCGTAGCCGTCGCCTCCATCACTCGTTGGCATGGGGTAGGTCTGGATGAGATCGCCGCTGTTGTTGAACAGCAGCATCCCCGTTACGCCGCCATGGTCCTTGGTGTTGGAGAGCATTTGCACCAGCATGCGCCCAGGCAAGGCGTAGAAGGTATGCGGACCCACCAAACCGGTCTGCTTAGGTAGATCGGAAATGGTTTTCACCAAGCGCGGCATGGCGGGGTCCGTACCCACGTCGAAAATGTAGATACGGCTATCGTCCAACCCGCCGGCCCACAGATAGCGCCGGTCATCGGTGAAGCCCATGTGATGCGCTTCGCCGCGCCGCTTCACCGAGAAGGAATGAATCACCTTGCCGTAACGAGACGATTCGGGATTGGCGTCGATGGTCACCAGTTTGTCCGATCCATCGCCCAGGCCTTCCACGCCCAAGGTCCATACGTACACGTAGTCTTCTTGCCCCTTGATGAGATTGCTCATGTACGGGGAATTACAGGTCTCGTCGGCAATCGCGGGGGCGCCAATGGCGGCCAGCGACAACGCAAACGCAAGGCTCCTAAGTACATTTTTCATGTCTTTCCTCCTGTCATGGGGTTGCATGGGGGCCGCGATAGGGGCCACGGCGGCGAGGATAAGCGATAGCGCGTGGCGTTGCAAAGCCTACCGGGGAAATCATGTGCGCCGCCACCGCAGCGCGGCCGCACCGCCGCCCGCCACCACTGCCGCCATGGCCCACAGCATCGCCGAGGCGCCGAGCACGGAGCCAAAAGCGCCGAACATCAGCGGCAGAACCACGTGGCTGCTGTTCATGATCGTCGTGCGCACCCCTAGTGCCTCTCCCACCCGCCCCTCGGGCGAGCGTGCATGCAGGAGAGACATCACGTTGGGTTGCGCGGAGCCTAACCCGCAACCCAGGAGGAAAGCCACCATCATGAGCGGCGCCAGCGATGAAAAAAGCGGGAACAGGGCAAAACCCAGGCTGGTGTTCAGTAGTGTGTAGGTCAGCACCTGCCATTCGCTAAAGTGGCGCGACAACCACGGCATGGCAAGACGCACACTGAAGGTGGCCGCCGAGAAGGCGCCTAGAACGAAACCCACTTGAGAAGCCGACAACCCTACATGCGTCCCATGCACCGGCACCACGAACGTCATCAAGTCCCAGGACATGGAGATCAATCCGGTAGTGATGAGCACGCGCCGTAGTTCCTTGTGTTTCAACAATTCGAAGGGATGCATGGGCTCCGGAGCGCTGCCTTGATGCTTGTGCTCGGGGAAAAGCCCGCGGTTTAGCCACAGCAACCCCAGCGCCAGCAGCACGACGACCACCAACACGGCGAAGGTGGCGCGATGGCCAAAGCCGTCGATCAGCAACCCGCTCACCACCGGCCCGGTAAAACCGGCGATGGAAGCGCCCATCGCCAACCAGGAGAACGCCGCCGCGCGGCGGTTGGGGTCCGCGCGCTCGCCTACGATTTGCTGGATGGCGAGCATCACCAAGGTGGCGCCGGTCCCGATCATGGCAGCCGCGACCAACAGGGGCGCCACATCGCTCGTCGCGTAAGGAAAGGCCGCTGGCAGCAGCATGCCTCCCAGCATCAACAAGACTCCAACCAGCGTCGGGCGCCACGGCCCCACCACGTCGAGCCAACGGCCAGCACGAACAGCGATCAGCATGGGCACGAGGGCAAACAACGCCATCACCACCCCCACGGTGAAAGTCGAAGCCTTGTTCGCCAGCGCGTACAGCGATCCCGTCATGCGCGAGGCGACAAAGGCCATGTGCGTGAGCACGGCGAGGGCTATGATGCGGGCAAGGATCATGGAAAGGTGTTCGTGACTTTCTGAAAGACTTTAACCACGGAATACACGGAAGGAAAAGCAAAACCTAATCTCTTCTTGGTTTTTTCCGTGTGTTCCGTGTATTCCGTGGTAAATGAAGTTGCAGTGCTTCCTTGAATAGTACGCTCGATGCCTCCATCGTTAAGCCGCTACACTACCGGCGCAATGCTTTCCCGCCCAACCCTCCTACCATCTTCGTATATATTCCATCCCGCCGCGCCTATATTCCTGAATTGCACGCCGCATAAACTACAGCCGTGACAAGACGAGAGTTTCTGGAAATTCTGGCTGCGGCAAGCATGGCGGGCCTGAGCGGTTTTGCGAAAGCCGAATCGCTATATTCCCGCCCGCCATTCGGCAACGTCCATCTGTTGCACATCACGGATTGCCACGCCCAGCTCTTGCCAGCTTATTACCGCGAGCCCAGCGTGAATATCGGTGTGGGCAAGGCGCGGGGCAAACCACCCCATCTGGTTGGAGAAGCCTTTCGGCGTTACTTCGGCCTGGCGAAAGGATCGCGCGAGCTGCATGCCTTCTCGTGCCTGGACTTTGCCGAAGCCGCGAGAGTGTTTGGAAAGGTAGGCGGCTTCGCGCACCTAGCAACTTTGGTGAAGCAATTGCGTGCGCAGCGGCCCAACGCACTGCTGCTCGACGGCGGTGACACGTGGCAAGGTTCCGCCACGGCCTTGTGGACTCAAGGCCAGGACATGGTGGATGCCTGCAAACTCCTGGGCGTGGACGTGATGACCGGGCATTGGGAATTTACCTTGGGTGCCGCGCGCGTAAAGAACATCATCGAGCACGATTTTGGCGGCCACACCGATTTTCTTGCGCAAAACGTGCACACGCGGGATTTCGAGGATCCCGTATTCCCCAGCCACGTGATGAAGGAGTTGAACGGAGTGCCCGTGGCCATCATCGGCCAAGCATTTCCGCACACGGCCATCGCCAACCCTGCCTATCTTGTACCGGATTGGTCCTTTGGGTTGCATGAGAACAAGTTGCAAGACTTGGTACGCAGCGTACGCGGGCAAGGCGCGACAGTGGTCGTGCTGTTGTCCCACAACGGCATGGATGTGGATC
>JBJXGQ010000067.1:0-21497 GCA_046160525.1 Burkholderiales bacterium
AAACGCGGCGGCCGCAGCCGCCGCGTTTAATTTGAACCTACAACATTATTCTTTCGTGATGGCCCAGACCACCGCGGACTTCGGCGTGGTGTAGAACGGGGATTCCATCTGGTAGTTCACGTAGAGTTCGCCGTAGTCGGCGACGTACATGGTTTTGCCGTCCATGCTGAACTCGACGTCGTTGGTGCGCTCGAAACCACCCCGGTCTTCCTTCTTCTGGTAAGCGTTGGGGCCGGGAGAAAGGTTCTCGGCGAAGATCGACCACTTGATGCCGGTGGGGTTAAGGAACTCCACCTTCACGATGGCGGGCCACATCGGGCGCAAGCTCTCCGGCCCGTTGTCGATGATGCCGAACACCGCGGTGTACAACGTGTCGCCGGGGGCGAAATTCTTCGGCGCCCAGGCTAAGCCGTCCATCGGATTGTTGGTGTCCCACTCCAGCACTGGGTTGATGTAGCCATTCGGATTGGGATTGGCCACGATCAGCGGCGTACCGCGAACGCCGATGGAATGGTCGATGAAGCGGTACGGCGGCAGTTGGGGAATGAACGGCTTATCCCCGATGTTCAGCTGGGGATTGGGACGCGTGGGGTCAAACTTGTTGCCGCGATAGACATCGGGGCCGGAGCGTTTGATGTTGACGAAGTTGTCGCCATCCTTATCCGGGAAGCCCGCATCCTGGCCTTTTTCGGTCACGATGAAGAGCCGCTCGGCGGAGTTGGCGACGCGGCGGTTGCCCTTGTCGTTGTGGCCGTTGTCGCTCACCGCGAGCGCGTTCTCGAAGCGCGAACCCTTGGGGCCGAAAGCCAGACCAGAGGAATTGCGCAAACCCATGGTATAGAGTTCCCAGTCGTTGGTCGTGTAGCTGCTGTCGGCCTTCAGTCTTGCGCGGTGGATCGCGCCGCCGCAAGGCTTCTGCGCCTTGATGACCTGGCCCGGCTTGGATGGCGTTCCCTTGGGCAGATACGCGCCCGTGAGATTGCCCTGGCTGTCGCGGATGTTAAGGCCGGTTAGCACGATGTCGCGGCAAGGCGGATCGCGCGGCAGGGCGGGAACACCTGGGGGCGTGCGCTTTTCCCAGTAGGGATCGATGGCATCGGTCCAGCCATGGATATCCGGATCGGAGAAACCCGAATTGGTCGGTGCGCCCACCGCGTAATACAGCCAGCCGTCGCGGCAGGTGATGCCGCCCAGGGCATGGTCGCCAATCGGTACCTCGTTCATGATCAGCTTGGGCTCGCCGTTCACGCCGTCGATTTCCCAGATACCGTAGCTGTAATCGCCCACGTAGGTGCGGCCATTTTCAGCGCAGTAGCCGATCTCGTTCAGGGCGAAGGATTTGAATATGCCTAGCCCAACATTATCCCGAATCAACTTGCCGGACTTGTTGTAGATCTTGACGTGGGGCTTGTCGATGCCTTGCGGAGGAAAGCCGAAGGTGTTGCCGGAAATGGCGACCCAGACGTTGTCCTGCTTATCCACCGTAATGGACGTCACGGTATCGATGCCAGAGGCGAACACGCTCACTTTGTACCCGGCCGGAACCCTGATCTTGCTGGGGTCTGGCGTGACGGGTGTGCGCGTGGACCATTTACCCGCCGGGCCGCCCGGCTCCGCCTTCGCCCTATCCTGCGCGATCGCGGATCCGGACACGAATCCCACTGCCAATGCGAAGACTGCTGCATGCCTTAAGATCTTCATTGTTCTCCTCCTAGTTTGATTACCCACTCAAGCTGTGTGTACCCTCCGTGTGCAACTCACGCACGGATTGCACGCCATACTAGCCTATCTACTTACTTCGCGGATTGGCTATCCTTAGAATTTTCGCATGTGGGCGACGAGCCCGAGGATTTCTTCCTCGCTCAAGCGCTTCTCCCAGGCGGGCATGGTGGCGATTTTTCCCATGTAGGCGCCCCCCTTCTTGATGATCATGATGAGATAGTCATCCGGTAGGCCGTCCATGTACTCCTTATTGGCCAAGGTCCCGATATGGGGACTGAACCCGCCCCGGTGTCCCTCGCCTCCATCGCCCCGGTAACCATGACAGCCGGCGCACATCTGGTCGAATATTTCCTTGGACGTCGCGGGATCGGTCTGCGCCATGGCAGCCACCGGCGCCGCGGCTAAGAATAACGCAATGATCGCGAGCTTCATGCGTGTCTACAAAAACGAATTGGCAAAGTGGTCTCCTCTTATCGCGGGAAACTTTAGCGTTGGACCGGCAAGTAGTCAACAACAGCATTTCGCCCAGGCGAGCGGTACCCGGACCGAGATGTTAGCGCTTGTGCCACCACAATACATGTTACGAACAAGGGGAGCACCCCTATCCCCCAAACAGGCACAAGGGGTTTCCCCTTGTGAATCCCCCAAAGCAACTCTGCTCCATTCAATATATCGATGAGTGCGTGACGCCGTCCGCCCATAGAATGCAGCCATGATCAAACATCCCCCAATCCCCGCGGACGCCATCGTCATCGAAGGCGCGCGCCAAAACAATCTCAAGAACCTCTCGCTGCGAATTCCGAACCGCGAGCTGCTGGTCGTCACCGGCGTGTCCGGTTCCGGCAAGTCGTCGCTCGTGTTCGACACACTGTACGCGGAAGGCCAGCGTAGATACGTCGAGACTTTCTCGCCCTACGCCCGGCAATTCCTCGACCGCATGGACAAGCCCCAGGTGGACCGCATCGACGGCATCCCGCCCGCCATCGCCATCGACCAGACCAACCCCGTGCGTACCTCGCGCTCCACCGTGGGCACCATGACGGAGTTGAACGATCACCTGAAACTGCTCTTCGCCCGTACCGCCACCCTCTATTGCCGCCAATGCGCGGCCGAGGTGCGCCGCGACAGCGCGGAATCCATCCACACCTCGCTGCAAGAGCGCAGCGCCCAAGACGATCCGCGCCTGGTCATTACGTTCCCCATCACGGTACCCAAGAACTTTTCCGAGGAAGAGGTCCGCGCCCTACTGGAACAGCAAGGCTACACCCGCGTGCACCAGCGCGTAGGCGATACCTTGGAGGTGATCCAAGACCGCTTTCGCTTCAGCACCACTGAGCGCGCCCGCGTCATCGAAGCCCTCGAAGCCGCGCTGAAGACGGGGCAGGGGCGGGTTAATGTTTATCCCTTGGAGGAAGGCGTGAGGAGTGAGGAATTAGGAGATAGGGGTCAAGAACCCATGACCCCTCACCCCTCACCCCTCACTCCTCACGCTTTACGCCTCACCCCTCACCCGTCACGCCTCACGCCTCACGCCTCACGCGCGGCGCCTCGCGCCGCCTGGCGCTACAGCGCCCACCTGCACTGCGCGCAGTGCGATCTGAATTACCAGGAACCCACGCCCAGCGCCTTCTCCTTCAACTCTCCTATCGGCGCCTGCGAGGCCTGCCGGGGTTTCGGGCGCATCATCGGTATCGATTTCGGATTGGTGTTGCCCGATCACCGCAAGACGCTCGCCGAAGGCGTGGTCAAACCCTGGCAGACGCCGAGCTTCAAGGAATGCCAGGACGACCTTGCCAAATGCGCACGCAAGAGCGGCATCCCCATGGACGTGCCATGGCGGGAGATGAGCGATGCCCAGCGCCAATGGGTATTGGAGGGCGATGAAGGCTGGGTAAGTTGGAGGAAATCCTGGCCTGGCAAATGGTATGGCGTGCGCAAGTTCTTCGAGTGGCTGGAGACCAAGGCCTACAAGATGCACATCCGCGTGCTGCTCTCGAAGTACCGCGCCTACACACCCTGCACTGCCTGTAGCGGCGCGCGGCTCAAACCCGATTCGTTGCTGTGGCGCGCGGGTTCCAAGGATAACGCCGACAGCGTTCTACCTCCCAGTGCGCGCTTTCGTCCCAACGGCGTGGGATGGAGCGATGCGCAATTACAAGGGCTACCTGGGCTCACCTTGCACGACGTGATGCTGCTGCCCATCGAGCGCAACCAGAGCCTGTTCGCGCAATTGCGATTTCCCGGCGCGCTTGATCAAGCCACGGATTTATTGCTAACGGAAATTCGCGCGCGCCTGAACTACCTCGTGCAAGTGGGGCTGGGTTACCTGACCTTGGACCGCCAGTCGCGCACGCTCTCGGGCGGAGAGGTGCAACGCATCAACCTCACCACGGCCCTGGGCACTTCGCTGGTGAACACGTTGTTCGTTTTGGACGAGCCCAGCATCGGGCTGCATCCGCGCGACATGGGACGTGTGATCAAAGTCATGCAACGCCTGCGTGATGCCGGCAATTCCCTGGTGGTGGTGGAGCATGACCCCCAGGTGATGCAAGCAGCCGACCGCCTCCTGGATATGGGCCCAGGCCCCGGCGAACGCGGAGGCGAGATCGTATTCTTCGGCGAACCTCACCTGCTCGCGCAAACACCAACTTCCCTCACGGCACAGTATTTATCCGGAACCAAACGAACGGATAGCGGCACGCAGATGCGCGCGCCCAAAGCCGGTGGCCCCGTATTGCAACTGCTGGGCGCGAGCCAGCACAACCTGAAGAATCTGGACATCGCCATCCCGCTGAATCACCTGGTGTGCATCACGGGTGTGAGCGGTTCGGGAAAATCCTCCCTCGTGCAAGATGTGCTCTACCCCGCGTTGTTGCGTTTGAAGGGTAAGCCCACGGAAACGCCCGGCACTTACCGCGAACTACGCGGTCACGAGAATATCGGTGAAGTGGTGTTCGTGGACCAATCGCCCATCGGCCGCACCACTCGATCCAATCCCGCCAGTTACGTCGGCGCCTTCGACGCCATCCGCACCTTGTTCGCGAAGGAGCCGCTCGCGCGCGAGCGCGACTATACCACGGGCACCTTCAGCTTTAACTCCGGCAACGGGCGCTGCCCCGCATGCGGCGGTAACGGTTTCGAGCACGTGGAAATGCAGTTTCTTTCCGACGTGTACCTGCGCTGTGCGGATTGCAATGGCAGCCGCTACCGCGATGAATTACTGGAAGTCACGCTCACCAATGGCAGCGGAGCCCCCAAGCACATCGCGGGCGTACTGGAGATGACCGTCTCCGAAGCCGCGCAATTCTTCGCGCACTCCCGCGAAATCCAATCGCGCCTCCAACCCTTGATCGATGTAGGCCTGGATTACCTGCGCCTCGGCCAACCCGTCCCCACGCTCTCCGGCGGCGAAGCCCAGCGCTTAAAACTCGCCGGCTACTTGGCCGAAGCCGCCCGCGCAACGCCTTCCTCCTCACTCCTCACCCCTCACTCCTCGCTGTTTTTGTTCGACGAACCCACCACCGGCCTGCACTTCGACGACATCGCAAAACTGCTGCGCGCCTTTCGCCAACTCATCGCCGCAGGCCACTCGCTGGTCGTCATCGAGCATAACCTGGATGTCATCCGCGCCGCCGACTGGCTCATCGATCTAGGCCCCGAAGGCGGCGACGCCGGCGGCGAGATCGTCTGCGTAGGCACCCCCACGGAAGTAGCACTCCACCCCACGTCACACACCGCCAAGGCCCTGCGCGAATACGATCTATCCCTCACCAACACCTCCCCTCCCCCGCACGCGGGGGAGGGCCAGGGTGGGGGCACGCCTCACGCCTCACGCCTCACCCCTAACTCAATATCCGTAAGGGGCGCCCGCGAGCACAACCTCAAAAACATCTCCGTCGATATCCCGCGCGACCGTTTCACCGTGATCACCGGTGTATCGGGCAGTGGCAAAAGCACCCTCGCCTTCGACCTCCTATTTTCCGAAGGACAGCGCCGCTATCTGGAATCCCTCAATGCCTACGCGCGCCAGTTCGTGCAGCCGGCATCGCGCCCCGACGTGGATGCCATCTTCGGTATTCCCCCCACGGTTGCCATCGAACAACGCACCAGCCGCGGCGGGCGCAAGAGCACCGTGGCCACGCTCACGGAGATCTACCACTTTCTACGCTTGCTTTACGTCAAGTTGGGCACTCAGTATTGCCCCACCTGCGACGTTGCCATCGAGCCGCAAAGTTTCGAGGCCATCGCCGCGCGCATCCAGCGCGATTACCGAGGACAGCACATCGGCCTGCTTGCCCCTTTGGTGGTAGCTCGCAAAGGGTTCTACACAGACTTGGCGCGCTGGGCGAAGGGAAAAGGCTTCACGCATCTGCGCGTGGATGGTGCCTTCTTGCCCACGTCGCCGTGGCCGCGGCTTGACCGCTTCAAGGAACACTCCATCGAGCTGCCAGTGTGCGATCTAGTGATCTCTCCAGAGAACGAATCCGTTCTGCGCGATGGGCTGGCTCGCGCATTGGAGCAGGGCAAAGGCAGGGTGCATGTCATCGCACCTTTAGATGGTCTGATGCAAGACGGCGGGAGCGCGCGCGAAACGGTGTTTTCCACCAAGCGCGCATGCCCCAGTTGCGGCACCAGCTTCGCGGAACTCGATCCGCGGCTTTTCTCCTTTAACTCCAAACACGGTTGGTGCGAAGCCTGTTACGGCACGGGTCTGAGTCTCGCCGATGTGCAATGGGACGAAGAGCGCAGCCGCAAGGGCACCGAGGACCATGTGCTGGACTCCTGGCTCACCTGGCTGGAAGTCGAAGAAGCCTGCTCCTCCTGCGAAGGCAAACGCCTCAACCCCACGGCACTCGCGGTGCGCATGCACGGCCAATCCATAGCGGAATTGTCGGCCAAACCCGTGGAACAACTGGCGGCGTTCTTCGCCGGCGTAAGTTTCGAGGGCCGCGAAGCGCAGATCGCGCGCGACATCCTGGCGGAACTCAATTCGCGCCTGGGGTTTCTCGGCGAAGTGGGATTGTCCTATCTCTCCCTCGACCGCTCGGCTCCGACTTTATCGGGCGGAGAAGCGCAACGCATTCGCTTAGCGGCGCAATTGGGTTCAAATCTGCGCGGCGTGTGCTACATCCTGGATGAACCCACCATCGGCCTGCACCCGCGCGACAACCGTATTCTGCTGGACACCTTCGCCAAACTGCAAGCCAAGGGCAACACCTTGGTGGTGGTGGAGCACGATGAGGACACCATTCGCCGCGCCGATCACGTCATCGATCTGGGCCCAGGCGCGGGACGCCTGGGTGGTGCCATCGTCGCCCAGGGCAGCGCCGCGCAACTCACCGCCAATCCGAACTCCCTCACGGGACGCTTCCTGGCGCAACCCCTGCAACATCCGCTGCACGGCTACCGCGCCATAGATAAAGAGACGCCCTCCTTGCACATCGCGGGCGCGCGCTTGCACAACCTCAAGCAAGTGGATGCCCGCATTCCCCTCGGGCGGCTGGTGTGCATCACTGGCGTATCGGGCAGCGGCAAGAGTACGCTGGCCCGCGACGTTTTGTTTACCAACCTCCAGCACCTGCTGAGCGAGGAAGTGCGTAAATCGAAGACCAGTGTAGCTTTGCTGGGATGCGAGGGCATCGAAGGCCAGGAGCAAATCTCCCGCGTGCTCGAAGTCGACCAAACCCCCATCGGCAAAACGCCGCGCTCATGCCCCGCCACCTATGTGGGCTTTTGGGACACCATCCGCAAACTATTTGCCGGCACCACCGATGCGCGCATGCGCGGATTCGCCGCTGGGCGCTTCTCCTTCAACACCGCGGGCGGCCGCTGCGAGGAGTGCGAAGGCCAGGGCATGAAAACCATCGAGATGAGTTTCTTGCCCGACGTGAAAGTCGGCTGCGATGCCTGCCACGGCATGCGCTTCGCTCCGGAAACCCTCGCCGTGCGCTTCAAGGACAAGAGCATCGGCGAGGTTCTACTCATGAACGTGGACGAGGCGGTGAATTTCTTCGATGCCCACGGTAGCATCCACCACGCCCTACGCCTCATGCAAGACGTCGGCTTGGGCTACCTCACCCTGGGCCAGCAAAGCCCAACACTCTCCGGCGGAGAAGCCCAGCGCATCAAACTCGTCACCGAACTCGCAAAGACGAGGGAGCGCCTCTCTACGCCTATCGCCTCACGCCTCACGCCTCACGCTAAAACAACTCTCTACGTCCTCGACGAACCCACCGTCGGCCTGCACATGGCGGACGTGGAGAAACTCATTCTCGTCCTGCACCGCTTGGTGGACGCGGGTAACACCGTCGTGGTCATCGAGCACAACCTGGACGTGATGGCCGACGCCGATTGGATCATCGATCTCGGCCCCGAGGGTGGCGATGGCGGAGGCCGCATCGTGGCGCAAGGCAGCCCGCAGAATATTCGGGCCGCGGCGGCGCGCTCGCATACAGCGCGGGTCCTGGATGAGTTTTTGAGCCAGCGCTTTAAAGCAAACTAATCCGCACGCAAGGCAACCTGTGGGACATTCAAGCCACGGGATGCATGGCTCCAATGCGGCGCTGGGCTTCCAACCGAGCGTGCAAGTGCTCGGTGAAAAAGCCGTGCATGAGAAACCGCTGTCCGAGATTCCAGGGGCCAACCAAGTACTGCGGATATTTGTTATAGGCATACTCGGCAAGAGTAGGATCGCCGAGCAGGCGGCCCACGCGGATAGCGATGGACTGGTCCAAGTTGAACCCATTGATGGCGTCCCGGTATTCCTCCGCCGTGAGAAGAAAGCAGAACAGGCACATGAAGAGCGCATGGGAGGTCTCGAAGTCGAGTCGCTGCGACCATCGGGGTTGATGTCCCTGGTCCGGGATATTCACTTCCCGCCACGACTCCCATTGCACGCCCGCGCGCGCGACGGCATCTTCTTTCGAGGCACCGGTCTCCCGCATTATTCGAAACAGCTCCTGATCGTGATCCACGAAAGTGTGGCGCATGAGTTCGCCCGTACTGCGCGGGTAGAGCGCCACGGGATCGGTTGGGCCGGCGGCGAAATTATCGCGTAGGAAATTGAGGATATTGGATTCCGTGGCGAAGTGGCGCAAGATCAGTTGGTTCGCCTCGGGGCTCACGAAATTGCGGCAAAACCAGCAGATCGTTCCTTGTAATAGCCGGTGGGCGCGAAACTGTGGCAGCGGTAAGCGCTTGAGCAGCCATATAACGTGCAATAGGGCCGCCAGCACGAACTGCAGTACTGGCCGCACGAACCAACGAAGCGGATTCTGCATGTCTCTTATCCACAGATCGAGCGCTTGGGGATCGATCGGCAACGAATGGTCTGCGGCAACTGCTTGCAGGTACGGGCTACGATGCTTGGAGCGGGCATCACTCATCGTCGATTTCCTCCAGTTGAAGCGCATACAGGCGCGACACCACCGCGGCAACTTGCAAGATGTCATCGGCAATGGCCTCTCGCACACACACCCGGTCGAGTAGCCCGTACAGCTTGCCCATATGCGAATCGTCATTGGCGCCGTGATAGCGCATGAAACGCGTGGCCTCCCGGCCAAGGCCGGTGAGCTGCTCGATGCGCCCCGCCCATTCGTTGGCCATCTTCTGCCCGAGCCCTTCGACGATCCACATGGCACCCAGAAGGCCCACCGGGTTCGGTTCGCTGGCCCGGTACATGAGGTACCCGTGGAGTGCTTCGGAGCCTGGATTGCGAGGACGAACCCGAATCGCCTCCAGGCTACCGCCGGTCGCAACATAGTCCTGCTCCAACACCTCGTAGTCGCGGTGTTCGTCGTGCGCATGGCCGATCACCACCGACCGAATGTCCGCATGGTCACGGTCGAAGCTCGAAGCGCACCGGCTTATCCAGCGCGACCCTTCAACGACCTGCTGCCGCAAATTGAGCAATAGGCGCTGGTAGTCTTCGCGCGTAAAGGTGCCGTTGTTTAGGCGCCCGATCACCGGTACGCGCGCAAGCCGCCGGTCGAAGCCAAACCAGGCGCGCAGCAACCGGCGCAGCGTTGCCTGCCCCAATTCGGATAGCACCTCGGGCCGGTCCAGCACCACGGTCTGCGTCATGCCGCCTCCATCATGGTCATATGCATGTAGGCCACATTGAACCGGCCGCTTTCCGGAACCATGCAAAGCAGCGTATCGCCAGGCTTTGCGCGCCCCTCCCTTAGGAAGTCGTGGAGCATGATGAGGATGGATGCCGCGCCCGTGTTGCCACGCGTATAAAGGTTGGTGAACCATTTCTCCTCGGCGATCGCCGCGCCGCACATTTGCAGCATGCCAAAGATTTTCCCGCGGAAGTGATGCGAGGAATAATGACACAGGAGATGGCCAAGCCGCTGCGTGTCGAGTAGGCCTTCCTCGATCAGGCGAAGAGCCCCGTCCACCCCAATCTTCACGAGCTGGTCGAGAAGGCGCACGTCCTGCCGAATCAGCAAGGCACCCGCCGCCTCCGCCTCCGCGTAAGTGCGGAAATCCTGCCAGGTTCGTTGATCGGCGGTATCGGCCGGCCGGCCAACGCTCATGCAAGTCGGCAGACTGTCCGCATGCGAATAGCTGCGAATCCAATCCACCCGCAGGCACCGGCCACGGGGCTCGCGCTCGAACAACCAGGCGCCAGCGCCATCGGAGAGCATCCAGCGAAGAAACTCCGCATTGAAGTCCACCGCGCCAGCACAGCCCGCAGCCTCATAACGGGTGTGCTTGAAAAGGCGAGATGCGAGTTCGCTCACCACGACGAGGGCGCTGGCATGTTCCCCAAGGCGCAGGCTGTTGACCGCGGAGCGAACCGCCATGACGCTGCTGGAGCACACTCCATGAGCGGTATGCAGTTCGACCTCGGGTATCCCGAGGCCAGCCTGAACCAAGCTGCCAAAGCCCGGAAGCACCAGGTCACCTTGGCTCGTTGCGCAACTCAGCAGGCCGATGGAACGCATGGGAACTGGTGAGCGGGACATGCAATCGCTGGCGGCCGACACCGCCATTGTCTCGTTCGAGAAAATAGTGCGATGCTTGCGGTCCATCGCGTAATGGCGGGTCTGAATGCCGTTGGCCTTGAGGATCTTGGCCTTGAGCCGGCTCGGCTTTCCACCGATTCGGCCCAAGACATCCTCGATTTCTTCGTTGCCGATGGGCGGGCCGGGAAGGAACGCACCCGTACTGGTGAGATAGGCAGTCATGCCGCGGGCGATCCACGGCGGCGCGCCGCCCGCAGGCAGCGCAGATTCTCTTCCAGGTAGGGCACCACACACAGCACTCCCATGGCCAGGAGATAACCCGGCAAATATCCAGGATGGCCCACGGGCACCGGCAGTGGTGTTAGATTCATTTGGCCTGCCCATTCGAAAGCGATGAGGCGCTTGACCACGTCCCAGTTCAAAACCGCGATGAGCATCAAAAGGTAGAGCGGAATCGTGGCCATGTAGTTATGGACGTGTACTTCCCAGATGGAGATATGGCGCTTGGGCGCGGAATAGCGCACGTCGTAGTGTGCGACGGCCTCGTGAAGCACGAAGGCCGCCAAGCAAATCAGCAGCACCAGTACGTTGATCTCGAATAGCAGACCCAGCAGGATTGGAATTCCAAGCTGAATACCCATCAAGGAATGAACCAGCGATTCGCGCAGTCCCGAGGTGTGCTCTATCTTGGTTGCCCGGTGGCAGCACCAATCGATGAAGCCGGTAACGCCCCAAAGCGGCAACAAGCCGTAGAGAATCAAATTGAGGAGTAGCTCATTGGTGCTGGGCATACGGCGGTCGGCGCACGGAGGCTGCTTTCGAGAAACACGATAACGGCCTGCCGGGCGTAAATTTGAGCGTGGCAGGACACTTCGCCGCCCGTATGACTGTGCGATTACTTCCGGCCTATTTCGTTGCCGCCTTGGTCTCGGGCTGCGCTTTTACGCCCCGGGCGGGGCGCATGACTCCCAATCTACGGATGCTACGGATGCGGCCCCCAAGGCGCCGCCGTGAGCAGCTTCACTTCCTGCGCCAGGACCAGCGGCCGGAATTTGGCGGCGAAACCTTCGATGAAATCCGTGTTGGCGAATACGGCGGCCCAGTGTGCCCGGCGGGCGGCATCGTCATCGAATTTCCAGAGGTGAAGGAGTTGGTTGATGGTTCCCGTATCGGCTTGGAAGTAGCCGACCAAGTTCTTGTCGTGGCCGCCTTTCTTGAGCGCCGGGTAGCCGAACTCGGTGTAGAGCTTGACTGCCTCGCCCATTTTTCCGACTTGTAGCGTGTAGGTGCGCAGTTCATAAATTGCCATGGGGTTTCTCCTCGTGCCGGGTAATAAGTCAAACGCGCCCGCTAATGGCGCGTAGTACGCGTAGCGCCGCGCAGGCGGCACCGTAACCGTTATCGATATTCATCACCGTCAAACCGGCGGTGCAACTCGCCAGCATCGCACGCAATGCCGTTTCTCCTCCTGCCGCAACGCCGTAGCCCACGGAAGTGGGAACACCAATGATGACCGAAGGCGTGAGCCCGCCCACCACGGTGGGGAGCGCGGCGTCCATGCCGGCCACGACAATCACCACCGGCGCGCTCTTCAAGTCTTCCACTCTTTCGAGCAAGCGCCAAAGACCAGCGACGCCGACGTCGTTGATCTCTTTCACGGGCGCACCGTAGTAGCTCAGGGTACGCACGGCTTCGCGGCTTACGGGCACATCGGAGGTGCCTGCGGTGACGACCAGCACCCCGGCACCCGTCCGGCCAGGATAGGGCGAGCCGAGGATGGCGGTACGCGAAATGGGATCGTAATCCAAGGCTTCGCGGTGCTTTTCCGCTAACAACTGGTGCTGCGCTTCACTAAGCCGGGTGAGCAGGAGCGGCGCGCCTTTGTGCACCGCTTCGTCGAGAATACGGCCGATCTGGGCTACGGATTTACCGGCGCAGAAGATGGCTTCATCCAGCCCGATGCGCTCGCCGCGGCTGAAATCGAGCTTGATGTCTTTTTCGGCGGACATGGTTAGCGCACCAATTTGACCGGATGCAGGAACGCGCTGCCCAGGCGGTAAGGTTCGAAGAGCACTGTGGCGCCTGGGGAGCAGGCGGAGAATGCCTCGGTCACGGGCGCGCTTAAGTTCGCGCGCTGCGACTCGCCGAGTTGGGCCAGCACCGCTTCGTCCAATTCGACCACGACGCCGCGCAAACGGTAGCGGCAGCGCACGTTCTTAGAGGGAAGGCCCATGCTGGGCAAGGTAGAGCGTAAGTATTCCTCCACGCTATCGATGGCGCGCAAGATGGCGGGATCGATGGCAATGCCCGTTTCCACGCGGCTGGAAAGGCAAGGCGATGAGGGCAAGTCCGCGATATCCGGCATGCCCAACTCGCGGGCCAAGGCCCGTACCGCCTGCTTGCTCATGCCTGCTTCCACGAAAGGATGGCGCACGGCATGTTCCTTCGCGGCGCTGAGTCCGGGGCGGTAGTCGCCGAGGTCGTCCATGTTGGTGCCGGACACGACCTGGCCCTGGGTGTGGCGCGTCACGCTGGCGTAAAGATTGGTCTTGCAGAAGTAACAGCGGTTGGAAGGATTGCGCAAATAATCTTCGCTCGCGAATTCGCCCGCATCCATCACCTCAAGGTGCCATCCTTCCTGTTGCGCGATGGCGCGTGTGCGCTGCGTGGCCGCGGGCGGGACGGCGGGCGAGACCGCGTGATACATGGTGACGCTGGTGCCCAGCAGACGGTGGGCGAAAGTCGCGAGCGTCAAGCTGTCCACGCCGCCGCTCACGGCGACCGCGACCTTGTCCATGGAACGCAGCGCGTCGCTCAGGCGCTGCTTACTCGCGGGCAAGGATTCTGGGGGCAGCGGTGCGTTCATTGGCCGTCTCGGTTCAGGGCGCGCAGGGTAGCCACCTTGCGAATGGAATCGCGCTCGGCGCGATCGCCTGCCGCTTTGCGCACGTCATCGCTTTCGGTCTTGGCTGTCGTGCCTTGTGGCCGCTCGGCGAGTTTTACTCTCAGGCTTCTACCCCCGGCTTCCACGGTGGTATGGGTGCGAGAAAGGGTGGTGCGCTGAAGGATTTCGTGGCGCACCCCCAGCGTGGTGGTTTCCTTCAAGCAGGCTTCGCACACCGCATCCAAACACGAGGGTTGCGCGAGGACTTGCACTTGCACGCTCATGCGCCCCTTCTTGCCAAAGGCCGCGAGTTGGATGACATCCATGACGCCGGGCATTTCCCGGATACGGTCCAGCCCGATGGCAAGATCCTCCGGTGTTTGATCATCCACCTCGAAAGTGACGCGCGCAATCTGACCGGGTTGAACGGCGCTGGTTTCCTCCAGCACGAGCACGCGCAACACATTGCTGATGCCCGCGAAGCGCTTGGTGCCAAAGCCGTAACCGGTTTGGGTGAGACGCCCGCTTTTGCGGGTGCCCTGGCGCGCGCCGAGGTGGCACAAGATGGCAGCACCCGTGGGCGTGATGCGCTCGCCGGGAATGCCGTCGTCGATGAAATCGAATCCTTCCAGCAGCCGCGCCACGGCGGGCACGGGTACGGGCAGGGGGCCATGGGAGGTTTTCACGCGGCCCGATCCCAGGGGAAGTTTGCTCACGGTGCAGCTTTGTACGTTCAACTCGCTGATGAGATAAGCGGCGCCCACCATGTCGGCTACCGAGTCCCATCCGCCCAATTCGTGGAAGCCCACTTCATCGGCGGTGGTACCGTGAATATTCGCTTCCACTTGCGCAAGCCGCCGAAAAATGTCGGTGGCGCGTTCCTTCACTTGCGCGGAAATGGGCGAGGCATGGATGCGGGATTTAATTTCGGCGAAGGGCGTGTGTCCCTGCGCAACATCGCCAATCAAGCGCTTCGGGATGGCCACCGTGAAGCGCGAACCGCTTAATACGCCGTCGTTGTGGGCTTCAAAACCGCAATCGATCTCCTTGGGCAGGCCCGCTTGCCTAACCGCCTCCAAGAAGCCGGCCCGCAGATGGGGAAACGCGTCGGTGAGCGCCGCGGCGAACATGTCGCCCGCTATGCCACCGATCGCGTCCAGGTACAGGTGCACGATCCCCCCTTGGCTAGTTACATGCTAAGCGTGCGCGGTCTCGTGCAGCTTGCCCAACATGGGATAGAGCGTTCCCTTGGCGTCGAACTTCATGGGCTGGGGTTCGCCCACGATCTCGAATTGCTCTGGGTGCTGGCGGATGTAGGGCAGCATGGATTCGGATACATGGATGTCCACCACCTGCAAGGTGTTCGGGATGCGCACGATCTTGCAGTCCTTGGGCTCAACCCGCACCACGGTCTTCACCGCGAGGCTTATCGCGTCCTGGTCGGTGTTCATGATCATGGGGATACACCCACCGTCCAGATAAGTGGAGGTGATGATGTTGGCGTAGGTCTTGGCGATATCGACGTCTTTGTACAAGCGCATGGTGATGACGTCGGCGGCGCCCAGGCCCGTGGCGTTGCCATGGGTCTCGGGGGTCAATCCCAACACCGCGATCTTCTTCACGTAGGGCTTCATGTTCCAATCGATGAAGCGGCAGTTGCGCCCGGTGATGTTGGGGTCCATGCCGGAACCGGAAATGTTCTTGCCGATTTTTTCCACGACGAGCACGTCGATCTCGTCGAACTGCAAACGCGGCATGAATTCCTTGGCCTTGGCTTGCAGCACGGGCTCGCGCTCGAAAATCTGCTCGGAGGTGACGACTTCGATGATGGCCGTTTCATCGGCCGCGTTTTCCACCATGGCCACGCCGAACAGAATGTTCTTTTTCGCCATGATGAGCTTGGCGGCTTCGGGCAGCAATTCGCCAAACTTGTCCATGCCTTGGGTGTGCAGTTCCGTGGCACCGATGATCTTGCCCATGCCGATGGTGAGCATCTTCACGATGCCCGATTCGATGGGAGCACGGAAATTGGTGTGGGGTTTGACGCGCGGGATGACCACCACGCCATCGGCGGCGGCGGCCAGTTTGTCCATGTAAATGGGCATGCCGCTGGCGAGCTTGCCGATTTCCACTACGTCCATCTGGGAGTGGACCGGGCAGCCCACGAAGCTTTCTGTCACGCCACAGCCTTCCAGCACTTCGCGCTGGCCTTCAGGGGTGGCGCCGCCGTGGCTCCCCATGGCGGGGAAGATGAAGGGTTTGGCACCGAGGGCTTTCAATTCCGCCACAACGGCTTTCGTGCTCTCGGCGATGTTGTTCACGCCGCGGCTGCCTACGCCAACCGCGATGCTCATGCCGGGCTTGACCTTCGCACGCACTTCCGCGCGCTTGAACTGCTCGGCCACGGTCTTGGTCACGCTATCGAGCTTGCTCATCTTGAACTTCTGGCGTACGTGGACCATGCGGGGCAAGGGAATATCCAGCCCGCCTGCGATGTTGACTTCGATGCGATCTCCGATCATGGCAATCCTCCGTTCGTAACAGCAACACAATAATTAGGGGCATCCCCCCGCGCAGATGGGCAGATTCTAGCAGGGGCGGCGAAGTCAGCCCGCCAATTGGCGGTACAACTCGATATAACGGGCGGCGCTGGCTTCCCAACTGAAGTCCTTCACCATCCCCGCCTTTTGAATCTGGCGCCACACCTTCTTGTTCTTGTAGGTGGTGAGGGCGCGCTTGGTGGCGGCGATAACGGCCTCGCGGGTCACGCCATTGAAGAAGAATCCGGTGGCGGTCTTGTCACTGATGGTCTCGGGCATCACGTCCACCACGGAATCCTTCAGGCCCCCCGTGGCATTAACGATAGGTACGGTACCGTAGCGCTGGCTGTACATCTGGTTCAAACCGCAGGGCTCGAAGCGCGAGGGCATGAGGAACAAGTCCGCGCCGGCTTCGATTTGATGAGATAGGCCTTCGTCGTAGCCGATCTGCACCGCGATGCGGCCCGGGTGCGCGCGCGCCAAGTCTTGCAGGGCGTCTTGCATTCCCGTGTCTCCGCTGCCCAGAATGGCGAGTTGCGCGGGCGATTCGGCTAATTCCTCGGCCGCCGAAAGGAAGACATCCGTCCCCTTCTGATAGGTGAGGCGGCTGATCATGCCGATGATGGGCATTTCGTCTTCGGGCGCCAGACCCATGCGTTTTTGCAACGCGCGCTTGTTGTCCATCTTGGCCGGCAGGCGCGCGGCGTTGAAGTAGCGTTCGATATAGGGATCGCCCTCGGGGTCCCAGGCATCGGTGTCGATGCCGTTCAATATGCCGGTGATGAGGTGGCTGCGATGGCGCAGCAGACCTTGCATGCCAAAGCCTAGCTCCTCTTCCTGAATTTCCTTGGCGTAGGCCGGGCTTACCGTGGTGATGCGCCCGGCGTATTGCAACCCCGCTTTGAGGAAAGACATGTTGCCGTAGTACTCAACGCCGTCGGGCTGAAAGCAAGAGGGCGGCAAACCTAGGCGGCTGACGGCCACGGGCGGGAAGATACCTTGGTAGGCGAGGTTATGGATGGTCATCATCGTGCTCGCCTTCTGCCCCGGAATGTATTGCAGGTAGGCCGGTGTTAATCCCGCCTGCCAATCGTTGCAATGCACGACCTTGGGGCGCCACGAGATGGGCGAGGCGCTGCTGGAAAGCACCGCGCCAAGGTAGGAAAGCAAGCCGAAGCGTAGATCGTTGTCTGGCCAATCCTTGCCGTTGGCGTCGTGGTAGGGACCACCGGGGCGGTTGAAAAGCGTGCTATCGACGATAAGCGCCGGTACGCCATTGGGGAGCTTGCCCGCCAGCAACTGGCACTGGGGCAATTCGCCGATGGACGGAAAGGAGGTCAGCCGTCCCTTGGACTTGATACCCTCGATCACTGAGGGATAGCCTGGCACCAGCACGCGGATATCCACGCCAGAGTGCATGAGCGCCACGGGAAGGGAGGCACTCACATCGGCCAATCCTCCGGTCTTGATGAGAGGGGTGACTTCGGAGGTGACGAAAAGTACGGTGAGTTTGTCGTGAACGGATGGAATCATAAGTCTCTTATCGTGGGGTTGGCGAAAATTCGGATGCAACAGCACTCTCGCCAAGGCATCATGGGTTTTCAGGTTCGAGAAAGATGGCGGCCAGGGGCGGCAAGGTAATGGCGGCCGAATGGGGCTGGCCCATCCAGGGTAAGGGTTCGGCTTCGATGACGCCAGCGTTGCCGGTGTTGGAACCGCAGTAGTAATGGGAGTCGCTGTTGAAAATTTCCCGGTAGTTTCCGCTCGCTGGTAATCCGATGCGGTAGTTTTTCCGGGGCACGGGCGTGTGGTTGAGCACGATCACCACCAGCGAACCGTCGCGCGCCCGGCGGATAAAAGACAGGGTGGAATGATCGGCGTCGTGGCAATCGATCCACTCGAATCCGCCCTGCTCGAAGTCGAGATCGTGCAAGGCCTTCTTGCCGCGGTAAAGATGGTTGAGATCTCTCGACAAGTCCTGCACGCCTTGGTGCCAGCGCACACCAAGCTGCCCCCATTCGAGCTCCCAGCTCTCGCGCCACTCGCGGCCTTGGGCCAATTCGTTGCCCATGAAGTTGAGCTTCTTGCCCGGCGCCGCGCATTGCGAGGCGAGCAACAAGCGCACGTGGGCGAATTGCTGCCAAGCATCTCCGCGCATCTTGCCGGTAAGCGATCCCTTTCCATGCACCACTTCGTCGTGGGACAGAGGCAGAAGAAAGTTCTCGCTATAGGCGTAGACCTGGCCAAAGGTGAGTTGGTTGTGGTGGTAGCGGCGGTGGATGGGGTCGAGCTTGAAATAGGCAAGCGTGTCGTTCATCCAGCCCATATTCCACTTCATGGAGAAACCCAGCCCGCCTACGTAGGTGGGCCGCGAGACCATGGGCCATGCGGTGGATTCCTCCGCGATGGTGAGCGCCCCAGGGAATTCCTCGTGCACCATCACGTTGAGCTGGCGCAGGAGTTCGATGGCTTCGATGTTTTCGCGTCCTCCATAGCGGTTGGGCAGCCAATCGCCGGGTTTGCGCGAGTAATCCAGATAGAGCATGGAGGCCACGGCATCCACGCGCACTCCATCCGCGTGAAATTCGCTAAACCAGTAGTGCGCGCTGGAGAGCAGGAAGCTGCGCACTTCGTTGCGGCCGTAGTTGAAGATGTGCGTTCCCCAATCGCGGTGCATGCCGCGGCGGGGATCTTCGTGTTCGTAGAGCGCGGTGCCGTCAAAACGCGCCAGCGCCCAGTCGTCGGTGGGGAAGTGCGCCGGCACCCAGTCCATGATGACGCCTATCCCCGCCAAGTGGAAGGCGTCGATGAGGGCCTTGAGCTCATCGGGAGTGCCATAACGGCTGGTGGCGGCGAAATAGCCCGTGGTCTGGTATCCCCAGGATTCGTCCAGGGGGTGTTCCGTGAGAGGCAAGAACTCCACATGGGTGTAGCCCATGCGAGCGACGTAGGGCACCAAGTCCGCCGCCAGTTCGCGATAGGAATAGAAACGCCCGTCGGGGTGGCGCTTCCACGAGCCCAGGTGCACTTCGTAGACGTTGAAGGGGGCATGCAGCCAGTCCAGCGCGGCGCGCTTTTCCATCCACGCCGTGTCGTTCCAGCGATAAGTGGAGGGAGCGCGCACGCGGCTCGCGGTGTTCGGCCGGCGCTCGTATTCCTGGGCGTAGGGGTCGGACTTCTTCAGTACCTCGCCCGTAGTGCGGTTGCGTATCTCGAAGCGGTACAGTTCGCCGCCGCTCAAGCCCGGAATGAAGATCTCCCACACACCGCTCGCGCCGTGTACGCCCATGCCATGCACGCGGCCATCCCAGCGGTTGAAGTCACCCACCACGCTCACCCGCTCGGCGTTGGGGGCCCAGCAAGCGAAGCGCACGCCTCGTATCCCGTCGCGCTCCTCCACCTGGGCGCCCAGGGTGCGGTAGGCTTGGTACAAGCGGCCTTCGTTGAAAAGATGCAGGTCGCCTCCGGGCAGGCGGGGCGGAAAAGCGTAGGGATCATGGGTTTCACGGATTCCCGATCCTTCCTTGAATCCGATACGATAGACTTTGGGTGGCGCTTGTTCGCCATGCCATTCGAATAACCCGCCTGGATGGACTCGTTCGGCGCGCGCCACGCCGTGAGGCAAATGCAGCCAGCACTCCTGGGCCTGGGGATTGAAGATACGCACCGTCCAGCCGTTGGCATCCGGATGCGGGCCCAGGTAGGCATAGGGGTCGTCCAGCCGTGCGCTCAATAGGGCGCCGAGATGCTGGGAGTTAGAGCCGGTGAGGGTTGGGTTGATCATTATTTGGGCCCCGGGCGCTTATGCGCGCGGGGCCTGTAGGGGCTTAGACGGGGAATTGGATGGGGCCCAGCGCCGGTAAATAGTTAGACAGCAAAGTTAGAAAAGAACGGACCAAAGGAGCATTATAGAAAACTCACCCTCTAAAATCTCCTAAATTTTTGATTGCCTGCCTGTTTGCAGGGGAAGATGCACCCACGAAGCATCATTTCCGCCGCCGACCAAGACCCTGACCATGAATCCCAGCCCGGCTGTTTCGACCCCTTCCGAACCCGATGTGCGCTTCGTAAGCGTCCTCACCAAGAGCGCTTACGCCCTGATCCTCGCGGGCGGACGCGGCAGCCGCTTGAAACAGCTCACCGACTGGCGGGCCAAGCCGGCGGTGCCCTTTGGCGGCAAGTTCAGGATCATCGACTTCCCTCTGTCCAATTGCGTCAACTCCGGTATCCGCAGGATAGGGGTGGCGACCCAGTACAAGTCCCACAGCCTGATCCGCCACATTCAGCGCGGCTGGAGTTTCATGGACGGGCGCATGAAGGAATTCATCGACTTGCTACCTGCTTCGCAACGCGTGCAGGAAGACTGGTACCAGGGCACGGCGGATGCCGTGTACCAGAATCTGGACATCCTCAAGGCGAACGACCCGGCCTACGTGCTGATCCTGGCCGGGGATCACGTCTACAAGATGGACTACGGGCGTATGCTGGCCTATCACGTATCCAAGCATGCCGATATGACGGTTGCCTGCATCGAAGCGCCGCTGGAGGACGCCAAGTCCTTTGGCGTAATGGGGGTGGACGAAGATTGGCGCATCCGCACTTTCGAGGAGAAACCGGCTCATCCGGCTCCCATCCCAGGGCGCGCGGACGTGGCCTTGGCGAGCATGGGGATTTACGCCTTCAACGCCAATTTTCTTTATGAACAACTCATACGCGACGCCGCGGACCCGCACTCCAGCCACGATTTCGGCAAGGATTTGATCCCGTACCTGGTGCCGCGCCACCGGGTGGTAGCCCACCGCTTTCAAGACAGCGGGGTGGGGGTGAACCATGGCCTGCCCTATTGGCGGGACGTGGGCACGGTCGATGCGTATTGGGAAGGGAACCTTGATCTAACCCATGTCACGCCCGTCCTCAATCTCTATGACCAAGACTGGCCCATTTGGACTTTCCAGGAGCAGTTGCCGCCCGCGAAATTCGTGTTCGACGACGAGGGCCGCCGCGGGATGGCTGTGGACTCTAGCGTGTCAGGAGGATGCATCATCAGCGGATCCGTCGTGCGCCGCTCGCTGCTATTCTCCAACGTACACGTGCACAGCTACTGCAACATCGAGGATTCGGTCATCCTCCCCGACGTGGAGATCCATCGCAACGTCAAGCTGCGCCGCTGCGTGGTGGACAAGCGCTGTGTGTTGCCTGAGGGATTCACCGCGGGCTTTGACCCCGGACAGGACGCCAAGCGCTTCCACGTCACCGAAAAAGGCGTAACCCTTATCACCCCCGCGATGCTGGGCCAGAAAGTATTGGTGCTGCGGTGAGGCACTCTTGGCTATCCCAGGCGTTTTGATGGCCCCCACCCTAGCCCTCCCCCGCACGCTA
>JBJXGQ010000068.1:0-29971 GCA_046160525.1 Burkholderiales bacterium
TATCAGGTATACCAGACCCCAGCAAATGCTCATCGCTCGCGCAATTCACCCCCGCCTTCATCCCATACACCCAACCCAAAACCCAAACACCCACACCCGTCGGCTAGTTAGCTTTTTAAAGAACGATTGGTTGCGGGGGCAGGATTTGAACCTACGACCTTCGGGTTATGAGCCCGACGAGCTACCGGACTGCTCCACCCCGCGACTGAAGAGGCGAATCTTAACAGTTCGATTAAACCCGAGTCAACGCTCACATGCTTTCGGCATGCTCCGCTGTTGCATCTTGGGCAAAAGAGGGTTGATCTGAAACGAAAGTCTCCACTTCGGCTGCTGGGGAGCTGGCTTGCACTACAAGGCTACCCAAATCGTCCAAGGCTGGAAGTTCGCGTAACGACCTCAGCCCCAAGTCATTGAGAAAGCTCTTGGTTGTGGCGTAAAGCGCCGGACGGCCCGGAACTTCTCGGTGCCCGACCATATCGATCCAGCCACGCCCTTCCAAGGCTTTCAAGATCCCGGGCGACACGGCAACCCCTCTGATGTCCTCGATATCGCCGCGCGTCACAGGTTGGCGGTAAGCAATGATGGCCAGTGTTTCAAGGACGGCACGCGAATACTTCGGTGGCTTTTCCGAGGACATGCGATCAAGGTATCTTTGTAGGTCGCTTCGCGTCTGAAACCGCCAGCCTCCTGCCACCGGTACCAATTCGACGCCTCTACCGGACCAATCGGCCCGCAGATCGTCCAACAACCTCCGCAGAAGATCGAGGTCAACTTCGCTCTCGAACAGCCTGGCCAAATCTTCTACGGTTACCGGCCCGTCACTGGCCAGGATGGCCGCTTCCAGAATATTCTTGATACCCTGCAAATCAAACTGTTCCATCGCTCAACTTGACGTAGATAGGGGAAAAAACCGCGCGTTGTATCACCTTCACCAGACCTTCCCTGGCAAGTTCCAGTAATCCCAGAAGGGCGACCACCAGCCCCGGAACCCCCTGTGCGGGGTCGAACAAGCTCGAAAACTCCACAAACCCCCCGGAGCGCAGGCGCCGCAGCATCTGGCTCATGGATTCACGCACGGAGAGTTGTTCGCGCGTAACGCGGTGATGCTTGTTGGCTTTCGCCCTAGCCACCAATGCGAGCCAAGCCATGCGCAAATCCTCGGGATGAACCTCCGGCAATTGTTCCAAGGTGACCCGCTCGAACCACGCCCTGGCTACCTTGAAGTCGCGCTCCACCACCGGCAGTTCATCGAGCCGGCGTGCCGCCAGTTTCATCTGCTCATATTCCAGCAGCCGCCGAACCAATTCCGCCCGCGGATCTTCCTCATCGACGGGCTTTTCTGGCCTAGGCAGCAGCATGCGCGACTTAATTTCGATCAGTAATGCCGCCATCAGCAGGTACTCCGCCGCCAACTCCAATTGATGGTATCGCATGACTTCGACGTAGCCCAGATACTGCCGGGTGAGATCTGCCATGGGGATGTCCAGAACATTCAGATTTTGCTGCCGAATCAGATATAGAAGCAGATCCAGCGGACCTTCGAACGCATCCAGGATGATGGCAAGCGCCTCGGGGGGAATGTAGAGATCCTTGGGCATCTCCGCCATGGGTTCGCCGTAGATGCGCGCCACGGGGAACAACGGGCCGGCCTTGGCCTCGGCGGCTAGCTGCAAATGTCCTCCAAATCATATACCACGCTACTCAAGGCTTTGGCTCCACGACCGCTTAGGAATCGTGATTATCCGTCAATCCTGGGTGGCCACCCCAGCGGTTAAAGAAGCCCCCTGCGATGCCGTTATCTCGCTCGAACCAGTATGGCCGTCCCCGTGCTCACCGAACACCGAATAGCTGCAGTGGCTACCGGCCTATAGCCCGCATACAGATATCGCAATGGACACTACCGAAAACACCAATCCTCTCGAGGCCGTCGATGCCAGAACCAAGCTGGCCGGGTCCAACAAACTCGAGATCCTGCTTTTTTCCTTAGGGACCGAAGAGGTATTCGGGATCAATGTTTTCAAGGTAAGGGAGGTCACGAAAACACCTCCCGTGACTCAGACACCCAATATGCCTGCTGGCATTCAAGGCGTGATCTCCCTGCGGGGGCACATCATCCCAGTAATCAGCCTCGCGAGTTTTTTCAAACTCACCGACCGCCAGGATGCCTCCGAAGGCACCATGCTGGTGACCGAGTACAGCCGGCGTACACAAGGATTCCTCGTGCACGATGTCGACCGCATCGTGCGTGTGGATTGGGATCAAGTGAAATCCGCCGATGGCATCCTCTCTGGCCACCAGCATATGGTCACGGCCATCACCGAGCTGCCCAGCGGGAAGTTGGTATCCATCGTCGACGTCGAGCAAATTCTGGTGGATGCCTTCGGCGAGGCCACGATTCCAAAGCTCGCACCGGTGGAGCACTCGCAGGATCGCACGGTGTTCTTTGTGGACGACTCGGCCGTCGCACGGCGCGAAATCTCAGCCGTGCTCGACCAGCTTGGCGTGAAGTACCACCAAGCCAACAATGGCAAGGAAGCCTGGGAAAGACTACAAAGCATGGCGCAGCGCGCGACGCAAGACAACCAACCTCTGCTATCGCAACTGAATGTCATCCTGGTGGACGCCGAAATGCCGGAAATGGACGGTTACGTTCTCACCCAGAACGTCAAGGCCGACCGCCGCTTTGAAGGAATTCCCGTGGTGATGCACTCATCGCTTTCATCGGACGCAAACCGAACCATGGGCAAAAAGGTAGGGGTGGATGCCTACGTCGCCAAATTCGATGCGTCCATGCTGGGCGAGACGCTAAGACCCCTGCTGCAAATGCATTGACCCTATCCACGAATCATCAGCAAGCAACATCTTGAATGACGTAAGGCGTATGACCCATGACTAAAGGCGATCTCAAGTTTCTTGTTGTAGATGATTTCTCGACGATGCGCCGCATCGTGCGCAACCTTCTCAAGGAGGTTGGAATTACCAACGTCGAGGAAGCTGAAGACGGCGTAGCCGCCCTTGCCCTGCTGCGCGCGGGCAAGTTCGACTTCGTGGTAAGCGATTGGAACATGCCCAACATGACGGGGATTCAGTTACTGAGAGAAATCCGGGCGGACGCGGCGCTCAAGCATCTGCCGGTATTGATGGTCACCGCGGAAGCGAAGAAAGAGAACATCGTCGAAGCCGCCCAAGCCGGTGCGAACGGTTATGTCGTAAAACCCTTCACCGCGGCGACATTAGATGAAAAGCTTCAAAAAATCTTTCAACAAATGCAGAAATCCGGAACTCTACAATGACACTCGCCGTTGCCTCCGCTTCCTCATCCTCCGCTTCCTCATCCTCCGCTTCCTCATCCTCCTCTTCCACCGCCGATTCTCCCGATCTTGAAGCCCTATTCGATAGCATAGTGTCGGCCCAGCAGGCACCCAAGCCCGCACCAACCGCTGCTCCCGTACCTGGAGACACGGATGTGGTGTCTCAAGTGGGTCACTTGACGCGAAAACTGTACGACACGTTACGCGAGCTGGGGGCTGACCAGGCATTGGAAAAAGCCAGCGCCGCCATACCAGACACCTGCGAGCGCCTTTCCTACGTCGCGAACTTGACCGACCAAGCCGCGCACCGTGCCCTAGCGGCCATCGAAACCGCTAAACCCATCCAAGACAGCCTGGGGCGCGGTGCCAGCGATCTGCACGCGAATTGGGAGCGTTTCTTCAAGCAGGAGTTAAGCGTCGATCAGTTCAAAACATTGGTGGAAAACACACGCTCTTATCTGGCCGGAGTTCCCGCGCAAGTCGGCGCCACCCAGCAGCAACTCACCGAGATCATGATGGCGCAGGATTTCCAGGATCTCACGGGCCAGGTGATCAAGCGCGTGACCACCGCGGCGCAAGACATGCAAAAACAACTGTTGCAGCTATTGGTTGCCAACGTCCCGGCCGAAAAACGCGAAGCGGCCGAGGCGAGCGGGCTTCTCAACGGCCCGGTCATCAACGCCGCAGGCCGCACCGACATAGTCACCAACCAAGCGCAGGTGGATGATCTCCTGCAAAGCCTGGGCTTCTAAGAAAAAAGGACTAGCGCTATGAGTCATTTTCAAGGCATGGAGGAGTTGCTTCAAGACTTCCTGACCGAGGCAGGCGAACTTCTGTCCGACGTGGACAGCAAACTCATGGAGCTCGAGCAACGCCCCAACGACAAGGAGTTGCTGAACACGATCTTCCGCGGATTTCATACGATCAAAGGCGGGGCAGGGTTTCTCAACGTCACGGATCTGGTGAACCTGTGCCACTTGACGGAAAACCTCTTCGACAAACTGCGCAACTCCGAGCTTTCCCTCAATGCGGAGTTGATGGATGTCATCATGTCCGCGACGGGCTGCGTCAGCGAAATGTTTGGTCCGTTGCGCTCCAGCCAACTACCCGCCCCGGCGGATCCCGCCTTGATCGCTGCCCTGAAAGCAGCTCTCGATGGGCAACCCGCCGCGCCTCAGACGGCACCTCAGGCCGCGCCCGCCGCGCAACCGGCCCCGCCGGTAGTCGCCGCAGCCCCCAAGGCGAGTACCCCGGATGCATCGGGAATCGACTGGCAGCACTGGCAAAACACCCTCCTCGGCAAACCGAGTCCAGCTTCGGCCCCTGCCGCGCCCGCCACTCCCGCAAATCCCACTGCCCCTGCCGCGGAGGCAGCAGCGGCGCCGGCACGCTCGCCTGGGCGAAGAGCAACAGACCAGCCCGACGGTGATGGTGCGCGTACAGGCCGCCGGGAAAACGACAAAGTCGCCGTGGCGGCGGCCGAATCCACCATACGCGTGGACACCGTTCGTTTGGATCAAGTACTCAATCTCTCGGGCGAGATTGGGCTCGCGAAGAACCGGCTCAATTGCTTGCGTACCGATATGCTGCAAGGCAAGCGGGATCCGGAAACTCTGCGCGAGCTGGACCTCGCCGTCAGCCGCCTCGATTTACTGGTAAGCGATCTGCAAAACGCCGTGATGAAGACACGGATGCAACCCATCGGGCGCCTGTTCCAAAAGTATCCCAGGATGGCGCGGGATCTTTCCCGCCAGCTCGGAAAAAATATCGAAGTAGCGCTGGAAGGCGAGGAAACCGAACTCGACAAGACCATGATCGAGGATCTCGGCGATCCCCTTATCCATCTGGTGCGCAATGCCGTGGACCATGGCATCGAATTGCCCGCCGACCGGGTGGCCCAAGGCAAACCGGAAAAATCCATCTTGCGGCTCACTGCCCAGCAAATCGGCGACAGCATCATCATCGAGATCAGCGACGACGGACGCGGCATGCGCCCGGATATCATCCGCAAGAAAGCGGTGGAGAAAGGTTGCATCACCGCCGATGCGGCGGCCAATCTCAACGAAGACGAGTCGCTCAAGCTGATCCTACTGCCGGGATTTTCCACCAAGGATACGGTCAGCGACGTCTCCGGCCGGGGCGTGGGCATGGATGTGGTGAAGACCAAAATTCAAAAGCTCAACGGCAGGATCGAAATCAAGTCCGTCGTCGGGCAAGGCTCCACCTTCACGATCTACTTGCCACTCACTCTGGCCATCCTGCCCGTACTCGTCGTGCGCTGCGGGGAGCAACCCTTTGCCGTGCCCTTGGCATTGGTACGAGAGATCATTCCCATTCACGCCGAAGACGTGCAAGCTATCTCAGGCAAGGCAACCATGGTGATCCGCGACGAGATTCTGCCGGTGTTTTCGCTGGCTTCCCTCATAGGATGGCCGCGCACGGGCGCGCCGGCCTACGGTGTGCTCATGCAATCGGCGGTGCGCTCTTTCATCCTCGCGGTCGATAGTTTTGTCGGCCGGGACGATGTAGTCATCAAGCCCTTGGAGGACATCAAACCAAGAGGTGTGGCTGGCGCCACACAGTCGGGCGACGGCTCCGTTGTGCTGGTGCTGGATATGGAAGAATTGCTGCGAGAAATGGCAAGCGAATCGCGCGGCGATCTCCTCAGGCAAGCTGCCTAAAAACCAGCCTGCACAAGCCACTTTTCCATGGGCACTACGGCCTTTCTTGCACGCGAACCCATCCTCGATCACCGGCAAGAATTGGCCGGCTACGATCTGCGGTGGGCGGGCCTGGATTCGCCTGCCAATGGCACGGACCTCCTGGAGCTACTGACCGGCCCCGGCGGCAAGAACTGGCGGCTAGGCCCGCGCATTGTGGTGAGCGATCAACTTCCCGCTCCGCTCGCCTCGCCCTCTCCAATCCCCAAGGCTGCCTACGTCGTGGAATTCTGCGGCGAAACTGCCACGCCTGCCTCGGTGCAGGCTGCGCGCGCGGCCGGTTTCGCGTGTTGTATACGCGCGCCCTCCGCGCTTCCCGTCCCGCACGAAATCTATCCCAGCCTGGGATATCTGAGCTTGGACGTGAACCAGCTCGGCCCAACACTCAAGAAAGTATCCGAATCGTTGCGCAAGCTACCTGCCCAACAAATCGGAAGACAAATTGCCACCGAGGAATCCTTCTCCGCCGCCAGGGACGCCCGCCTCGATTTATTCCAAGGCTACTGGTTCCTCAATCCCAGCACACAAGCTGGAGCGATCATTGGCCCCGCCTATGGAAACCTGGTGGCATTGATGCGGCTTGCGCGCGAAAACGCTCCGGTCGGCAAACTCGAAGACATATTGAAGCGCGACGCCGCTTTGTCGTTCAAACTACTGCGCTACATCAACAGCGCCGGTTTTGGCCTGTCTTGCGAAATTCAGTCCTTGCGCCACGCGGTCACGGTCTTGGGTTACCAGAATCTCTACCGGTGGCTCGGTTTTTTGATGGTGAACGCGGCCCGCAAGAATTCCACCGACGCGTTAGTCACGACCGCGATCACGCGCGGGCGCTTAATGGAATTGCTAGGGCAAGACCTGCTCGATGCCGCCGAACGCGACAATCTATTCATAGTGGGAATATTCTCCCTATTGGGCGCCATCTTGCGCGTTCCCATGGAAGAAATCACCAGCCAGATTCCGCTGACGGAAGCCATCGGCGACGCCCTCACTGCGCGCCAAGGACCCTACGGCCCCTTCCTCCAATTGGTGGAAGCCTGCGAACAATTGGGCGCCCCTAGAAATAGGGAGCAAGCCGAACTCCTCGCCATGAGTCTCGATCTCAGACCCTCGGATGTGAATCGCGCCCAGATCGACGCCATCGTCTGGGCGCACGCACTCAGCGCAGGCTAGGCGGCCAAGGATTGCGGTTGGGCTTTACGCTTCTCGAACACCGCGCGCCCTTCACGCCAATGGACCACGACCGTTTCCCTCGGTGCGAAGTTACCTTCCAGAATTTCCCGCGCCAGCGGATTCTCGATAACCGATTGAATCGCGCGCTTGAGCGGGCGCGCGCCGAACACCGGATCGAAGCCCGCCAGGGACAGCTCGCGCATCATCTCGTCGGACACCTCCAACCCAATTTCCATGGCGGCTAGGCGCTTGCGCAAGTGCCCGATCTGGATGCGTGCGATGGATTCGATGTGCTTGCGGTCCAGGGCGTGGAACACCACCACCTCGTCGATACGGTTGATGAACTCAGGACGGAAGTAGTTCTTCACCTCGCCCATCACCGCGTTCTTCACGCTGGCGTAGTCGGACCCCGCCATCTGCTGGATCATCTGCGAACCCAGGTTTGATGTCATGACCACCACCGTGTTCTTGAAATCCACGGTGCGGCCTTGGCCATCGGTCAAGCGGCCGTCGTCGAGCACTTGCAGAAGCACATTGAATACGTCGGGATGGGCCTTCTCCACCTCGTCGAGCAAGATCACGGCGTAGGGTTTGCGCCGCACCGCCTCCGTGAGATATCCGCCTTCTTCATAGCCCACGTATCCGGGAGGCGCTCCGATCAGGCGCGCGACGGAGTGCTTTTCCATGAACTCGGACATGTCGATGCGTAGCAGATGCTCCTCGGAATCGAAGAGAAATCCCGCCAATGCCTTGCACAACTCCGTTTTCCCCACGCCCGTGGGTCCCAGGAAAAGAAACGATCCGTAGGGCCGGTTGGGATCGGACAGCCCCGCTCGCGAACGCCGGATGGCATCGGACACCAGCCGCACGGCTTCGTCTTGCCCGACCACGCGCTCATGCACGCGCGCTTCCATCTTGAGGAGTTTGTCGCGCTCGCCTTGCATCATCTTGGATACGGGAATTCCCGTGGCACGGGAAACCACTTCAGCGATTTCCTCGGCCCCCACTTGTGTGCGCAGTAAAGTCTTCGCGTGCCCGGAGCCCTTGTCCGCTTGTTTCAATTGCGCTTCCAATTGCGGCACGCGGCCGTACTGGAGTTCGGAGACTTTCTGCCAATCGCCCTTGCGCTTGGCCGCGTCCATTTCCACCTTGATGCGGTCAAGCTCTTCCTTGACGTGCTGGCTGCCTTGCACCTGGGCTTTTTCCGCCTTCCAGATTTCCTCGAGATCGGTGAACTCGCGATCGAGTTTCTTGATCTCTTCTTCCAGCAACGCCAGACGCTGTTTCGACGCCGCGTCCGATTCCTTCTTCACCGCCTCGCGCTCGATCTTGAGCTGAATCAACCGGCGCTCGATCTTGTCCATGGCCTCGGGCTTGGAATCGATTTCCATGCGAATGCGCGCCGCGGCCTCGTCAATCAAGTCGATGGCCTTATCGGGCAAGAAGCGGTCGGTGATGTAACGGTGCGATAGCTCGGCCGCGGCCACGATGGCCGGATCGGTGATTTCCACGCCGTGATGGACTTCGTACTTCTCCTGCAAGCCGCGCAGGATGGCGATGGTCGCCTCCACCGTGGGTTCGCCCACCAACACTTTTTGAAAGCGCCGCTCCAGCGCCGCGTCTTTCTCGATGTGCTTGCGGTATTCGTCCAGAGTGGTCGCGCCGATGCAATGCAATTCTCCGCGCGCGAGGGCCGGTTTCAACATGTTGCCGGCGTCGATGGCGCCTTCGGCCTTGCCCGCCCCCACCATGGTGTGGATCTCGTCGATGAACACGATGATGCGGCCTTCTTCGCGCGCGATTTCCTTCAGCACCGCTTTAAGGCGCTCCTCGAACTCTCCACGGTATTTGGCACCCGCTAGCAAGGACGCCATGTCGAGGGAGAGAACACGTTTTTCCTTAAGGCTCTCCGGCACCTCGCCATTGATGATGCGCTGGGCCAGCCCTTCCACGATGGCGGTCTTACCCACGCCAGGCTCGCCGATGAGCACGGGATTATTCTTGGTGCGCCGTTGCAAAATCTGAATTGCCCGCCGAATCTCGTCGTCGCGCCCGATCACTGGATCGAGCTTGCCTTGGCGGGCTCGCTCCGTAACGTCCATGGTGTATTTTTCCAGCGCCGCGCGCTGTCCCTCGCCCTCCGCACTGCCCATGCCCTGGCCGCCGCGCACGGACTCGATGGCCCGCTCCAAGTGAGCGCGCTGAGCACCATGCTGGCGAAAGAGTTTGCCGGTGTCGCCCTTATCGTCCACGAGCGCCAACAGGAAAAGCTCGGAGGCGATGAATTGGTCGCCGCGTTTTTGCGCCTCTTTGTCGGTCAAATTGAGAAGGCCGGCCAGTTCCCGGGATACATTGACGTCGCCGCCGTGTCCCTCGACCTTGGGTAGCCGCTCAATGCCTTGCCGCAACGCCTCGCGCAGGGGGACGACATTGACGCTCGCCTTGGCCAGCAACGCGCTCGTGCCGCCTTCTTGTTGGTCCAGTAGAGCCCAGAGCAGATGCTGGGGCTCGATGTAAGCGTGATCCTTACCGACCGCAAGGCTTTGAGCCTCGGCGAAGGCTTGCTGAAATTTGGTGGTGAATTTGTCGAAGCGCATAGTGGGCACCGTAAGCGTGGGGTTTCCAGTCAAATGAGGCCGGGACGGAAAATTTCAACGGGCGGGTTGAAGATGCTAGGGAACAATGGCACAGTCTGTCTTCACTTTCCATTCACTCCATTCGCGCCCCATCCCATGAAACTCCATCTTGTACCAGCGGGCCTCGTGCTCGCGTTGATGCACGTCAATACCTTGGCGGATGAGCCCTACACCCTTACTCTCAAGGCACGTGCCATCGCCGGCCAGTTGGTACAGCAATTGGGCGCCGCACTCAAAAAGGAAATGTCCAGTAACGGACCCGCCAGCGCCATATCCGTGTGCAAGAGCCTCGCACCGGAGATTGCCGGCCGGCTGTCGCGCGAACACGGCGCCCGGGTTACCCGGGTAAGCCTCAAGATACGTAACCCATTGCTCGGCCAGCCGGACAGTTGGGAGCAGGCGATTCTGGCCGGCTTTGACCGCGCCGACAACGAAACAGCCCTGGAGTACAGCGAAATCGTCACCGAACCGCAAGGCCGGTACTTTCGCTACATGAAGGCTATCCCCGTGCAGCCTCTATGTTTGACCTGTCATGGTCCGCGGGAGGCGATTCCCGCCGAGGTCAAAACGATATTGGCCAAGGAATACCCCCACGACCAAGCCACCGGCTACGGCGCGGGCCAGATTCGCGGCGCGGTAACCATCAAGCAGCGGCTCGACTGAAGGCGGGCGGCCTAAGCCGACATAGCGGGAACCAAAGCGGATGCGCTCGCTTCGGCAAAATACGTGTTACGAACAAAGGGAGAGCCCCCCTTGTTTATCCCCCCGGAAGGAACAAGGGGAGGCCCCTTGTTGATCCCCCAAACCAGACAGTTGTAGCGCAAGGTCTTCTTCGGATTTGTCGTCAATGACCTTGTAAGTGACTAAAGAGCGTGAGCGAGTTCTCGCGCCGAAGCTTTTGTATGGGGCCGCTCTTCCGGATACGGATAGAGCGTACTGCAAGCCACGCTGCGGTTGGCCGTTTCCACCAATCGCACATGCTCCCGGCGAAACTCGCGTGCGTGTTTTAGCCCGCAGGAGTGCGCGATCATGTCGATTTCCTTGTTCATATTCTTCGCGTAATGGGCCACGCGTAGATACTTTTCCTCCACCACCAGGCCGCGCTGCAATCGCTTGTTGTGAGTCGTAACGCCCGTGGGGCAGGCATTAGTATGGCAACGCAGCGCTTGAATACAACCCAGCGCGAACATGAATCCGCGCGCGGTATTGATGAAATCCGCGCCCACGCACAAGGCCCACGCGGCCTTGGCAGGTGTCACCAACTGGCCCGATGCCACGACGCGAATGCGCTGCTTCAATCCGGAGTCCAGCAAGGCGTCCACCACCCGGGGCAAGGCCTCGGAAATGGGCAAACTCATGTGATCGGCCAAGGCTTGCGGCGCGGCCCCGCTGCCGCCTTCGCCGCCGTCGATCACCAGGAAGTCCGGGGCGTAATCCAGTCCGCGCCGGTGCACCGCTTCGCACAACTGATGCATGAATTGCCATCCGCCGATGGCGGTTTTCACACCCACGGGGCGCCCGGTGAGATCGCGCAGATCGCAAATCTTGTCGAGCAAGTCATCGATATTGGCGATGTCCGTGTGGCGGTTCGGGCTGATGGAATCCTGATGGGCGGGAATGCCGCGAATGCGTGCGATCTCCTCGCTCACCTTGCCCGCCGGTAGTACGCCGCCCTTGCCGGGTTTCGCACCCTGAGAAAGTTTGATCTCGAAGGCAGCGACCCTCTCGGCGATGGCTCGCGCGCGCGGGCGGGAAAAGGAACCATCTTCCTCGCGCACCCCGTACTTGGCTGTGCCGATCTGCATGATGACGTCGCAGCCTCCTTCATTATGGTAAGGGGAAAGGCCGCCCTCTCCTGTATCCAGCCAGCAACGCGCTTGCGCCGCGCCGCGAGAAAGTGCCCGCACTGCCGGCTGAGAAATGGCACCGTAACTCATGCCGCTGATATTGACCAGGGAGCGTGCCCGGAAAGGTTGTTCGCAGTAACCTTCGCCGATGACCAGGGCCGGTGTGGGTACGCGGTCTTCCTCCAGCACGGGGAAAGGCGCGTTCACAAATATGAGAGATCCGGGTTGTTTGAGATCGTGGGTGGATCCGAATCCGATGATTCCGCCCTCGTCTTTTGCCAAGCGGTAGACCCAACCGCGCGTGGCACGGTTGAAGGGTAGTTCGTCGCGGTCCCCCGCGAACATGTACTGGCGCAGGTACTCCCCCAGCTGCTCCAAGAGGTAGCGCAAGCGGCCAATGACAGGGAAGTTGCGCAGTACCGTGTGCTTCTTCTGGGTAATGTCCTGCACGAACCAGTAGAACAATACCCCCACCACGATCAAGCCGAGGATCGTCCCGGCTCCCTGCAACAATACATCGAGCATCGCGCTTTTTCCGCTGTTGTAACCGACAGCGGAAATAACGGTCATTTCGGGGAGGGCTTTATCTCTTGCGCGCGATTAAATCGATCAAGGCCGCCGCACCCACGTGCTTGCTCCCTTCGCGTAATTCGTCTTGGTGCTCGGCAAGGTGGAGGATCTCCATCCCGCCGGCCAACTCACGCAACAAGTCCGCGGAGTAAAGATGCGATAACTCCTTGGGCCCGCCCGAACGAAAATTCAGCTGCTCAGGCGTAAATCCCTGTAGCAACAATAATCCGCCCGGCTTGAGCGTATTTACGATGCCTTCAAAAATAGCGCCGCGCCCCTCGGGCGCGGCGAACTGAATGAATATGGAAAGCACCGCGTCGAATTCTGCCAGCGTCCATGGCCAGCGCCGGATGTCTCCTTCCACAAGACTCGGCGATACGGCGTGATCCAAAGCCAGCTTGCGAGCCTTGGTCAAGGCCAGCGGCGAGATGTCCACGCCCACCACATCGCACCCGAGCTTCGCCAGCCATACGCTGTTGCGGCCTTCGCCGCAGGCGATGTCCAGTACGCGCATGCCAGGAACGAACCGGTGCTTCTGCGACAGCAAGAAAGCATTGGGCTCCGTGCCAAAGAGGTATTCGGGCGCAGCATATCGCTTGTCCCAAAACTCCCTGGCGTCGTCGAATCCCGGCGTACTCACGCGGCGCAGCGGGTAGCGATGAACTCCTTGACGGCCTGGGCGTTCACGTCCATGACTTCAACCCGCAGGGGGAGTTTGTCCATGCCTTCATAGCCAGGCGGCACCTCGGGATCCCGCCCCAGGGCTTCGCGTATGGTGGCCGCGAATTTCGCGGGCAGCGCGGTTTCAAGGCAGACCACCGGCACACCACGCTCGCGAAGTTCCATCGCCACCTTCACGCCATCGGCCGTGTGAGTGTCGATCATCACCCCGTGTTCTTTGTACACATGCCGGATGGTTGCCAAGCGATCCGCGTGCGTACTGCTACCGGACACGAACCCGTACTTGCCCAGCTCTCCCGCGTAAGGCGTGTTCGCCAAATCGAACCCGCCCTCGCCGTCCACCTTGCGCCATAAGTCTTTTACCACTTGTGGCTTCTGTCCCACCAAGTCGTAGATAAAGCGCTCAAAGTTCGACGCCTTGGAAATATCCATGGAGGGGCTCGACGTCTGTACTACCTCGGCGCCCTTGCGCACGCGATAGCGGCCGGACTTGAAGAACTCCTCCAGCACGTTGTTCTCGTTGGTGGCCAGTATCAGCTTGCGAATGGGCAAGCCCATTTGCCGCGCAATGTGCCCCGCGAAAATATTTCCGAAGTTGCCCGAGGGAACGCAGATGGAAACAGGATCGCCTACTTTTTTCGCTGCCCCGAAATAGGCTTTGAAGTAGTACACCACCTGCGCCACGATGCGCGCCCAGTTAATGGAATTCACCGCACCGATCTTGTAGCGCGCCTTGAACTGCGCATCGTTGCTCACGGCCTTGACGATGTCCTGGCATTCGTCGAACACGCCGCGGATGGCGATGTTGAAAATGTTCGCGTCTTGCAGCGAATACATTTGGGCCGTCTGAAACGGGCTCATCTTTCCGTGAGGCGATAGCATGAAAACCCTCACGCCTCGTTTTCCACGTAACGCATACTCCGCCGCCGAGCCCGTGTCGCCCGACGTCGCGCCCAGGATGTTGATCTCGCTCCCGCTCTTGCCCAGCACGTACTCGAAGAGATGCCCAAGAAACTGCATTGCGATGTCCTTGAAGGCCAGCGTGGGCCCGTTGGACAGCCCCAGCAAATGCAGCCCGGGCTCCAGCGTCTTGATGGGCGTGATCTCCGCCGAACGGAATACTTCCTTCGTGTAGGTGCGCTTGAGCAATGCGCGCAAATCGTCTTGCGGAATATCGTCCACGTAAGGCCGCATGAGATCGAAGGCCAGCGCGGCGTAGGGCAATGTACTCAACCGAACGAGCGTGCCATGATCCAGTTGCGGGTAACGTTCCGGCATCACTAGGCCGCCATCGGGACCCAGCCCCTCCAGCAGAATGTCGCAGAAGGGCTTGGGCGGCATGCCGCCGCGCGTACTTACATATTGCATCTAATCGAGATCTTCTTGCCGGATGAGTTTGACTGGGCCAAGCACCACCGGCAGCGCCTCGATGGCCGCCAAGGCTGCGCGCACGTTTTTCTCAATCGCCAAATGGGTGAGGAAGATGATGTCCACTTGTTCTTCGCCCGCTTGCGCTTCCTTTTGCACCATCGCGTCGATGGAGATTTGTTGGCCGGCGAAGATGCGCGTGACGTCCGCCAGCACGCCCGGTTGGTCCTTCACCCGCATGCGCAGGTAGTAGCAGGTTTCCACTTCTCCGATGGGAAGGATGGGCGTATCCGCCAACCGGTCGGCTTGAAAGGCGAGGTGGGGCACGCGGTGTTCGGGATCAGCGGTGAGCAAGCGCGTAACGTCCACCAAATCGGCGACGATGGCCGAGGCGGTGGGTTCGGAACCCGCACCCGCGCCGTAGTACAAAGTTTCGCCCACGGCGTCGCCCTTCACGACCACGGCGTTCATCACGCCTTCCACGTTAGCGATCAAGCGGTGCTTCGGTATCAGCGTCGGGTGTACTCGCAGTTCGATGCCCTTTGGCGTGCGCCGGGTGATCCCGAGCAGTTTGATGCGGTAACCAAGCTGTTCGGCGTAACGAATGTCGTCTTGCTCCAGCTTCGCGATGCCTTCCGTATAGGCCGCCTTGAAATTCATGGGAATGCCGAAGGCGATGGCGCTCATGATGGTGAGCTTGTGGGCCGCGTCGATGCCTTCAATGTCGAAGGTGGGATCGGCCTCGGCGTAGCCAAGACGTTGCGCTTCCTTCAGCACGTCGGCGAAGGCCAGGCCCTTGCTGCGCATCTCCGACAAGATGAAGTTGGAGGTGCCGTTGATGATGCCGGCGATCCACGCGATGCGATTCGCCGTCAGCCCTTCGCGCAAAGCCTTGATGATGGGAATACCGCCCGCGACCGCCGCCTCGAAATTCACCGTCACGCCTTGCTTGCTCGCCGCCGCGAAAATTTCGTTACCGTAAGTGGCCAGCAAGGCCTTGTTGGCCGTGACAACGTGCTTGCCGGCGGCGATGGCTTTGAGCACCAGATCCTTGGCCACCGTGTACCCGCCGATCAACTCGATGACGATATCGATTTCGCGGTTGGCAATGATGTCCATCCCGTTCTTCGTGACGACAGCGCGGCCGCGCACGATACGCTCGGCGCGCTCTACATCCAGATCGGCCACCATGGTGATGGCGATGTCGCGGCCCGCGCGCCGGGAGATTTCCTCGCGGTTTCGCTCCAGCACCTTGAAGGTGCCCGAGCCCACGGTGCCGATTCCCATCAAACCTACTTGTATGGGCTTCATTTCGCCACCAGCTCCACGGTTCCCGCCCTGCTAGGCGACGATAACAACCCATCCTTGCGGAACATGTCCTTGATGCCTCGTATGGCTTGCCGGGTGCGCGCTTCGTTCTCGATCATGGCGAAGCGCACGTAGTCATCGCCGTACTGGCCAAATCCGATACCGGGCGCCACCGCCACCTTGGCTTCGTTCAACAGCTGCTTGGAGAATTCGAGGGATTTCAGTTCGGCGTAAGCATCGGGGATCTTCGCCCATACATACATGGAAGCCTTGGGAATTTCCACGTTCCAACCCGCCGAGTGCAGTCCTTGGCAAAGCACGTCGCGGCGCTTCTGGTAAGTGCTGCGAACCACCTCCACGCAATCCTGCGGGCCTTCCAGCGCCACGATGGAGGCCACTTGAATGGGCGTGAAAGTGCCGTAATCGTGATAGCTCTTGATCCGGGCAAGGGCTCCCACCAAATCGCGGTTGCCCACCATGAAGCCTACGCGCCAGCCCGCCATGTTGTAGCTCTTCGATAGTGTGAAGAACTCCACCGCAACGTCCTTTGCACCTGGCACTTGCATGATCGAAGGTGCCACGTAGCCGTCGAACACGATATCGGCGTAAGCCAGATCATGCACCACGTAGATGCCATGCTCCTTGGCCAGGGCCACGATCTTCTCGAAGAATGGCAGATCCACGCATTGCGCCGTGGGGTTGCTGGGAAAATTCAGGATGAGGAATTTCGGCTTGGGGTAACTCTCGTGAATGGCCTTCTGCAACTCCGTGAAGAAATCCACGCCTGGGGTCATGGGGATGTGGCGGATGTCGGCCCCCGCGATCACCGGCCCGTAGATGTGGATCGGATAACTGGGGTTGGGCACCAGCACCGTGTCGCCCGCATCCAGCGTTGCCAAGGCCAAATGGGCCAAGCCTTCCTTGGAGCCGATGGTGGCAATCGCTTCCGTGTCCGGGTCGAGATCCACCCCGTAGCGCTGGCGGTACCAATAGCAGATGGCCTTGCGCAGCCGGATGACGCCCTTGGAAACGGAGTAACGATGCGTATCGGGCCGTTGGGCGGATTCGATCAGCTTGGCCACGATGTGAGGCGGCGTGGGCTGGTCGGGGTTGCCCATGCCGAAGTCGATGATGTCCTCGCCTCGCTTGCGCGCCGCGGCCTTGAGTTCCGCCGTGATGTTGAACACGTAGGGCGGAAGACGTTTGATGCGGGGGAACTGCTCCATGAATGCTCAATCCTCAATCGTACCTGTATGCGCAGCCGTGCAAGTACACGGCCCTTATAATGCTACCGGAAAAGCTCTTTATCTCAAACCTTTACACGGGTTTTCGGCATTGAAACTCCATCTTTCGCGCTTCACCGGCCAGAATGCCTTCAGCGGCTATGGCGAGGATTACGTCACCATCAACGGCCAGCGCCACGCGCACAGCGTCCTAGTTCTACCGGATGAACTGCGCGATTGGCCGGCTCTTATCCTGGACGAAAGCGCTTTCGCGCCATTGATGGACCTTCCCGTGGAAATTTTGCTGCTCGGAACCGGACGCAAGCTGCGCTTCCCGCATCCTTCCATCGCGGTCAGTTTTCGGCAAAAAGGCATCGGACTCGAGGTCATGGACACGCCAGCCGCCTGCCGCACCTACAACATCTTGCTCTCCGAAGCGCGCAAGGTCGCAGCCGCGATCTTTATTGAAGCTGCGCCAACACCTTGATGTGGGCCACCACGCTGCGCCCCAGGGCGGACAACGCATAGCCGCCTTCGAGCGCTGAAACGATACGTCCTTGGGCATGGCGGTTGGCCACCTCCACCAGCTTGCGCGTCACCCAAGCGTAATCGGCCTCGACCAGCCCAAGGGAAGCCATGTCGTCCTCCCGGTGGGCATCGAACCCGGCGGAAATAAACAGGCACTCCGGCGCGAAGGATTCCAGCGCCGGTAGCCAATGGTCTTCCACCGCCGCGCGAAACTGGCGGCCATCGCTACGCGCCGGCAGGGGAATATTCACCATGCGCCCGGAACGTCCTTCGACGCCGCTGTAGGGATAGAAGGGATGTTGAAAGGTGGAGACCATCAGCACGCGCGCATCGTCCTGAAATATGTTCTCGGTACCATTGCCGTGATGCACGTCGAAATCCACCACCGCCACCCGCGCCAAGCCATGATGTACGAGAGCGTGGGCTGCGCCCACGGCCACATTATTGAACAAACAAAATCCCATGGCGCGCGCGCGTTCCGCGTGATGGCCCGGCGGGCGCACGGCGCAAAATGCGCGCTGCGCCTTGGCACTTAGCACGAGATCGGTTGCCAGCTCCACCGCCCCCGCCGCTCGCATGGCCGCGCGCAGGCTATGGCAATTCATGGCCGTGTCGGGGTCCAGATGCACGTGTCCCTGGCTGGGAACCGATTGCTCAAGGGCCTGGATGTAGCGCGGTGCATGCACGCGCGCCAGCGCGGCTTGGCTCGCCAGCGGCGCTTCGTATTCCGTCAAGTACGCCAGCACGCCACTGGCGATCAGTTGGTCGCGAATTGCGCCAAGGCGCTCGGGACACTCCGGATGCCCCCTACCCATTTCATGCAGCTCGCACTCGGGGTGCGTGATGAAAGCTGTTCCCATTGCGCTATAACACTCTTAATCTCGGCATAATCCCAATGGTACGGTTCCTGCACAACGACCATCTCGCCTTCGCCCGCTTCCTCCGCCCATGCAACGTGACAGCCTCCTGAAAAGCATACTAAGCAGCGTCAAGGCGCCGGCCACCACGCCCGTTACGCCCCCGGATAATGAGCTGCAGGACGCCACCGCAGCGTTGCACCGAGTGATTTCGCAGGTAAATGCCATCGTGCTGGGTAAAGAAGCGGCCGTCAAGCTCACGCTGGCGTGCTTGCTGGCGCGCGGGCATTTACTCATCGAAGACTTGCCCGGCGTGGGTAAAACGACCCTGGCCCATGCGCTCGCGCGTTCCCTGGGTCTTAGTTTTCAGCGCATTCAATTCACCAGTGACTTGCTACCTGCGGACATCCTGGGCACCTCGGTCTTCGACCGGGATACATCGAGCTTCCGCTTTCACGCCGGCCCCATCTTCTCGCACCTGGTACTGGCCGACGAGGTGAATCGCGCCACGCCCAAGGCACAAAGTGCCTTGCTGGAGGCGATGGAGGAGCGCCAAGTGACCTTGGACGGAGACACCCGCGCCTTGCCCGATCCATTCTTCGTCATCGCCACGCAAAATCCTTCCACACAGGTGGGTACCTATCCCCTGCCGGAATCGCAGCTGGACCGCTTCCTAATGCGTATCGAGTTGGGTTTTCCCGATGCGCGCGCCGAACGCGCATTGCTCGCGGGCGATGACCGGCGCGAGATGCTGGCGCGTATTTCCCCGCTGATGAACCTGGCGCAGTTGTCTTGCCTGCAGCGGGCAGTGCGCACCATGCACGTCTCGGATGCGTTGCTCGATTACGTGCAAGCCATCCTTGCCCATACGCGCTCCCATCCCGAACTCGCTCACGGCTTGAGTCCTCGTTGTGGTGTGTTCCTGCTGCACGCCGCACGCGCCATGTCATTCCTGAACGCGCGCACCTTCGTGGTTCCCGAGGATCTGCAAAGTGTGCTTGGGCCCGTCATCGGACACCGCCTCCAGGGAAGCGCGGTCACGGGCTCCGCGGATTCCTTCGTGCGAAAAATACTCACGTCAGTACCCATCCCCTAGAAACATCATGGTTGGCGCGCTGCGCGGCTATTTCATTGGATGGCTCAACCGCCGCCACCAGCACGAAGTCCCTCCCGTTCGCCTGACACAACGGCGCATCTACGTCTTGCCCACGCGCCCCGGTGTTCTGTTCGGCAGCACCTTGGTGGTCATGCTGCTGGGCGCCATCAATTACAACCTGAGCTTGGGCTTTGTGCTCGTGTTCCTCCTAAGCGGTGTGGGCATCGCTTCCTTGCTGCACACCTATCGCTGCTTGGCCGGCCTCACGCTGCGGCCGGGAAAGAGCGGCGCGGTGTTCGCCGGCGGCTCGGGCACGCTGGAAATGCTCATTCGTAATCCAACCGCGGTGCATCGCTACAGCGTGGAGCTTTATCTGGACAACCTGGGTACCACGACGGTGGACGTGGAACCCTTGAGCGAAACGACCGCCCAAGTTTCGGTTCCAACGCAGCGCAGAGGTGTGCTGCGATTCAAGCGATGGCGGATTACCTCCACCTATCCTTTGGGTTTGACGCGCGCCTGGGGCTACGCGCACCTGGGCAGCGAAATCATCGTCTACCCGAAACCAGAACTCTCGGGTCCCCCTCCCCCGCTGGACGCGGCGAGCGGGAGCGAAGGGCAACATGGAGACCACGGGCAAGAGGACTTCGCCGGATTGCGCCGTTACCAACAAGGCGACTCCCTGAAACACATCGCGTGGAAAGCCCTGGCGCACGGGCATCCCTTGCTCAGCAAGCAATTCACCGGCGGCGTCCTTCCCGAGCTTCATCTGCGGTGGGCGGATACCGGCGCCCAACTTGGCACCGAAGGCAGACTTTCTCGTCTGTGCCGCTGGAGCATGGAGGCCTCAGCACTGGGCGTGCCCTATGAGCTGGAAATACCTGGGACGCGCATTCCCATGGGGAGCGGGCCTGCCCACGACGCCGCCTGCCTGCAAGCCTTGGCGTTGTTCGAGTCACAATGAACATCGCAGCCGCGAAATCACAAGCTCCAACCCTGAGCGTACGGGAAGTATCGGTGCTGCTCGCCCTGTTGTGCGCGGTGAGCGCCCCGCACGTGACGCGCATTTCGCTGTGGGCTGTCATGGCGGCTTTAGTCTTCATCGCCTACCGTCTGGTGGCCGCATGGCGCCGCTGGCCGCTGCCTGGACCTTGGTTGCGGTTTTTTCTCGTCGTGCTGGTGTGCACCGGCATCGTGTTCGATTTCAGCACGCGCTTCGGGCGTGACGCCGCCGTCTCCATGCTTTTACTGATGGCGGCACTCAAAGCCCTGGAACTGCGACATCCGCGCGACGCATTGGTGATCGTCAACCTGGGCTATTTTCTTATCATCACCAGCTTTTTGTACTCGCAAAGCGTCGCGCTGGCCGCCTACATGCTGGTACTCATGCTGTGCATCACCGCGCTCCTCATTGCTTTGCAGCGGCGCGACAAACCGTTTTCGCCCAAGCATTCACTGCGGCTTGCCGGGCGCCTGGTCTTGCAAGGCGTGCCTCTCATGCTCGTGCTGTTCTTGCTGTTTCCGCGCATGGAAGGCCCTTTGTTCGGATGGCCGCAATCCTCGCCCTCGGGAATGAGCGGGCTGTCCGATGAGATGGCGCCAGGCGGCCTGAGTGCCCTGAGCTTGTCCGACGAGGTGGCCTTTCGTGTGCAATTCGAGTCCGCTCCTCCCAAACCCTCCACTTTGTACTGGCGGGGCCCGGTGTTGTGGGATTTCGACGGGCGCACTTGGCGCATGGCCAGGGTGCCTGTATTGCAACAACCCATTCATCATTCCGTGTCGAACCCGGTGCGTTACCAAGTCACGCTGGAACCGCAGCAAACGCGCTGGTTGTTCGCCATCGATCTGCCCTCACGAATTCCCCCCAATGCCGTGCTCACGGCCGACTATCAACTGTTGAGCCGCCAGCCCCTTCGCCAGCGCCAGCGCTACGACATGGAATCGGACTTGGGCTATGTACTAAACGCCCAGGAATCCCAGAGCACCTTGGGCCGGGCGCTGCGCTTGCCACCGGATGGCAACATGCGATCCCGGCAGCTTGCCGCCACGTTCTTGCAGGAGTCGAAATCGCCCCAGGAGTTGGTGGAAAAAGCGCTGAATCTATTTCGCACCGAGAGATTTTTCTACACGCTGGTGCCACCATTGCTGGGCGCGCAACCCGTGGATGAATTCTTGTTCGGAACGCGCCGTGGTTTTTGCGAACACTACGCGTCGAGTTTCGTTTTCCTCATGCGTGCGGCGGGGCTTCCCGCGCGCGTGGTGACAGGCTACCTGGGCGGGGAGATCAATCCCATCGGCAACTATCTCGTCGTGCGCCAATCCGAAGCCCACGCCTGGGCTGAAGTGTGGCTGCCCGGGCAAGGATGGCGGCGTGTCGATCCCACCGCTGCCGTGGCACCCGCGCGCATTGAAATCGGATTGGCGGCGGCAATATCCGCGGGCGAACCCGTACCCTTGGGCATTCGGGTGGATGCCAGTTGGATCAAGACTCTTCGCTACTCCCTGGACGCCGCGGCGAATGGCTGGAACCAGTGGGTATTGGGATACAACACGGCGCGCCAAGCGCACCTGTTGTCGAAGGCGGGCATCAAGGACGTGAACTGGCGCAAGCTCGTGACTCTGCTCATGGTGTTCGCTGGCGCGGCCACGGGCCTGTTGGCGCTGTCAGTGCTGCGGGAAATTCATTTCCGCCGTGGTCCCGCGGCACCCAGGATGTACCGGCGTTTTCTAAGAAAGACAGCTCGTGTAGGACTGCGCCCGCGCAATGGCGAAGGGCCCCTGGACTTCGCACAGCGCGTGATTGCCGCCAATGGAGCCTGGCGCATTCCCGTGCAAGCCATCACCGAACACTACATAGCCATTCGCTACGGACAAGAAGAGAACAAACAGCGCTTGCGCGCACTGGCGCTGGCGGTCAGGCAGTTTGCGCCTTAACGCGACGGCAAGTATTTCATTGGGTCCACGGGCTGGCCCTGCTTTCTGATCTCGAAATGCAATGCCGCCTGGCCCGCGGCCCGCTCTCCCATCTCCGCGATCTTTTGTCCTGGGGCCACTTGTTGCCCCTCCTTCACCAAGATCTTCGAGTTGTGTGCATACACACTCAGAAACTCGTTGCTGTGCTTCACGATCACCAAGGGGCCATAGGCCGGAATCGCCTTGCCCACGTAGACTACCTTACCCGCGGCCGAGGCGAGCACGGGATCTCCCTGCTTACCCGTGATGGAAATCCCCTTGCTTCGGCTTCCATCGAAGCCGTGGACAATGTCTCCTTGCGCGGGCCACAGCCACTTCGCGGCATCGAAATTCCATTCCGCACCGGGGGTAAGCACTGCTCCGGGTAACGCCGCGGGTGCGGGCGCTTTAGTGGACGGCTTGGGCGCGGGCTTTTCATGTACCTCGCCACCTGGAACTGGCGCCTTGGGGAGCAACTCGCCTCGCTGCATGCGGGCGAAGGCGTCTGCACTATAGGGAATTTTCTGCGCCTTGGGCTCCGTCTTCAAGGGCGCTGGGGCCGGTTCAGGCAACAATTCCCCTGGCGGAATTTCCCCAGGAAGGAATGGTTTGGATTCGACGACGACGGGCTCGGGTTCCACGGGGTGAACCTCCGTGCCGCGCGGGTTCCTCATCGTCAGTATTTGCCCAACACTGATGCGGGTGGGGTCGGTAATTCCATTCCAGGACGCAACCTCGCGGTAATCCAATCCGTATTCCAGGGCGATGGAATAAAGCGTGTCGCCTTCCTTGATGCGGTAGATATCCGGAGCAGGTGCAGGCTTGGTGCTCTTGCTAAGGTCCACGGTGGCCGGGTCTCGCGCCACCGGCTTGGGCGGTGTAGTGGACTCCCCGTCTTCAACGGTGCGATCCACCACGGGCGCCGTGAGAGGGCCTGCGATACAGCCCGCGACAAGACTCACGCACGCAAAAATAAACAGCCTAAACACTAGCGGCCCACGCCCGGCACCAACGGGACGAAGTGCACGGCCTCCAAGACCGAGCGATGAAACCCTCGATCATCACGCTCGATCAATGTGAGTTGCTGCTCGCGCGGCCCCAACGGCATGATCAACCGGCCACCGAGCGCGAGTTGATCCAGCAATTGCTCTGGCACATGGGAGGCGGCGGCCGCCATCACGATCCCGTCGAAGGGCGCCTCCTCGGGCAGCCCTAGATGCCCGTCGCCGTGCTTTGCCTTCACATTGCGAATATTCAGATCGCGCAAATTGATGCGCGTCTTGGAAACCAGCGGCAACAAGCGCTCGATGGTCCACACATGCTTGGCTAAGCGCGACAACAATGCCGCCTGGTAGCCGCACCCGCTGCCAATTTCCAGAACGCGCTTGAGCATGCGCCCGCCGCGCAGAATTTCCAGCATGCGCGCCACCGTCTGGGGATTGGAGATGGTTTGGCCGTAGCCGATGGGTAGCGAAAGATCCTCGTACGCCCGGTGCGCCAGCGCTTCATCGACAAAAACGTGGCGCGGAATCTCGCTCATGGAAGCAAGCACCAATTCATCCTTGATGCCTTGGTCCCGCAACCTCTCCACCATCCGCATGCGCGTACGGTTAGAGGTCATCCCTACCCCCGCGGTGCGAGTGTTCATCACTGTTGGGTTAGGCGCGGAGCCACTGCTTGGTGCCGTCCAACCGCGGGTAGCTGGTGAGATCGATCTGCAAGGGAGTAATGGATACGTAGCCTTGCGCCACCGCCCAAAAATCCGTGCCCTCGCCCGCATCTTGCGCACTGCCCGCCGCACCCACCCAATACACCGTGTCTCCGCGCGGATTGGTTGTGCGGATCACGGCCTCCGCCTTGTGGCGCCGGCCCAACCGCGTTACCAGGCTGCCCTTGAGCGCAGCCCAGGGTACGTCGGGCACATTCACGTTAAGGAGGTTAGGTTCGGCCCACGGATGCGCCTGGTACCTTTTCACCAGATCTAGCGCAACGCGTGCGGCCGTGGCGTAATTGCCCGCCGCCTTGCTGGCCAGGGACATCGCGATGGAAGGAATGCCCAGTAAGTATCCCTCGGTAGCCGCGGCGACCGTACCAGAATAGATCGTATCGTCCCCCATGTTGGCACCGTGATTAATACCCGAGACCACCATATCGGGTAATTCATCCAACAGTCCGGTTACGGCGAGATGAACGCAGTCCGTCGGCGTCCCATTGACGTAGCGAAATCCGGAACTGGCGTGCCTCACCATGAGCGGCCGGTCCAGGGTCAGCGAATTGCTCGCCCCGCTACGGTCGCGCTCCGGCGCCACCACGGTGACATCCCCCGCCTCGGAAAGCGCTTCCGCGAGCGCCACCAACCCGGGCGCGAAGTAGCCATCGTCGTTACTTAGCAGTATTCGCATGTCATCGGATTATAGCCAAGGCCCGCCGAGATTCGTGAGCCGGAGAAGGGAATCGCAGACAGAAAAAAAGCTAGGCTCGCGCGCTAGCTTGTTTTCGGTAAAACAACTGAGGAATTGGTCGGGGCGAGAGGATTTGAACCTCCGACCACCTGCACCCCATGCAGGTACGCTACCAGGCTGCGCTACGCCCCGACTGAACTAACTCGTTGCTTTTGCTAATTTTCGTATTTCACGACATTTCAGGAAATATCCTACAATCTCAGTCCGAATGGCCCCTGAAATGGCCCCTGACTGGACCCCAAAACGGATGGTACCTGAATGCCGCGAATCCAAAATCGCCTGACTGATCGCACCCTGCGCGCCCTCAAACCTGATCCCCTGCGCCCCTACGATCTGGCCGATGGGGGCGACCTCTACGTTCGCGTGGAAACTTCAGGGTCCGTGGTGTTCTGGCTACGCTATCAACTCAACGGCAAGCGCCGCCGCTGGGTGATGGGGCACTACCGTTCAGGCACTGCAGGCGTGAGTCTAACAGAAGCTCGCGAAAAGCGGGATGAGGCCAAGAAACTTCTACGCACCGGCATCGACCCCTGGGAACAAAAGGTCTTGCAAGATCAGGCTGCAACTCGCCAAAGACGAGAGATCGAGGAAGCGCAGCAGCGCGTGGCGCGCCGCCAGAGCCAGACCGTTGCATGGTTGGTTGATGAGTACTGCCGACTCGAACTCCCCGCGCAACACAAGAACCCAAAATGGGGCGAACAGCTTCTGCGCACTCATATTGAGAAGCGACTCAACGCGCTTCCCCTCTCGGAATTCACCGCCAATAAGCTCTGGGATTGCCTTGACCCGCTACGCGCGCAACAACCCGCCACCGCCCGCCATGTGTACGGATTGGCGAGAAAACTCTCCGCCTTCGGCGTACAACGCGGTTATATGGAGCACGATCCCGCCGCCAGTATCCAACGGCGGGCCGTCGCGCCGAAGCCGCCGCCGCGACAACGGGTCTTGAGCGATGACGAAATTCGTGCGCTCTGGTTCGACTTCGGAAAGAAAAACGTCTCGCGTCGAATCTGGTTAGGCCTGCGGCTGCTCTTGGTCACAGGTCAAAGACGCGGAGAAGTCACACGCGCGCAACGAAAAGAGTTCGATCTTGCGCACAAGCGATGGCTCATTCCCGCCGAACGTCGTGGCAAGAAAAAGACCGCTGAGAGCCGCGTGCCGCACCTGGTGCCACTGAGCGATCTCGCGCTCACAATACTGAAAGAGCTCAATGCGGAATGCGGATCTTCAGACTGGCTGCTTCCCTCGCCACTGGATTCCGCGCAACCCATCGATGAACGGGCCTTGACCCGAGCTGTCGCGCGCAAAGGATATGACTGGACGGTGCACGACGTGCGCAGGACCGTGCGCACGCGTTTGTCAGCGTTGGGGGTTCCCGTCGTCGTGGCAGAGCGCGTCATTGGTCATGAGCTACCCGATCTACTGGCGGTCTACGATGTTCATGCGTATGAAACGGAGACCCGCGCCGCCTTGAAGAAATGGGCAGGGGAACTCAGGCGAATCCTAAAATTGTAGTCCGCCCATAGGCAGCCATCGGCGGGAGGCGAGATCATAGCCAATATCAGGACTCATCGTCTGGATTGTCTTCGGCGCGCGGCGCACAGGGGCGAGCGCGGGCGGCGCGCTCCTCTGCTTTGCGCGGAGGATTCCTTTCGCGTTTGGAGGCCCGACGGGTTCATGGCGGCTGGGCCGAGCGCACCAACCCGCGCGGGCGGCGGGGCAGTGCTCCAGTGAGAACCAAGCGGCCGTTGCGGCACAACGCACACAGATGAATATCGCGTTGCGCGATGCGCAGACAGAACGCTTCGAGGGACTCGGGACTTTGCACTTGGGCCTGGGGGGCTGGAGTGGGCGCATCGAGGGCGGCGCGCGCGGCGGCGAGTTTGGCGCGTTTGTTTCGGTTAGCGAGATTCCCATGGTGGCGAATGCGCATGAAGCCCGCGGGGAGCACTTGCAAGCAGAAGCGGCGCAAGAATTCCGCAGCCTCCAGCGCCATCACCTTTTGGCGGTTGCCGTGGGCGTAGTCGCGGTAGCGAAAGCGTACTTCGGCGTCATCGAAGCCGAGCAAGCGGTGATTGGAAATCGCCACCCGGTGGGTGCAACGGCGCAGATAATCGAGTACCTGCTGGGACCCGGCGAATGGCCGCTGGGCGTACACCACCCAGTCATGGGCGCGAAGCGCGTGCACGAACCCTTGTTGGGCGGTGGACTGGGCCAGATGGGCGGTAAATGACACCCGGCGAGGCGAAATCGCCCCTCGCGAAGCCTTTGCCTTAAGCACGCGAGGAACTTGCCGCGGAAGACCTGGGAGTGGGCTCTCACCGGAAACGTTGGGTGCTTGCTTGCGCGAGGATCCGGCGACGCAAATTCCACCGCGCAGCCTGTTCGGCCCAGCGCACCGGCGCCTTGTCCCGCGCACATCTTCACGCAAACCGAGCTATGCTTGTTGCTCAATGCGGCTAATCGCCAAGCACCTGTGCACGGACTGCGCCCCGCGATCTGCCGATGTGTATTCGGCGTGTTGGCCGCCCGAGGGCTTCGTATCTCTGAAGCCCTCGGGCGAAAACGCGACGACGGTGACCTCGCTGCCAGTGTGCTTGCTAGCGTACCCCGCCGCGACCTTTGCCACTCGATTCACGAAGAGCTTTACCGTGTTCATAACCTCGTTCGTAGAGGTAGTCACCAAAACGCTGCCCGAAATCCTTGCCCGGGTTAGGTTTAACACCCCACTGCTCTGCAATTACCTCACCGATCCTATTACCCGCTTCACCGCTTTCATACGTATCGACATTGTCGAGATACTTATGACCCTTGCCAGCATGACCATTCGAGATTACGAGGGTGGCAGCCACTGCTGCTATAGTAAGTAGATATTTGCTCATGACATGACTCCTTAACTGAGGATTAAATTACACAGATCGAGCCACGTAGACCACTTCTTCATCTCTGGAATCCAGCGATGCACGCCAACTCTTACCCCTAAAGACGCTTACCATATCTGTTTGTCAGGCTGACAGCTTTGGCGGAAATTTGGTGCACGCCCAGTTGTTCGAGAATCCCCTCTTTACGATCATCCGCATTGTCCTCTTGCGGTTTCGATCCTGCAGCGTTGTATCTGGGCATGGAGGTTCCTCGGCTTACTGCCCGGTCACGATGAAGGCGGCCCAGGCGGTAAGGGGCTGGTGTTGTTCACTCCAAGTCCTTGGCCAGGGGTTGCAAGAGCATCTTGGCCAGATGCTCCCCTGCCGCGCGCGGGTCGGCGGTCGCCACACACCCACCGGGCCGCTTTCCGCTGCGGTCAGGCAAACACGCCGCTTGGCCGCGCACGCCCACTTGTTCCCGGTAGGCCCTCACCCATGCCTCCACGGCGCGGTAAGTCACTTTGTCCTGATCTACCTTCAACTCCAGGGGGAGCAGCCTGTCGCGGGTGATCAAGAAGGCCTACGCCTCATCACCGAGCATGGCGCATTGCACCAGGGCAAGCTCCGTGGGCCTAGCCCTCAACACGGCGGCCCACTCCGGGTGCTTCGCCTTGATCTTGCTCCAAAACGTATAGAGCGCCGCATCGCTGTCGGCTTTTTCGCGTTTGGCTTTCTCGCGTTCGGCATTCTCTAGTTCTACGGTGCGCTCCTTTGACTCTTCGCGATCTCCTTCTTCACTTCGTCGTACCCGCGGTGCCTCGGCATCACACCTGCTCCATTTCGATTTCAGGACATGGAGTTTTGTGTTGGCTCGCACGACGTCCTCTTTGAGCGCATCCAGGCCTACAAGCATCCCGTCGCTTCCTTGCCTCCCTCCCTCAAAGCGCAAGTGCTCGGTTTGCGAGCGCTGACGTTCGGCCAAATGCTTCTCCAACAAGCTGTGCGCCTCAGCAGGGTCCTCTCCCAGCGCTTTCTTGATCAATACCTCCAGGGCGCGATCCGCAGCCTCACTCCCCAGCGCATCAGTGGATGGAGATGGCTTCGACCGCTCTCATGACTTCTTCGCCTAATTCTCGCTCGTGTCCGTATGCACCTTTGATCAAAAGCCGTGCAATACGCGCTGGAAGTCTGCGACTTCCTCGTCCATGGAGTCGGAAGGGTCGGCGGTAAATGCCTCGGCGAGGTTGGCATCTTCCCCGACGGCCTTATCCGCCGCCGAGTAGGCCGCACTCGCTTCCTTCGTGCGTCCTGCACGGTCGTGGGAGAACCCCTCCAAAAAGAAGGTTTGCGCCGTGAAGAGTAGCCGACTGCCCCGGCGCTCCAGACGAGTTAAACGCGGTAGCAGCTCCTTCTGAATGTGCTTGATCCCCGCCAATGCTAGCCTGTCTTGCTTGATTTCGGCCAATGCTTGTATTTTTGTCCAGTTCAGCACGATCGCCAGGGCTATTTCTTCACGGGCTACTTTCTCAAGTCCCTCTTGGGCCGATTGCAGCGCCAAGTCATACTCCCCATCGTTCAACAACCACCGGCTGGTCATGGCCAGTACATAGGGATTCAAGAAAGGGTCGTAGATCTTCGCCTCCGGCGATTGCCAGATGGTACGTGCCTGATCCAAGGCAAGCCGCACGGACGAGGAAAATGCGGGTTGGGCGCGGAACGCCATCCCTAGCGCGCGAGTCCTGAAACGCGAGTTTGACGTGCTTACTAGCGACATTGCGCGTAGCAGCCCCGCCCCGAAGGGCTCCAAAAGCAATTCATCAAGTACGCCCAGCCAATCGAGACCCTCATCGCGAAACCTTCTCTCGTAATCGGCGGAATGCGCATTTAGGAGACCACGGCAAGCAGCCTCGCGGACCAAGAAATAGCCATCGTTGAGGACTGAACGCAAGCCGACTTCTACTTCTGGAGACCTGAACTTCGCCAGAACGCGAGCTGACGACATTCGAATGCTGTCGTCGGGATCCTTCAAGGCTTCGAGCAATGCAAGGACCGCTTTCGGAAATCCAAGCTCGCCCAGTATGCTGGCTGCATCTCGCCGCACCTCTGAGTCGTTGTCTGGATCCTTTAAGGCGAGGATCAATGCGGGCACCGCTTCGGGGGATTTGATTTCGCCCAGCGCCCAGGCTGCCGCCCTGCGAACCGCCGGCGTATTGGCCAGATCCTTCACCGCTTCCATCAATGCAGGGACCGCATCAGAAGAATTGATCTCACCCAACGCCCGCACTGTATTTTCCCGAACTCCCTCGTCGGAATCTTTCAAGACTTGGATCAAGGCCGGTACCGCTTCGGGGGATTTGATTTCGCCCAGCGCCCAGGCTGCC
>JBJXGQ010000069.1:0-3405 GCA_046160525.1 Burkholderiales bacterium
ACCACGGCCTACTGGACTACTTCGGGCGAGTTCGTTTTCATCTCCATCTTCAGCGGCACCACCAGTGTATTCGCGCCCTTTCTCGGTGCCGCCATCTTCGAGGCCGTGCGCACTTTCGCCTTGCAATACTTTCCCAACACCTGGCAGGCGACCCTGGGAATCACCATGTTGTTGGTGATCATGTTCCTGCCCGGCGGCATCTGGTCCTTGTTTCAACGCAAGGCGGCGTGATGGCGGCCATTCTGGAAGCACGCGCGCTCAACAAGCACTTTGGTGCCGTCATGGCCGCGGCGGACATCAACGTGAACATTCAGCAAGACCAAGTCGTGGGTTTGATCGGCAGCAACGGCGCTGGCAAGACCACCTTCATCAACATGGTGACGGGCTATCTGAAACCCACTTCGGGCTCCATTCACTACGAAGGCCGCGACATCACCGCGCTTTCGCCAAGGACTGTCACGCAACTTGGCATTTGCCGTTCGTTTCAGATCCCCCAATTATTCGGCACATTGCCGGTTAGCGAAAATGTACGCGTCGGAGTAGGCATCGCGGCGAGGAATGCGCGCGGCAAGTCTCTCGATGAACACCAGCAAGTGGAGAACTTGATCGAACGTTTCAGTTTGGCCGGCTACCGCAATCAACTGGCCGGCCTGCTGCCCGAAGGCGTGCGCAAACTCCTCGACATCGCCATGGCCGTGGCCGGAAGCCCGAAAGTGCTGTTACTGGACGAACCCACCAGCGGTGTTTCGGCGGACGAGAAATTTCGCCTCATGGATATGGTCATGGCGGCGCTCAAAACCGAGGGCGTGACCGTATTGTTCGTGGAGCACGACATGGAAATCGTCGCGCGCTACACGCAGCGCGTGCTGGCTTTCTACGAAGGCCGCATCATCGCCGACGGCGAACCTGCCTCCGTGCCGAACGACGGCGAGGTTCGCAAGTACGTCATCGGCGGTACCCAACATACGCCGGGGGCGGCGCATGCTTGAACTCAAGGGCGTGGATGTTTCCATCGGCGCGGTGAGCATTCTTCGCAACGTCAACATGAGTTTGCCAGCGGCCAAGTTCACCGGGCTGATCGGCCGCAACGGCGCTGGGAAGACCACCTTGATGCGAGCCGCCATGGGGCTGCTCAAGCCGCGCGCGGGCACGCTGTCCTTCGGCGGTGCGCCACTAACGACGCCGGCGCACGAACGCTCGCTTAACGGCATCGGCTACATGCCCGAAGACCGCCGCCTGGTTCCCGATCTCACGGTGGAAGAAAATGTTCTCATCCCAGCCTGGGCCGCGAAGCGGGCGGATGCGAACAAGCGGCTACAAAAAGTCTACGCCATGATTCCCGAGGTGCATGCCTTTGCAGGCCGCAAAGCGATGCAACTTTCGGGTGGCCAGCAAAAATTGGTGGCACTGGCGCGCGCGCTCATGTGCGGCACTCGCTTGTTATTGCTGGATGAACCCTTCGAAGGAGTTGCCCCGGTGCTCGCACGCCGCTTGGCGGAGGTGATCTCCAGCCTAAAATCGGAGGGGCTAACCATTCTTCTCACCGAATCGGATTTATCGCACTCACGCGAGTTGCTGGATATGCTTTTTGTGATCGATCGCGGAGAGGTTAAAGCGGCGGACCTTGAAGTTTCGCAGCCAACGGGCCTCCCCTAAGCCGGCATCGCCGGAACCACAATGCATGCGCTCGCTACGGCCAACTACATGTTACGAACAAGGGGCGAACCCCGAATGGCACTTATATAAGAGCTGGGTAATTCATTTTCCCTTTTTGGATACATTGAAAAGGAAATTCGCCGGGGGCTGCCCGGCTAACAACATCGAACATGGCATCCGCGTCACGATCCACAGTTGCGCACGCACGACTAAATCATGCACTGGTGCCAAAGCGCATATCCGCAATCATGGTCGTCTCCAATTGGCTTAAGTCAGTCGCGTAGGTTGGGCTGAATGAAATGAAGCCCAACTGGTTTCTCGCGTGGCGGAGAATGTTGGGCTTCACGCAAGACGTTCAGCCCAACCTACGTAGCTGTAACGCCGCCGGATCTCTTCAAAATCATTCGGGTTAGAAGTAGCCAACCAATCGCCCCAGAGTAAGAGCGGCCAGCCATGCGAGCAGCGACACGCCAGCCGCAAGGCGGATTCGCCGCGCGGGCTGCCCGAATGCTGGAATTCCCTCTGGCCCGCCGGGCACCACGTTGCGCAGAGCGATTGCGTTGGCAATGGCCAGCACCACCACGATCATCTTCGCGATGAAAAAAGGAGAGGCGGCATATTCCGTCGCGCGCGTGATGAACAGTAGCGATCCGAAGATGCCCGCCAATATCAAGCCCGCCGCCGCGGTGCGCGTGAGCACCCGCCAAAGCGGCGCCAAGGGCATGGAGCGCCAGGCGCCGAGCAACCGCAAATCTAGGGGAATGATGGAGCCCACGAGGAGGCACACGCCCGCCACGTGCCCCGCGTTTACCAAGGGATAAACCCAAACGGAATCGCGCAAGGCGCGCGCAAGCAGCGTCGCTTCCAGCGCCGCCAGCCATTCCCCCACCACGGAAGTGCTACCGCTCAGGACTCCCGGTCGGGGTATAGGTTGTAGCTCTTACCGTCGATGATCACGCGCTCCGCCTTGACCAAGCGCTCGCTCGCCTTGGCGGAACGGTGGCCATGTATGGTGATGATACGGCCGGTGCTGAACATCTCCGGGGTCAATCCCGCGCGTTCATTGCGCCAGGGCTGGCCGACTTCGATCAGCCATTTCTCGCCCTTCACATCCAGGGTCACCTCGCCATGGGGGTTACCCAGCCGCACGCCGGTGATCTTGCCGGTGATCTCGAACTCCTCGTCCGTGGCCCAGCCCCAGCCGTGATGCGCGAACGCGCCTTGAGCGAGGAAACCGGATAATGCCAATACAAGAATCGCCAGCCATGTTCGCTGTTGGGAAAGTGCATGCATTCTCTATCCTCCGTGTTAGTGACCGGCCAACACCGCAACCTTGGATCGGTCACTCGTCATGTTAACCGTAACACAGCCAGATACATCGCTTGCCCACGTCACATCCTGGCCTAACGCAAGTCCATGGAAATTCGCCTACCTACTCCAAACAGGCTCTTGCAACACCGGCACACTTTCACTTCAATACACGCCAGCCATCGGGCTGCAGCGTCTCGCGGTACGCGTGCCAGGTCGCATAGGCTAGCCACGGCATGATGATGATCAGACCGAGAAACGCCGTCAGGAATCCAAGCGCGGTTAACCCCGCGATCAGCAACGCCCACAACAACATCGCGGGCTTGTTGCGCAGTACCGCATGAATGCTGGAAACGCAGGCGGTGATCATGTCCACTTCACGGTCTGCGATCATCGGTAGAGAAAACGCGGCAGTGGCGAACGTTAATGCGGCAAACACGG
>JBJXGQ010000070.1:0-16226 GCA_046160525.1 Burkholderiales bacterium
TCTTGAGCCTAACCATGTACGAGACAACACCCTTAGATCAACTACTTACATTTGCGCCACTGGAAGCAATTGGCGCCGTTGATGCCAACCAACTGAAATTATTCGAAAGTTAACCGGACACTAGTGATCAGGCGGCATTGGTGAACATCACGATTATCCCTTGATGTCTGTCGGAGGCTGAACTTCCTTAATGCTAGGACTTGGACCAGCCGGAGGCATATCTTGTGGGATAGCTTGTGAGGCACCGTCGCCGACCGGTGTATCTTCCGGCGAACGCTTAGCAGCCGCCTCGCCAAAGTAATAGCCAATAATAGAACCGACAAGCCCACCTAGCGTCGCAACTACGCTTTGCAAGACCTCCTTTATATTGCTTATATTAGCGCCAGCTTGATACAAAGCCCAAGACAAAGTTACTCCGAAGATCAGCACAATCAGAAGAGCCAAAAGGTGTCGGAAGTCATTGATGATTTTCACTAAACCATCGGTTACCAAGTACGTGAGATTCTGAGGTTTTCCCGGCGTAACCCTATCCTCTGGCTTCTGAAATCTACCCACTGCGAACAGCCACATGAGCCACTGAACCGAGAAAAGGAGCACCGCCAAACACAGCAGCAAGACTAGCATTGCAGTACTGTGGCTTTCGATTATCACGAAGAACTGCTCCATGCTCTTCCTCCTGGAGGCCGTTGCCAACATTCCCGCCCTAAAACAAGGACGTTTGATATGCGCACGGTCAATTCTAATCGTTCATCTATGAGAGTAGTCGTTGAGAGTTTTAATCGACAACACATCTTTTCCGCATTGTTCTTTGCAGCATTTCGACACCGGCATCCAAGAAATTTGCTACCAACTCCCGATGCGCCCGAAGGAGTATTACTTGCCCCCACTCCCAATTCCTTATCGTGGACGCGTCAACACCAAGTTGATCGGCAAACTGCCTGAGTGACAATCCGGTCTTCCGCCGATACGCTTTAATCTGCCCGCCGATTGTCTCTGCTTTCGGAAACGGATCGTACCCCAGGAAGGCAATAATGCCCGGCATCGCCTTCACCGGAATAGTCTTCGTGGCACCCGTCTCCCAATGGAGCACGGTAAATGGGGTCACACCAAGTCGTGTTGCCGCTTCCTGCTGTGTGAGACCGAGTTCGAGTCGTCGCTTCTTGATGTGCTCTCCAATGGTTTGGGGAATGAAATCGGTTTGCTTTGGAATCAGGCCTTTAAGGGTGATGTGTCTGTACGGTAAAAAGGCAACGCGACCATGCCCCTGCGGGTATCTAGGCCACTACTCGGGCCGCTGCCACTGCACAGCCGACCAGGTTTCCCGCTACCGCCGCAAGATATCCGGGCCCTTGCTTGATCGCATCGACCTGCATATTGAGGTACCGGCGCTTCCCCCCGATGATTTGTCCGGTAAGCCCACGGGTGAACCGAGCGAGGTTATCCGGCAGCGCGTCATCGCCGCCCGTGACCTCCAACTCGCCCGCCAGGGCGTACCCAACGCCCAACTGGCGCCAAAGCAAGTGGAGGAATTCGCCACCGCCGAGCAAGCTGCCATGGATTTACTTAAACAAGCGATCATGCGGCTAAATTTGTCGGCCCGCGGTTATCACCGCATCTTGAAAGTCGCCCGCACCATCGCCGATTTAGCGGGTATCCAGCAGGTCGCGACCTCGCACATGGCCGAGGCCATTCAGTACCGGCGCAGGAGCGTTAGTTGAGTTCTCTTGGATAAAACCGCGTGCGGCAGGGGGGACGAATCGCATTTGGGCAAATGGAGGCGGTGCTTTTCGGTTACGCCGCGGCTGGTGCCGTGGCCGAGGGGGCGCGAAGGCTCGATGCCCGGCGCGTCTTTCTCATGGTGAGCGCGACGCTAAACCGAGAGACCGATGAAATCGAGAAGGTACGGCACGCTCTCGGGGAGTGCTACGCTGGCACCTTCGAGGGCATGCCGCCTCATACCCCGCGAAGATCCGTGATAAGCGCCGCCCAGCAGGCGCGCGAAGTGGGCGCTGGCTTGATCGTCACTATCGGCGGGGGCTCCGTGACGGACGGCGCCAAGGCCGTGCAGCTATGCCTTGCCAACGATATCCACACGCCCGAGGCCCTGGACGATTACCGTCCGGTCAAGGCTGCCGGTGGCACGCTTGGACCCCCGCTTGGCTGTGGCTGTCGACGGGCGTTCGCGCCTTGGACCATTGCGTGGAGGGGCTGTGCTCAAACGCGGCAAACCCCTTCGCGGACGCGCAAGCCTTGCACGGATTGGCGATGCTCGCGCGCGGCCTACCCAGAGTGAAGAGCAATCCCGCGGATCTTCAAGCGCGCCTGGACATGCCGCGTACTCTGCGCTCCGTAGGGATCGGCCCTGAATCCTTCGGCCGCATCGCCGAGGGGGCCATTGCAACACCTTGGATACCGCATAATCCCAGGCCCATCGAACACCCGGCGCAGGTGCGGGAGATCCTTGACCTCGCGGCATAACAGCGGTTTCCCCGATTCATGGCCACCGCAAGATGGGTGCGATGCGCCCTGGCCACAATGCTATGAAGTTCCGGCGCCGTCTCCCGATAAGGGTGCAGGGCGAAAAGCGCAATCTCACGCCAAAACATGATTAACCACTCCCGGCAGGAACGGCCCAGCACACTGGAGCGAGCGCAGTGCAAGTAATGGATTCCCTGCATGCAGACGTCGAGCGCAAGCTCATGAGCGCCGTTGAGCGCATGCCTGCCTTTCCTCGCGCGGTACAGAAAATTCTGGAATTGACCCGGCAGCTTAATTGCCCGCCCAAGGACATCGTGGGGGTCATCGATAAAGATCCCGTGCTCACGGTGAAGATCCTCAAGGTGATCAATTCGGCCTACTACGGTCTGCCAACCAAGATCACGTCGGTGAACCAATCGGTGGTATTCCTGGGCATCAACACCGTCAAGAATCTCGCCCTGGGCTTTGCCGCCGCCGGCACCCTCCCTCGCAACAATGCCGCCGGCTTCGACATGCACAAGTATCTGCTGCACTCTCTGACGACCTCGGCCCTTGCGCGCCAGCTCTGCGTGCTATTCCCGGCGGCGGAGGTAGACCCGGGTGATTGCTACATTGCGGGCCTGCTCCACGACTTCGGCAAAGTGGTGTTCGCGCAATTCATGGCGGAGGAGTACAAGGCAGCCCTGAAACTGCGCGCTGGCAGCGGCAAGCCGCTGCACGAATGCGAATCCGAGGTGATCGGGGCCGATCACGCCATTGTGGGCGCCATGCTGGCCGCCAAGTGGCAATTCCCCGCGGCTCTGGGGGAATGCATACGCGATCATCACCGGTTGCACGTTCCCAGGACACCGTTGCTGGACTGCTTGCGAGTAGCCAACCAAATTTGCCGGCGCCAGAAAGTGGGGGATTCTGGCAACCCCTTCCACGATGACGAGATTCCCGCGACAAAGCGTTTTGGCGGGGACTTCGAGGAAATTACCGCCGCCTTGGGAGACATAGAGAAAATCGCGGCCGATGCGGCCATCTTCGCTCAGGTGGGCACGAAATGAAAGTCCGTATGTGGGGAGTGCGCGGATCCATCCCCTCGCCTGGGCCGGCCACCCAGCGCTATGGCGGCAATACCACTTGCATTGAAGTGCGCACGGACAACGACACACTGATCATCCTGGATGCGGGGACCGGTATTTTTCCGCTGGCGCAAGCGCTCCTCAAGCGCCTGCCCGTGAGTGCGAATGTTTTCATTACCCATACCCATTGGGACCACATCCACGGCCTGCCTTTTTTCACTCCGATCTTTATCCCAGGTAACCAAATCACCATTCACGGTGCCCACGATATCGTCTCCGGCCATGGCCCTGAACAAGCGATGTCGGTGCAACTGCAATACAGCTTTTTCCCCGTGAGAGAGGCCGAACTACGCGCGAAAATCGGATACCGCACCGTCGGATTCGGGGAATCCGTTGCCATCGGAGATTCCCGTGTCACCGGCACGCTGATGAATCATCCAGTGGTCAATTTGGGCTACCGCATCGATTGCAATGGTAAATCGGTCTTCTTCACGGGGGACCATGAACCCTACAGCAACATTTACGAGCCTGGCGATGAAGGTTACGACGAATACCAGCGCATGATCGAGGACCAGCAAGCGCAACTGGATGCCGCGATTCGCGGGGTGGACGTGCTGATCGCGGACTGCTCCTACACTCCAGAAGAATATGCGACCAAGACCGGCTGGGGCCACGGCACCTTCGACACCAGCATCGAACTGGCGAGACGCGCGGGCGCCAAACGCCTCCTGTGCACGCACCACGAACCCACGCGCACGGACGAAGATCTGGAACGCGTGTTCGCGCAAGCCCTGGCGCGCTTTCCCCGGTCTCCCGGCGATCCTGAAGTGATATTGGCTCACGAAGGATTGGAAATCGGCCTCTGAGCCAAGCCTTGGGCTTGAGCGGCCCCGTGCCCTTTCGCGATCATGGGCTCGCCGTGTAATGATACGGTCATTAATCGCCGATTATTAATCGCCAAATTGACTCGGAGCTACACCCCCTATACATTGTGCGCTAGATAGATTGTCAACGATCTGAACCTGCGGGCAGGTGTGCTTGCGGGAGCGGACATCCTTGCCTACCCTACGGTTGGCGTCACTTACTTCGTGGTACCCCCGTCACCGTTGGAGCACCCCTTCTTGCCTAACCGCTCCAGAAGCAAGGCGTCCCCTGACCCCCCGCAAGCTGCTGGCGAGGCGTTCCCCATCGTCGGCGTGGGCGCCTCGGCCGGGGGGCTGGAGGCATTCACAGCATTGCTCAGAAACTTGCCCGCCGATACGGGCATGGGGTTCGTGCTGGTGCAGCACCTGGATCCCCACCACGAAAGCGCGCTCACGGAGTTGCTGGCCAAGACCACCTCGATGCCGGTGGGCGAGGCGGCCCATGACCAGCGCGTGCAGGCCAATCGCGTTTATATCATTCCGCCCAATACGAACCTGACCATGGCGCAGGGCGTTTTGCAGATCCAGCCGCGCCGGCAGACGCGCTTGCCGCATCACTCCATCGATATTTTTCTCGAGTCCCTGGCGCGGGACCAGCACGAGCGGGCCATAGGTGTGATTCTTTCCGGCGCGGCGACCGACGGCACGCTGGGACTGGAGACCATCAAGGCCGAGGGCGGCATTACCTTCGCTCAAGATGAATCGGCGCGCTTCGACTCCATGCCGCGCAGCGCGGTGGCGTCGGGCTGCGCGGACTTCGTGCTCTCGCCCCAGAACATTGCCTTGGAACTCGCCCGTATCGCGCGGCACCCTTACGTCGCGGGTAAGGCACGGCTAATCGTTGCACCCGGGGAGGGCGCGGAGGCGCTGGGGCGAGACGCCTCCGGCGAACCGGCGGGAAACGATTACAGAAGAATTCTGCTCTTGCTACGCAACCATAGGGATGTGGACTTCTCGCTCTATAAACCCCCCACCATCGAACGGCGCATCATGCGGCGCATGGTGCTGCACAGACAAGCCACGCTGGCAGACTACGCCACCTATCTGCGGGGCAACACCAAGGAACTCGACGCGCTGTACGCGGACATGCTCATCAGCGTGACCAGCTTTTTCCGCAACCCGGAAGCCTTCGAGAATCTCAAGAGAACGGTCTTTGTCAAGCCGGAGCCTGCCGATGAACCCTTCCGCGTCTGGGTGCTAGGCTGTTCCACCGGACAAGAGGCCTACTCCATTGCCATGGCCTTCGTGGAATCCGCGGAGAAAGCGCCCCGGCTGCGCAGGCTTCAGGTGTTCGCCACCGATATCAATGAAGCGCTGCTGGAAAAAGCCCGCCAGGGTTTGTACGCCAAGTCCCTGGTGGCCGATGTCTCGCCGCAACGCTTGCGACGCTTTTTTGCCGAGGAGCGAGGCGGCTACCGGGTCAAGAAGGCGCTGCGCGACATGATCGTGTTTGCCCGCCAAGATCTGATCTCCGACCCGCCGTTCTCGCGCCTGGACTTGATCAGTTGCCGCAACCTGCTGATTTATCTTGAGCCAAGCGTGCAGAAACAAGTGTTCCCCACCTTCCATTACGCGCTCAAACCCAACGGATTCTTGTTCTTGGGTGCCTCGGAATCCATCGGCGGCTTCACCGAATTGTTCGAGCCGGTGCACAAGAAGCATAAGCTCTATTTCAGGAAAGCCGGGCCCACGCCGGCTTTCCATCTGGCGGCGCCACGGCAACGCACGGAGTACGCCGGAAGGCGCGAACCCCTGGGGGCCAAGACCCTTACGGCGCCGGCGCAAGGCGATCCGGGACCCGCATGGCGTGCCGGGCGCAACGCCGAGCAAGAGGCCGACCGCGTCAGTGTCGATCAATTCGCTCCCCCTGGCGTGCTCATCAATGCCGACCTGCAGATCCTGCAATTCCGCGGCAAGACCAGCGCCTATCTGGAACCGCCGTACGGTAAGGCAAGCTTCGACCTGCTCAAGATGGCACGGGGGGACTTGATGCTGCCGCTGCGCGCGGCGATCAACAAGGCCAAGAAGGAGAATAAGCGCACACGCAAGGAACACGTGGGGCTACAACAAGATGGTGTGTCCCGGACGGTGAATCTGGATGTCATTCCACTGAAGAACTTGCGCGAGCCTTGCTTCTTGGTTTTGTTCGAGGAGCCGAACCCAACGCCGAGCGCAGCCCAGCCGGCCAGCGTGCCGGAAGGCAGCCTCAAGCCCTCCCGCGCGAAACCGAGGGACACGGCCCTGCGCATCGCCGAAACCGAACTCGCCGAGACCCGCGAGTATCTTCAGGCCATCCAGGAGCAGCACGAAGCGGCGAACGAAGAGTTGCAGTCGGCGCACGAAGAAGTTCAGTCCGCCAACGAGGAGCTGCAAAGCCTCAATGAAGAACTGGAGACCTCCAAGGAAGAGTTGGAGTCGGCCAATGAAGAGCTGATCACCGTCAACCAGGAGATGACTCATCATATCGCCGAGCTGGGCCAGCTCAACGACGATTTGACCAACGTCCAGAAATCGGCCCATCTTGCCATCGTGGTGGTCGGGCGCGACTTGAGCATCCGCCGCTTCACCGCGCAAGCCGAAAAAATCGCCGGCCTGCTGGCTAGCGACGTGGGAAGGCCCATCGACCACATCCGCCACCCCCTGGTTTTTCCGGAAACCGGCAAAGCGCGGGATCTGGGGAGTTTCGCCGCCGGTGTGATCGCCAGCGTGCGGGAGGATGAGTGCGAGGTGCACGACACTACGGGCCACTGGTATTCGTTACGCGTGCGTCCCTACATCACCGCCGATAACAAGGTGGATGGCGCGGTGCTGGTACTGGTGGATATCGACGCGCTCAAACGCAACGAGCAAGTCATCGCGGATGCGCGCGATTACGCCGAGCACATCCTCGATTCGGTGCGCGATCCGCTGCTCGTGCTCGACGCCCAACTACGCATCGAACGCGCCAACCACGCCTTCAGCAGCATGTTTCGCATCGCGCCCGCCGCTGTGGTGGGGAAATCCCTGTTCGAGCTGGGCAACCGCCAATTCGAGATTCCCCGCCTGCGCATCCTGCTGGGAGAAATCCTGCCCCAGAACACCCGCCTGGAAAATTTCGAGGTGGAGGACGACTTCCAGCAACTGGGGCGCCGTTGCATGCTGCTCAACGCCCGGTGCGTCGACGATCCCGTGCACGGCACCGCCAGGATCCTGTTGTCCTTCGAGGACATCACCCAACGCAAAAGCACGGAAGAGGAGATCCGCCAGCTTGCCTTCCACGATGCCCTCACCGCCTTGCCTAACCGCATGCTGTTCTCGGTGCAACTAGCCCAGGCGATACAGCACGCCAAGCGCGAGTGCACGCATGTGGCGGCCCTATTCCTCGACCTCGATCACTTCAAGCGCGTCAACGACACCCTGGGACACACCATGGGGGACCTGCTGCTGCAAGGCGTGGCGCAGCGCCTCAGCCATTGCGTACGCGGCGAGGATTCGGTCACCCGCGGCGAGCCCGGCCATAGCGCCAGTGTGGCGCGCTTGGGAGGCGATGAGTTCATCGTGATGCTCACCGATATCACCGAACCCCGTGACGCGGCGCGGGTCGCGCAACGCATCATAGAGGCTTTCCGAAAAATCTTCAGCATCAGCGGCCATGAGATCTCGGTGTCCGCCAGCATCGGCATCGCCCTCTATCCGGCGGACGGCGACGACATCGAGACTCTGCTCAAGCATGCCGACGCCGCCATGTACCACGCCAAGGGACTCGGCCGCGGGCGCTACCAGTTTTACAACCATGCCATTTACGCCGCCGGCCTCGCGCGTTTAGAGCTGGAAAACGACATGCATAGCGCCCTGGAGAAGGACGAGTTTGTACTGCACTACCAGCCCGTATGGGACGATGCCTCCGGCCAGGTGATCGGCGCCGAAGCGCTGGTGCGCTGGCAGCATCCGGGAAAAGGCCAACTGATGCCCAGCGAGTTTATTACCGTGGCGGAGGAAACCGGAATCATTAACGCGCTGGGCGCCTGGGTTCTTGCCAGCGCTTGCCGCCAGAATCGCGCCTGGCAGTCGGCTGACATGCCGCCCGTCCCCATATCGGTGAACATTTCCAGCGTACAACTTCGCCAGCCGGACTTTTCCGGGTTGGTCAAACAGGTCTTGCTCGACTCCGGCTTGGCGCCGCAATATCTGATGCTCGAAGTGACCGAAAGCCTGCTGATCGAGGACTTGGATGCGGCGCTCTTGGCGCTACAGCAACTGCGCGAGCTGGGGATACACATTGCGATCGACGATTTCGGCACGGGGTTCTCGTCCCTGATGTACTTGAAACGCCTGGCCGTGGACACGCTCAAGATCGATCAATGCTTCGTCAAGAACGTGGGCACCGACCAGGACAACGCGGCGATCGTCTCCGCGGTGATCGCCCTTGCGCGCGAGCTCAAGCTCAACGTGGTGGCCGAGGGGGTGGAAACCCAGCAGGAGCGCGAGTTCTTGCAAGCGCGCGGTTGCTCGCACATGCAAGGATTCTTGTTCGGCCAGCCGTTACCCGCGCTCCAATTCGCCAACCTGTTGTCCAGCCCAACATCGCTTCAGTAGGCGTGGGCCCTTGCTGGCTTAGCGCGCCGCGGACTTCTTCAATATGACGGGCTCGGCCTGGACGGCGCTCTGGCCGTCTCCCAACCATACCTGCCCTTCCTGTATCGTGCATTGCAATTGCATGCTTCGGCCAACGAGCCCCGCTAGAGCTTGAGTGGCTGCGTAGGGCAGACTGAAAATGGTGAGATTGGCGCTGCGTGCAAGATCGCCCGCGGCCTGCTTCCACCACAAATCCGCCGCGCGGCCGCCATAAGCATAGACGAACACCGAGCGCGCGCGGCCGCATGCCTTGCGCAGACGGCGCTCGTCTGGAAGACCGACGTCGATCCAGGTTTCGATGACACCGGTAAGATTTTTCTCCCAAATATCGGGCTCGTCCTCCGCGCTCAAACCTCTGCCGAAGGCAAGATTCTCGGAGGCGTGCAGGGCAAACACCAACAAGCGCACCATCAAGCGCTCGTCCGTTTCGGAAGGGTGGCGCGCCAGCGTGACGGAGTGGTTTTTGTAGTAGTTGCGATCCATGTCCGCGATCTGCAACTCAGCCTTGAAGATGGTTGCCTTGAGGGCCATGTGTGTTCTTATGGTGGCGGGCGGAGACTACGGGAAGGCCTGCGCGCGTTGCAAGTAAATGGCAGGTCCCCATGAAGGCTACCAGACCGGCGAAGAAAAGCTTAGAGTAGCGTCTTCGGCAACATGGATGCACACGATGGTAGACCGCCGCGATTTTATTTCCTTGAGTGCCGCCACGGCCCTGGCCGCGGCCGGGCTTGCCACCACGCCCTTGCATGCGGCGCCGCATATCCAGCGCTACACTCGTCTAGGACGTACGGAACTCAAGGTTTCGGACATTTCCTTTGGCTCGGCGAGCAGCGCGGACCCGGCACTGGTGCGCTATGCGTTTTCCGCGGGCATCAACTACTTCGATTCGGCGGAGAGTTACCGCGGGGGCAGCGCGGAGGAGGCCATCGGTGAAGCGTTAAAAGGCAAGCGCCAACAGGTCTACCTCACATCGAAGACCAAGGCGGGAGCGAGCGATACGCGCGCCCAGATGATGAAGGCCCTGGAGGGCAGCCTGAAGCGCCTTCGCACCGGTTACGTGGATGTGTACTTCAACCACGCGGTCAACGACGTGGAACGCATGAAGAACCCTGAGTGGCGCGAGTTCACCGACCTCGCCAAACGCCAGGGAAAGATTCGCTTTCGCGGCATGTCGGGCCATGGCGGGAATCTGACCGAGTGCCTGGATTACGCCATCGGCAACGATCTCGTAGATGTGGTTCTCGTGGCCTATAGCTTCGCGCATGACCCCTCCTTCACCGACAAAATACGCCACACTTTTCACTGGGCCGCCATCCAAAACGGTCTACCCTCGGTGCTGGAGAAGGCGAAAAAGAAAGACATTGGCGTGATTGCCATGAAGACCTTGATGGGCGGGCGCATGAACGATATGCGGCCCTATGAACGCAGCGGGGGAACCTTTTCCCAGGCGGCGTTTCGCTGGACGTTGTCAAACCCTAACGTGGACGCACTGCTGGTCTCCATGACCAGCAAGGAGAATATCGACGAATATGTTGCCGGGTCCGGAGAGGCGAAGGTAAGCCAGTACGACTTGGATCTTCTACAACGCTACGCCGGGATGCGCGCGGGCAATTACTGTTTGCCCGGTTGCAATCGTTGCGAGGAAAGCTGCCCCGCCGGCGTGGCCATTTCGGAAGTGTTGCGTACCCGTATGTACGCGGCGGACTATGGAGACACCACCCTCGCCAAGGCCGAGTACGCAGCGTTGAAGGAAGGGGCGAGCGCCTGTATGACTTGCGCGAGCCAAGCTTGTTTGGGGAGCTGTCCCGCGCAGGTCCCCATAGCCCGCCTCACGCGCGAAGCTGCCAGGGCGTTAGGGTAACGGTCATGGTCCGGTTTCTCGCCCATTTCCTTTTCATCTTGGCCGCGTGGACGGTGGTTATCAAATATCTGCTTCCCATAGCCTTCGCCTTGAATGAAGGCGTGCCTACCGGCCAATACGTTATGTGGGACCTATGGTGGGTGGTGCACATCGCCCTGGGTTGGTCTTTACTCAACTGGCGCAATTACACCTACAAGTTCGCGCTCACGGTATCCGTGGTGGAAATCGCAATCGTCGTGACCAAGTTCTGGATATTTCTATCCGCGCCAGACTGGACCATCTGGCGCACCAACTGGTTTATCAACAAGGTATTTGTGCTCGCCTGCTTCGTGATAATGCTGGTGTATCTGCTGCGCTACGCCGAGAGGCTACGCTACCGGGGCGTGCTTAATATGCGCGGAAACTACTCTTGAGTGTTGCCCGGAAAATTGGGTTTGCGCTTCTCGCGAAAGGCGGCAACTCCCTCCACCGCATCGGGCGAGGCCTTCACGGCGCTCACGGCCAACTCATGCACCGCCGCGAAGCGCTCCGTATCCAAGCTCGCATTGAGTACGCGTTTGGCGGCGCTGATAGCGGTGGAGGATTTCGCAACAATGGTGGCGCTCAACTGCTGGACTCTTGCTTCTAGCTGATCCGCCGCAACGGCTTCGTTCACTAATCCCCAGCTTTGCGCTATTTGCGCGCCGATGGGCTCGCCGCTCAAGATCATCTGCTTGGCGCGGCCGGAGCCGATCAGGCTTTGTAGGCGCGTGCAACCCATCCAGCCTGGGATGGCGCCAATACCTACCTCCGGAAAGCCGAGCTTCACGTGATCCGCCATGAAGCGAATATCCGCGCACAGGGCCACTTCCAGCCCGCCTCCATAGGCATCTCCATTAATTTGCGCGATCACCACGGCGTCCAGGTGGGCAAGCCGTTGGAATACACGATTACCCTCGCCAATCCAGTACCGCCCCATGCTCTCCGGGGACAAGGGTCCCCATTCGCCGATATCCGCGCCCGCGCAAAAGAAGCGCTCGCCAGCTCCGCGAATGAGTACGACGCGCGCGCTGCTGCGTTCGATTCGTGCCAACGCATGATCCAGCTCCTCGATCATGGCCATGGTGAGCGCATTGGCGCGGCGCGGATTACTGATGACGAGGCGGGCAGTCTGGTGTTCTATGGCGCATTCGATGGTGGCGATTTCGGCCATGGGCGGTTGTCAGTGCTGTGGGCGGGGAGGCATATAGTAACGACCTCAAGGACGCGAAATATTCGCCGCTAGGAATTCATGGACCGCATGCGTATGTTTTACGGTGGACGGAGGCTTCAATGAAACTGCATTGGCGTGAGTCGCTGCTGCTGAGCGGGTTGTTTGTGCCATTGATTGCACTAGTGACGGCGGCCGAGCCCATAGGGCAAGATCCCGCCTACCACGGCTTTGCGGATCAACGAGCCCTATTCGGCATCCCAAACGCGCTGAACGTACTCTCCAATTTGCCCTTCTTGCTGGTGGGTTTGCTGGGGCTGCGCACAGCGCTACGCAACACGGGCACGCGCCCATCCTGGGCAACGCACTTCGCCGGTACGGCGCTCGTATGCTTTGGCTCCGCCTACTTCCATTGGGAGCCCAACAACGCGACCTTGGTGTGGGACCGCATTCCCATGACGCTGGCCTTCATGGGCATGTTCATAGCGCTACTGAGCGAACATTTAGAACGAAACATCGAATCGGTGTTGCTCGCCCCGGCACTGGTCATCGGAGTAGGAAGCGTACTTTGGTGGGCCTACTCGGGGGATCTGAGGCTCTACGTGTGGGTGCAGTTCGGCCCTCTGCTGGCCATCCCGGTTCTGATCGCTTTTTTCAAGGGCCGCTACAGCCACCGGCACTATCTGCTCTACGGGCTCGGATTCTATGTGGCCGCGAAGCTCGCGGAAATGTGGGACCGGCAGATTTTCGAGATGACGGGACAATGGCTAAGCGGGCATTCCCTCAAACATGTTCTCGCCGCTGGGGCGCCGCTATGCATCTTGCTCATGCTAAAGCGCCGCTCGGCGCTCGCGCCACTGCCTCGCGCGCAAGAAGCGTAATGCCTTATTAGCGAACGCGCCGAACGTCTACAATCGGCGTGTTAACTAACGAGAGAACAACATGCCTCGCATTCGCTGGGGAATTCTTAGCACGGCAAAGATCGCCAGGGAACTGGTCATGCCTGCCATTCAGCTTTCGCGCAACGGCGAGTTGGCGGCTCTTGCCAGCCGGGATCCCACCAAGGGTTCGGTTGTATGCGAACGCTTCGGTATCACCAATCTCTACAGCAGTTATGAAGACCTGATCGCGGCACCCGAGGTCGATGCCATCTATATTCCGCTGCCCAACACCATGCACGTCGAATGGACGCGCAAGGCGCTGGAGGCGGGCAAGCATGTGCTGTGTGAGAAGCCCGTTGCGATGAAGGCGGATGAGGTGAATGGCTTGATCGAGACGCGCGACAAGAAAGGCGTGATCGCGGGCGAGGCCTTCATGGTGGTGCATCATCCGCAATGGCAGATGGTTCGCGAACTGCTCGCGAGCGGGCGCCTGGGCAAACTGCGTATCGTGGAAGCCTCCTTCACCTACGACATCCGCGACGCCGCCAACATCCGCAACCGCCGTGAACTAGGCGGTGGCGGGCTGCGCGACATCGGGGTGTATCCCGTGGTATGCGCGCGCTTTGCCACAGGCAAGGAGCCCACTTCCGTCACGGCGCGCATCGAATGGGATCCCGAGTTTCGCACGGACCGGTTCGCATCGTGCTGGGTGGACTTCGAGGATTTTTCCTTGTCCTTTTATTGCGGAACGCAAGCGGCCCGGCGCCAGCACATGACTTTTCACGGCGAGAAGGGCTGGGCGAGACTGGACGCGCCGTTTAATTCCGGCATCTACGACCAGGCGAGTGTCACGATCCGCATGAACGAGACCACGCACACGGAGCAAGTGTTCTATCCGCAGGCCAACCACTATGTACTCATGGTGGAGAGCTTTGCCGACGCCATTCTCGGGAAGAGCACCTTCCCATTCCCCCTGGAAAGCTCGCGCTCCAACCAGCGCGTCATCGACATGCTGTTCGCCGCCGCCGCATCCGGAGCGGAATAACGATCCTGGTGGTGGTGCGTGTACTTCGCGGCTTTCTATCAACTTAAAAACGGCGATTAACCACGAAGACACGACGGTACACGAAGGAAATCAAAACCTTCAAGGCGGGATGACTCTTACCCAATTGGTGAGCCTCGGTTGTGCGAGGTTTTTCGTATTCCCTTCGTGTTACTTCGTGTGCAATAGCTTTTTCCAGGATAAACCGGCCCATATTGCCGCGCCCAGTTCTCCAAGATCAGATGCGCGCGATTCGCCTTGAGCTCGTGCGCCGATCCAATCAGCGGCAACCCTGGCGGCCCCGGCAGCAACGCAACTGGACGCGCGCGAGCAAATTCAACGGCAGTAGCAGTTGTCACGCAAGGATTCCCGAAACGCTTGCGCAAGCCTTACCGGATCACCGATTTCGCCGTGGCTTCCAAGCGCGTAACCACAATCTTCGCGCGATCCAACATCTCGTCGATTAGCGGTTTGAACTCCGCGTTCCACCTGGAACGGAATAACCCGCTCCTCCATGAACTTGACCCAGCGCTCGCGCTTGCCGTCCTTAACTCGGTATTGCCTGAACTCGAAGAATGCTGGCATGGAGGTCTCCTTGGTTGCGTTTCTTGGCTAGCAAATTATCGAACTAGAAGACCCGCATTGTCTGCTTGAGGCAAAGCCGGTTGACACCGCTGCCCAGGTACGGACATTCGCACGCAGCGTCGGTCTTTAACTTCGCATGTGGTGTGCTGCACGTCTATTTCACCAGCTTGCGCTTCCCCTTGGCATACTCGCTATCCTCCCACACTACCCACTTCCCATCCTGCACCACGAACTTGGTGATGAGCGGCACCATATTCTGGCCGTGATCGTCGAAGGTGATCAAGCCGACGATGGATTGGTGATCCTTGGTTTTGTTCAGTTCGTTGCGGACCTTGCGGCGGTCGGGGCCGACGAGTTCCACGGCATTCATGATGAGATTGGCGGCGGAATAAGCGAAGGGGCCGTAGGCTTCGAAAGGATCGCTGTAATTCTGCTTGGCGTACTGCTCCAGGAAGAACTTTCCGCCGGGTAGCTTATCCACGGGAGCACCTTCGCGGAAAGCCAGAGTGCCTTCGGAGAGTTTGTTCAGGCCTTCGATGTAGGCATCGGAGAGGATGCCGGAGGTGCCTTGGAACTGGGCTTTGAGTCCCAATTTTTCCATCTGGGTGCGGATGCGCACACCTAGAGGCGTGATGCCGCCGAAGTAGATGACTTCGGGCTTCAGCTCCTTGATCTGCGTGAGTTCGGCGTTGAAGTCTTGCTGGTCGGCGGTGACGCCGAATGTCCCGGCGATTTTGCCGCCGGCTTTTGCGAGGGCTTCGCCGAAGTATTTGTTGTGGCCTTTGCCGTAGTCCGTGGTGTCATGGATGACCGCCCACTTCTTGTAGCCTTGGCTCACCATGAACTTCGCGGCGGTGTCGTTCTGGTTGATCATGGTGCCGTTGACCCGGTGCACTTCCTTGTAATCGTTGCCGTAGGTGATGTCAGGCAGCACCGCGCCCCAGACGATGACCGGCAACCCAAACTTGTGATACACGTCCACGGTACCCATGGCAACCGTGGAACAGTAGTGCGTCACACCCGCGACAATACTCTTGTCCGCCGCTGCCTTGGTGGCAACCTGCACACCGATGTTGGGCTTGCACTCGTCGTCGAGGGATACCAGCTCATACTGATACTTGGATTTCGGATCTGCGTTGCGCAGCTTCACGGCGAGGTCCGCGGAGTTGCGGCCTCCCAGTCCGTTGGCACTGACGCCGCCTGTCAGCGGGCCGATGAAGGCGAGTTTGACGACGTCTTTGGAATGCGCGGCTAGGTGTAGGAGCCCCAAAGCGAGCGCGAAACTCCATAGGATTACTTTTGATTTCATCGGAACTCCTCCTGTTGGTGCGAACCAAGAAAGTATTTGAACACGAAGAACGCGACGGGTCACGAAGGACCTCAATCGAGTAGGGGACGGGGTTACCCCCGTCGCCCTCTCACACCACCGGACGTGCGGTTCCGCATCCGGCGGTTCATTGAACACACTGGAGTCGTCGCACGGTATCGAGCAGCGTCACCAGACCTAAGCGATCAAAGAAGGACTTCGGGAAGGCCTGGTTCATGTGGCTCGCGCCACTGTTCCACCACGGCCCGCGTTGATTGAA
>JBJXGQ010000071.1:0-7297 GCA_046160525.1 Burkholderiales bacterium
CAGCGTGACCGCGATGGGTGTTTCAAGGCCTTTCGCTTCAATAACTGGGTGGGCGGCGCGGTGTTCCTGGGTTGCCTGTTCGCATTCTGAAAATAAAACGTGCGCTACAAAGATCTACGCGACTTCATGGCGCTGTTGGAAGAGCAAGGGGAATTGAAGCGCATCGGCGCGGAGGTCTCTCCTCATCTTGAGATGACGGAGATATGCGACCGCGTGCTAAAGAAAGAAGGCCCGGCGCTATTGTTCGAGAAACCCAAGGGACACAACATTCCGGTCTTGGGCAACCTCTTTGGAACCGCGCGCCGCGTGGCCTTAGGCATGGGCGAGGACTCGGTGGAAGCTCTGCGCGAAGTGGGCAAGCTGCTCGCTTTTCTAAAGGAGCCCGAGCCTCCCAAGGGGCTGAAGGACGCTTGGGAGAAAATGCCGGTCTACAAGAAAGTTCTGGACATGGCACCCAAGGAAGTGCGCGGTGCGCCTTGTCAAGACGTGGTGTGGGAAGGCAACGATGTGGATCTCGCGCGCTTACCCATTCAAACGTGCTGGCCGGGCGATGCGGGGCCACTCATCACCTGGGGGCTCACAGTCACCAAGGGCCCGCGCAAGGCTAGGCAGAACCTGGGCATTTACCGCCAGCAGGTGATCGCGCGCAACAAGGTCATCATGCGCTGGCTCGCACACCGTGGCGGAGCGCTGGATTTTCGCGATCACTGCGAGGCCAACCCTGGCCAGGTATTTCCCGTGGCCGTTGCGCTGGGTGCCGACCCCGCCACCATTCTCGCCGCCGTCACACCCGTGCCAGATTCGCTCTCGGAGTACCAATTCGCGGGATTGTTGCGCGGAGGAAAAACCGAACTGACCCAATGCCTGGGCTCGGAGTTGCGCGTACCGGCCAGCGCCGAGATCGTGCTCGAAGGCCACATCGCCGCGGGTGAAACGGCCCTGGAAGGGCCCTTCGGCGATCACACTGGTTACTACAACGAACAGGAAATTTTTCCCGTCTTCACCATCGATCGCATCACCATGCGCCGCGATCCCATCTATCACAGCACCTACACGGGCAAGCCTCCCGATGAACCTTCGGTGCTGGGCGTGGCGTTGAACGAAGTATTCGTGCCGCTACTCACCAAGCAGTTTCCCGAGATCGTGGATTTCTACTTGCCTCCGGAAGGCTGCTCTTACCGCCTGGCCGTGGTGAGCATGCGTAAACAGTACGCGGGCCACGCCAAGCGCGTCATGTTCGGCATATGGTCCTTCCTGCGCCAGTTCATGTACACCAAGTTCATCGTGGTGGTGAACGAAGACATCAACGTGCGCGATTGGAAGGAGGTCATCTGGGCCATCACCACGCGCACCGATCCCGCGCGCGACACCTTGATCGTAGAGAACACTCCCATCGACTATCTGGATTTCGCGAGCCCCGTTTCCGGATTGGGATCCAAGATGGGAATCGATGCCACCAACAAGTGGCCTGGAGAAACCACGCGCGCTTGGGGTAAACCGATTGCGATGGACGCGGGCGTTCGCGCCCGCGTCGATGAACTCTGGGAGCGCTTAGGTTTGTAGGGGGAACCGCACGCTAGAACCGCAGCACCAAACTGGTTGAAACCAGCGAGACGTCCGATTCCCCCACGGTAAATTCATCGCCCAGGTTGGGGAAAAATTCCGCGTCCACTCGCAAGGTGAGGTTGCGTGCCAACCCGATTTCGGCCCCCACGCCAAAAACCAGCGATGTGCCTGTATCGTTGAATTTGGTGCCGTTCACGGTGGTATCGATGTCCCAGAAGAATGCGCCAATCTTGGGTTGTACGACGACGTGATCGTTCAGGCGCAGTTGCACGACACCTTGCAGCGCCACGCCAATGGGTTCGAATTTGAAGCTGTTCCCGCCCGGGTTGGCGCGCGTTTCACCGAGTCCGTAGTAACCCGCTTCGAGGCTGAAGTGCTCGGCGAGGTCGAAGCCAACAAAGGCCTTGGTGCCCACGGAGTTCGTATCGCAATGGCTGGCCACTACCGAGCCGAAATCGCAATCGCTTCCGTGATTGGCCCAGCCCGCACCACCTCCGATGTAGAGTCCCGTGCCATGCTCGGCCCAGGCGGGAGGTGCGAAACATAGAAAAGCGAGTAGTGTAGCCTTGGTGGATCGCATGCTGTATTCCTCCATGAAAGTGATGAATTGCCAAGCCTTAACGGGTGCCGCGGGCAAGCGGTGGACAGGCAACTATCCTGGCCGCATACCCGCAAACCGGCAGGCGCGGCTGTCAACGCGAGGGTTCACCAGGGCGTTACGTGCCTTGCACCGGTTGCGGACCAAAGGCTACTGGTCGCAATCTTGGATGGGCCCGGCTAGCCCCGCCGCGGGAACGGGTTTCATCCGGAGGGCAAAGTCATTAGAATCGCGCGGCTTTTTAATCATAGGAGAGGGGTTTACATGAAAAAGATCATTGCCACCGCCGCCATTGCGTCTGCTTTGGTGTTAGCGGGACAAGCCAGCGCGGATATGAAGCTGGCGCAAAAATACAACTGCATGGCCTGCCACGCGGTGGATAAGAAATTGGTGGGGCCATCCTACAAGGACGTAGCCGCCAAGTACAAAGGCGACGCCGGTGCGGCCGCAAAGATGGAAGCCAAGATCAAAGCCGGTGGCAGCGGTGCCTGGGGAGCCATCCCCATGCCACCCAATAATGTGCCCGACGCGGACATCAAGGCCCTGGTGAAATGGGTGCTCGCTACGCCGTAGCACGGCTTCGCCAGAGCGAAAAAGCCGGTCCAAGGGCCGGCTTTTTTGTTGCCTTTGAAATCCAGCGCCTGGATCGAGGTAGCCGCCCCAACTCAATGAATTGAAGGGATTTGTTTGACATCTTTATGACGTCGGAGAATAATCCGCGCAGTTTTTGCCCCCACCCTTCCAATGAGGAGTCCCATGAATTCTCGCAATCCACTGCCCGGATTTGCCAAGACCGTCCTAGCGGCCACAATCGCCATCGCTCTGGTTGCCTGCGGAAAGAAAGAAGAAGCCCCGCCTCCTGCCGCACAGGCGCCCGCCGCGCCTGCCGCACCGGCGGAAACGATCGTCAAGATCGGCCATGTGGCACCCCTCACCGGTGGCATCGCCCACCTGGGTAAGGACAATGAGAATGGTGCAGCGCTGGCCATCGAAGAGGCCAACAAGGCTGGCATCTCCATCGGCGGGCACAAGATCAAGTTCGAGATGATGGGCGAGGACGACCAAGCCGATCCCAAAGTGGGCACCACGGTGGCGCAAAAACTGGTGGATGCGAAAGTCGCGGGCATCGTCGGGCATTTGAATTCCGGCGTGACCATTCCCGCATCGGCCCTCTACAACCAGGCGGGCATTCCGATGATCACCGCATCGGCCACGAACCCCGCGCTGACCGAGCAGGGTTTCAAGAACATCTTCCGGGTGGTGGGGCGCGACGACCAGCAAGGTCCCGCCGTGGCCAATTACCTCATCAGCCACAGCAAACCCAAGAGTGCCGCCGTGATCGACGATGCCACCGCCTACGGCGAAGGGCTGGCCAACGAAGTCGAGAAGACTCTCAAGGCGGCGGGCGTGAGGGTGCTACCGCGCGAAAAAGGAACCGACAAGACCACGGACTGGAAAGCGATTCTTACCAAGCTCAAGGGCAAGAAACCCGACGCGGTGTTTTTCGGTGGCATGGATGCCTCGGGCGGCCCGCTGTTGAAGCAGGCGCGTGAACTCGGCATCAAGGCTGTTTTCGCCTACGGCGATGGCGCCTGTACGGACAAGATGACCGAACTCGCGGGAGCGGCAGCGGAAGGCATGATTTGTTCGCAGGCTGGCATTCCGGTCAAGGCGGCGAGCCAGAGTTTCCTGGACGCCTACAAAGCCAAGTTCAGTAGCGACCCGATTCTCTACGCGCCCTTCACTTACGATGCGGCGAATATGCTGATCGAGGCCATGAAGAAGGCGGACTCCACCGACCCGGCCAAGTATCTAGCGGCATTGCACTCGGCGAGCCACAAAGGGGCGAGCGGCCTGATCGAATTCGACGAGAAGGGCGACCGTAAGGACGCCGAGATGACCATCTTCACCATGAAGGGCGGAAAGATAGAACCCATCGCCATCATCAAGAGCGGCAAGAGCATGACCATGGAAGAGTACATGGCTGCCGCTGGTGCGGCCCCCGCGGCGGCTCCGGCAGCCGAAGCGGCACCCGCAGCGGCGCCCGCCGCCGAGCCCGCGAAGGAACCCGCCAAGTAGTATAGAGAACGCAACTTAAGCCATGAAGAAAACGGCACCCCAGCGGTGCCGTTTTTTTTGTTGCTAGCTCAATGGATATTTTCCTTCAACAGATCATCAATGGGCTGACGCTCGGCAGCGTCTATGCCATCGTGGCGCTGGGCTACACCATGGTCTACGGCATCATTCAACTCATCAACTTCGCCCACGGCGAGGTGGTGATGCTGGGCGCCATGGTGGCCTTCACGGTCATTACTAGTTTGGTGGGAGCGCAAGTGCCCTTGCCAGCGCTGGCGATCGTCCTCGCGGGAACGCTGGCGGCCATTCCGGTATGCATGGCCACCGGTTACATGCTGGAAAGAGTCGCCTACCGGCCGCTGCGCAAGGCATCGCGCTTGGCGCCCTTGATCACCGCCATCGGCATGTCCATCATCTTGCAGCACGTGGCCATGCTGGTGTGGAGCCGCAACAACCTGGCCTTTCCGCAAATTCTGCCGGTCATCACCTTCGAGATCGCCGGTGCCACCATCACGGCGGTGCAGATCGGCATCATCTTGATCTCGCTTGTCTTGATGATGGGCCTCACGCTCATGGTCTATCGCACCAAGCTCGGCGTGGCCATGCGTGCCACGGCGGAAAACGCTTCCGTGGCGGCCTTGATGGGAGTATCGGTGAACCGCGTGATCGCCTCCACGTTTCTCATCGGCGCCGCGCTGGGTGCCATCGCGGGCGTCATGTTCGGCAGTTACTACGGCATCGCGCACTACACCATGGGCGCCGTGCTTGGACTCAAGGCTTTCTCGGCGGCGGTGTTGGGCGGCATCGGCAATCTCGCGGGAGCCATGGTGGGTGGCGTGCTACTGGGTTTGGTGGAAGCCCTGGGTGCGGGCTATATCGGCGACTTTACGGATCTTTGTAAGTGGCCGCTGGTGTCGGGTTGGGTGTCCGAGCGCTGCGAACTCGACGGGCACATGATTCTCTTCGGGAGCAACTACCAGGATGTCTTCGCTTTCCTGGTGCTGATCCTGGTGCTGGTGTTTCGCCCCTCGGGCCTGCTGGGCGAGCGCGTGGCGGACCGGGCATGATATGAGGCGCTGGTTCGATTTCGTTTCCGGTTCCCCCTCCTCCAAAGTTGGGCTGGCGCTCGTCGTGATCGCGCTCTTGGTACTGCCCTTCGCACTAACCCAAGCCGGCACGGCTTGGGTTCGCATCACCAATCTCGCCATCTTGTTTGCCCTGCTGTCCCTTGGACTTAACATCGTGGTCGGATTCGCCGGTTTGCTCGATCTGGGTTACATCGCCTTTTACGCCGTGGGCGCCTATACCTACGCGCTGCTGGCCTCGCCGCATTTCGGATTGGCGCTGCCCTTCTGGGTGGTGCTGCCCATCGGCGCGCTCATCGCCTGCACTTTTGGCGTGCTGCTGGGTGCGCCCACGTTGAAATTGCGCGGCGACTATCTGGCCATCGTGACCTTGGGTTTCGGCGAGATCGTGCGTATTTTCTTGAATAATCTCTCCCAGCCCTTCAATCTCACCAACGGCCCGCGTGGCATTGCGCGCATCGAACCCGTGCAGATCGGCGGTGTGAGTTTTCGCGGCACCGATACCTGGTTTGGGCTCTCCGTGAGCGGGCCCATGAAATACTACTACTTGCTCCTGGCCGTTCTCGTGGTGGTCATCGTCATCAACCTGCGCCTGGAGGATTCGCGCATCGGGCGCGCGTGGCAGGCCATCCGCGAGGACGAATTGGCGGCCAAGACCGTGGGCATTAACACCACGCACATCAAGCTGCTGGCCTTTGCCATGGGGGCCTCCTTCGGCGGTATCGCGGGCGGCATCTTCGCGGCCATACAAGGCTTCATCAGTCCCGAGAGTTTCGTGCTGGTGGAATCCATCATGGTGCTGGCCATGGTGGTGCTCGGCGGCATGGGGAATATTTTCGGGGTGATCGCGGGCGCGGTGCTTCTGTCTTTTGTTCCGGAGATCTTGCGTTACACCGTGGAGCCCCTGCAGAAATCCCTCTTCGGCAAGATGATCATCGAGCCCGAGGTGATCCGCATGCTGTTGTTCGGTTTGGCGTTGGTGTTGATGATGCGCTTCCGGCCCGCGGGGCTATGGCCTTCTTCCACACGGAAGCGCGAACTTCGCGGCCCATCATGACGGACATCATCCTGGAGGCTCGCGGCGTGTCGAAGCGCTTCGGCGGCGTGAAAGCCCTGAACGCGGTATCGCTCACCATTCAGCGCGGCGAAATCTATGGCCTGATCGGCCCCAATGGTGCCGGAAAGACCACGCTATTCAATTGCCTGACGGGTCTGTACCAAGCCAATGAAGGCGAGTTTTTGCTCGAAGGCAAGACGCTCGTCACGGAAGCGCCGCACGCCGTTGCCGTGCAAGGCATCGCGCGCACTTTTCAGAACATTCGCCTGTTCGGCAACATGAGCGCGCTGGAGAATGTCATGGTGGGCCGCCATGTACGCACGCATGCGCGCGTGATGGGCGCCATTTTTCGCACGCGCGCAACGATTGCCGAGGAGCGCGCCATTACCCACCGCGCCCAAGAGCTCCTGCGTTACGTGGGGATTGAATCGCACGCCAACGATACGGCCAACCAACTTTCCTACGGCGACCAGCGCCGTTTGGAAATCGCGCGTGCGCTAGCCACCGAACCCAAGCTCCTCGCCCTGGATGAACCCGCGGCCGGCATGAACGCCACGGAAACTGCGAGCCTGCGAAAACTCATCACGGCGCTTCGGCAAGACGGCATCACCGTGTTGCTGATCGAGCACGACGTGAAGCTGGTGATGGGATTGTGCGACCGCGTGGCGGTGCTGGACTATGGCGAAAAAATCGCCGAGGACGTTCCGGCCAAGGTGCAGCGCGATGCGAAAGTGATCGAGGCGTATCTGGGCGGAGCGGTCCCATAGCGATGCTTCAAGTGGATAACCTCAAGGTTCACTACGGCGGCATCGCGGCGGTCAAGGGCGTGAGCTTCGGGGTAGGCCGCGGCGAGATGGTGTGCCTTATCGGTGCTAATGGCGCGGGCAAAACCACGACACTCAAGGCCATCGCCGG
>JBJXGQ010000072.1:0-9647 GCA_046160525.1 Burkholderiales bacterium
ATGCCTCGGAAGAAGGGATTTACGAGCGCAGTGTGAAGGCGCTGGCGGATTTGGTGGAAAGCCCCGGGGGTGGGCTATGGCTCAAGCGTGACGCGCGGTGGAAGCAAGTGGCCCGCTGGAGCATGCCGCTCATCGAGGCCGAAGAAGCGGCCGATGCCAACTTCACTTCATTTCTCGCGGATAAGGGTTGGGTGGTGGATTTGAAGTCCGTGCGGGCCCGGCCGGAAGAGTACAAGGATGTCCTACTGCCGGCATGGCTGAATAGCATCCCAGAAGCGTGGATCGCGGTGCCATTGATGGCGGCTGAAAAGGAGTTGTTCGGGTTTGTAATTCTTCTCACCCCGCGGTCAGGAGCGGAGCTTAATTGGGAGGTGCTGGATTTACTAAAGACCGCCGCCAGGCAAAGCGCGAGCTATCTTGCCCAAATAGAGGCGAACGAGGCTTTGCTGGAGGCCAAGAAGTTCGACGCCTTTAACCGCCTGTCCGCTTTCGTCGTCCATGACTTGAAGAACCTGGTCGCGCAACTCTCGCTTTTGCTCAAGAACGCGCAACGGCACAAGAACAACCCGGAGTTTCAAGAAGACCTGTTGTTGACAGTGGGGCATGTCGTAAAGAGGATGAACGACATGCTGTACCAGCTACGTTCGGGAACCGTACCCGTCGAGCAGCCCAAGCTGGTGGAATTAAGCCATGTGCTGGAACGCATTGCCCATTCCAAGGCCGCGCAACGGCACCGGATTCAGTTCGCTGGAGGGGAAGGGGTGTCCGTTCTCGGGCACGAGGAACGTCTGGAGCGGGTGGTGGGCCACCTCGTCCAAAACGCCCTTGAGGCCAGCGCCGAGGAAAGCAAAGTGAGCGTGGAAGTGACCGCACAAGGGAACGAAGCATGCATAGCCGTAACCGACTCAGGCACCGGAATGACGCCTGAATTTATCCGAGATAGGCTCTTCAAGCCGTTCCAGTCCACCAAGGCGACCGGAATGGGCATAGGGGCCTATGAAAGCCATCAGTACATTACGTCACTGGGCGGTAGGTTAGTGGTCGAGAGCGTGCCGCAGGAAGGAACCAAGATGACAGTTCTTTTACCCCAGGCAAGGTCCAAGCAGGCGATGCACGAGGCCGCATGAGCGAAAAGCTACGCACCCTTCTAATGGTCGAGGACGACCCCGCGCTACAAAAGCAAATGCGCTGGGCATTCGATCAATACGAGGTGGTTTTAGCCAAGGATAGGGAAAGTGCATTGGCAGCAGTGCGCCGCCATGAACCGGCGGTGGTGACCATGGATTTGGGATTGCCGCCAGAGCCGGACTCCACCAACGAGGGATTTCGCCTACTGGAAGAGTTACTGGGCCTATCGCCCAATTCCAAGGTCATCGTACTCACGGGACAGAGCGACCGCTCCCACGCCGTACGCGCCATCGGCCTGGGAGCCTACGATTTTCACGAGAAGCCTTTCGACCCGGACATGCTGGGACTCACCATCAACCGGGCCTTTCGGCTCCATGACTTGCAGGACGAGAACCGGAGATTGATTGGGCAGGGGCGTTCGGCCCTGTCGGGGATCATCACACGCGACCCGGAAATGCTCAAGACTTGCCGCACGGTGGAGAAGGTGGCATATTCCACAGCCACTGTTCTCATTCTGGGCGAGTCGGGTACGGGGAAGGAGCTGCTCGCACGCGGTACCCACGATGCGTCTCCCCGCTGCGATGAGCGCTTTGTGGCCATCAACTGTGCCGCTATCCCGGAAACGCTGCTGGAAAGCGAGTTGTTCGGCTATGAAAAAGGTGCTTTCACTGGCGCCAACAAACAGACGCTGGGAAAAATCGAGACCGCCAATGGCGGCACCTTATTCCTCGATGAAATCGGCGATTTACCCAACGCACTGCAGGCAAAGCTACTGAGATTCTTGCAGCAGCGGACCATCGAGCGCGTAGGCGGCCGCCAGGAAATTCCGGTCGATGTTAGGGTGGTATGCGCGACCCATCAAAATCTAAAGGAACTCATCGTCGCTGGAAGATTCCGCGAAGATCTTTTCTACCGCCTCGCCGAGATCGTGCTCAACGTACCTCCGCTGCGCGATAGGCCGGGCGACGCGGCCTTGCTTGCCCATGCGTTCGTCCAAAAGTTTGCGCTGGAGAATCGCAAGGGCTCCATGACCCTACTTCCCGAAGCGCTCGCCGCCATTGAAGCTCATCCCTGGCCGGGTAATGTGCGTGAATTGGAGAATTCCATCAAGCGCGCCGTAATCATGGCCGACAATGCCACCATCAGACTGGAAGATATTGGTCTCGCAGCGCCCGTAAGTGAAGGCGAGGATGCATTCAACTTACGTACCGTTCGAGACCATGCCGAGCGTACCGCGATCACCCGTGTGCTAAGCCGCGTAAACGGAAACCTTAGCAAGGCTGCTGACCTGCTGGGCGTTAGCCGCCCCACGCTTTATGACCTCATGAACCGGTTCGGATTCAAGGATTGAAGTAAAGGATATCTAATGCAGCATGATCTACAGCAATGGCTGGAAACTAATCCGAAACGTTGGCTTGTAACAGGAAGCGCTGGATTCATTGGGTCGCATTTGCTCGAGACACTCCTTAGGGCCGGGCATAGCGTGAGGAGTCTCGACAATTTCTCGACCGGCTACCGCCATAATCTGGAGCGGGTGGAATCCATCGTTGGCCCTGCGGCATGGAAGCGGCACAGCTTCGTTGAAGGCGACATTCGAGACATTACTACTTGCCGGGACGCGTGCCGTGACGCGGATTTTGTCTTGCACCAAGCCGCGCTGGGTTCGGTACCGCGCTCGATCGAAGATCCGCTTAGTTCCCACGCCGCAAACGTGACGGGAACATTGAATATGCTGGCCGCCGCGCGCGATGCGCAAGTCCAACGTTTCGTCTTCGCCGGCTCCTCTGCCACCTACGGCGATCATCCAGGCCTTCCGAAGCTGGAGGATGAGATCGGAAATCCGCTTTCGCCCTATGCGGTCACCAAGCGTGTCGACGAGTTGTATGCACAAGTCTTCGGTACTTGCTACGGACTTGAGTGGATTTCGCTACGCTACTTCAATGTCTTTGGACCCCGCCAAGATCCCCGTGGCGCGTACGCCGCCGTGATTCCTTGTTGGACCCATGCTCTGGTCAATGGAGAGCAAGTGACCATCAACGGTGACGGTGAAACGAGCCGGGATTTTTGCTATATCGCGAACGTGGTCCAGGCAAATCTGCGCGCGGCTATCGCTCCTTCCGAATCCGCGAATCAAGTCTATAACGTGGCGGTAGGAGAACGCACCACGCTTAATGAACTGTACGCATCGATTCGCACCCTGGTTGGCGAGCGTAGTGTCACCGCTCTGAAGGCCAAGGCGGTATACGGCCCATTTCGCGACGGAGATGTGCGCCATTCGCTGGCGGACATCGGCAAAGCGTCGGCGCTGCTGAAGTACGTGCCGACCCATGATGTCAAGACGGGGCTAAGAGAGACGGTAAGCTGGTTTCTGCGAGAAGGAAGCCACCCGGCGAGGATTTCGGCCACCGCGTGAGCGCCATGACGCTCATGGCGCGGGTGATGTCGAGAAGCATATTGGGGTTCGTGCTGGGCTGCTGCATGGCGGCCACCAACGCCGGCACACCCTCCGACACCATCGATCGAGTAAAAGGCTCCATAGTCGCCATTGGCACTTTTCAGAAGACCCGAAACCCCGGCTTTCAGTTTCGCGGTACGGGCTTCGTCGTGGGAGATGGAACGCTAGTCGCGACCAATGCGCACGTCCTACCGGAATCGCTTGACGCCGCAAACCGAGAGACCTTGGTGGTGGTGACCATGGTAAGCGGCGAGGCCCAACCCCGAGCGGCAACAAAGGTGGCCGTCGACGAGGACCATGATGTTGCCGTCGTAAAGATTTCCGGCCGGCCTTTGCAGCCGCTAAAACTCGGGGATGCGGGGAAGGTAAGAGAGGGAGAAAATTATTTCTTCACTGGTTACCCCATCGGCGCCGCGCTGGGATTATTTCCGGCGACCCATAAGGCGATGATCGCCGCCATCATTCCGATTTCCATCCCATTGCCAAGCGCACAGAATCTGGACGCAAAAGTGGTTCGTAGGCTCCGCGCGGGTTCATTTCCGGCCATACAGTTGGACGGCACTGCCTACCCCGGCAACAGCGGCAGCCCCCTTTACCACCCTGAGACAGGCGATGTAGTCGGAGTAATCAACATGGTGTTCGTAAAGGGGACAAAGGAAGCCGCCATCACTGCGCCCAGCGGGATCTCCTACGCCATCCCTATCCACTATCTCCAGCAACTCATGGGGGCGCGTTCGGTCAAATAAAGTCCTACCCCCTATGGGTACGTTGGGGCGCGACGGCAGCGGCTGGCCGAATCAGATCGGCCTAAAGTCAGCGCCGATCAGTCCGAATATCGATGTTGGAGGGGTGCATGTTATTAAGCTTGCGCTCTAATTTCGTTAAGCCGTTATTCCAACCGTATTGGAAGTTTGTTTCCGGACTAAATCGCACATGAATATCGATGACTCGACCACATCGCTGACTGGCTTATCTTTCTCCCGGGAAGGTGCGTCGGACGTTGCTTCGGTAACAAGCGTTGCCAAGGCCTTCGGGATTCGAGTTGCCGACTCAAACGGCAAGCGAAGTTCCGCAAGCATGCTGATCAACAAAATGTATGGTTGGAAGGGCTACGGGTCCAACTACAAGGTGGGTGAAGGGCCAGACCAGCTTACGCTTGTGGCCGCGGACTACCGTTCGGGAACCCCTATCGGGACCATTACGGTTGGGCTTGACCGAACGAATGGTCTCTTGGTGGATGCCAACTATCTGGACGAAGCAAACCGCCTCCGGGATCAAGGATGCAAACTATGCGAGATGACCAAGTTCGCAATAGAGCGGCATATCAATTCAAAGCATCTGCTCGCGGCACTTTTTCATGTGGCTTATATTTATGCGCATTACTTGAATCATGGGACCGACTTGCTCATTGAGGTGAACCCATCCCATGTATCGTTTTACCGGCGTCTCCTGCATTTTGAGATCTACGGCGAAGAGAAGATGTGTCCTAGGGTAAACGCGCCAAGTGTACTCATGTGGCTCAGCTTGAAGCATGCGCAAGAGATGATTGGGCTCCATGGCGGCAAAACGGAGAACTCCGCCGAAAGATCACTATATCCCCACTTCTTTTCCGCAAATGAAGAGGCTGGGATCGTTGAGCGCCTCAAACGTGTTGAGAATATCGTGGGCGAGGAAGCATCCGCATAATGTGCGGTGTTGTCGCCACGTTGGCACGGAGCTTAGATCATTTTAACCAAGTACTTAAGGAGGGGGTGAGATCCGCCTGTCTCGGATTCGCGACAGCTGACCTCATGGTATTCACACCTCCCGATGACCTTCTCACGCTGATACAGTAACTTAACGCCGTCGTATGGCAATTGCATAAGGAGCGCTCGTCTACTCCGTGCCATCGCTTTACGTGCACAGTAGCTGGTTTCATGAGGTGGCGTTTCAAAGCTGCTACTTACGAGTTAGCGAAGAAAGAAGGGGAGTGTGTGGTGATTTCATCGGGTGTAGTGACGGGCGTCTTTAGATCGATGCAACACAATCCAACGGGGCGGGAGATTGTTCGGAGGACCTTCCCCGGTTCGCAGATACGTATATCCGAAGCGGATAACCCGTTAGGCTACAGCTGCGCGAGTGTCCTTATAAATAAGATGTACGCATGGAAGGGTTATGGTTCGGGTTTTAGGGTCGGAGACCGGCGCGATCAACTAACGTTGGTTGCGACGGATCAGCAGTCCGAGCAGCCCATCGGAACGCTCTCGGTGGGAGTCGATTCAGGGAATAAGCTTCTCGTTGACCGGTTATATGCGGATGAGGCGGACCAACTTAGGGCTAAGAAGTGCCGGTTGTCCGAGATGACCAAGTTCGCGATAGAGAGGCACGTCAATTCAAAGCACCTCTTGGCAGTACTTTTCCATACGGCGTTCATCTACTCATACCATCTGCGTGGCGCCACGGATCTGCTCATCGAGGTCAATCCTTCTCATGTTTCATTCTATAAGCGACTACTCCATTTCGAGGCTTATGGGGAAGAGAAAATGAACCCCCGCGTTAGCGCGCCGAGTGTCCTCCTGTGGCTAAGTCTAGATCACGCTGCTGCAATGATCCGCCAGCACGGCGGCCAGTGCGATGCTTCTTCTGACCGGTCCCTTTACCCATACTTTTTTTCTCCAGGCGAGGAACGGGAGATTCGCCAGTCCCTGAACGCAAATGGGCGCAGAGAAGAAGGATTCACCGAAATCCATTCGGAATTGGAAGAAGCCACCCTTTGTGCCGCATGACGTTGTCAACCGCAAAAACGTAATAACATAAGCGCCCGTCGAATCATGCGGTCGCTGGATGTTCTCCTATCAAGAAGCCTTCTCCCGAAATTTCGGCTGGGTTACCCGGTCCGAACAAGAACTACTTAGGAAGAAACGCATTGCCATCGCAGGGTTGGGTGGTGTCGGTGGGTATCATCTACTAGCGCTTACACGCCTAGGCGTAGGCGCCTTTACGTTGGCGGAATTCGACCGCTTTGAGATTGCTAACTTCAATCGCCAAGCGGGAGCTTCAATCATTACTATCGGCCAGCGGAAGCTTGATGTCATGGCCGGTCAAGCGCGCGATATCAATCCCGAACTGAACATACGCACCTTCCCTGAAGGAATCACTTCGGCAAACGTGGATGCATTTCTGGACGATGCGGATCTTTACGTGGACGGATTGGATTTTTTTGCCTTTGACGCGCGGGAATTGGTTTTTGCTGCCTGCGAACGCAAAGGAATTCCCGCCACTACCATTGCCCCTCTAGGGATGGGCGCCAGCTTAATAAATTTCCTACCGGGAAAGATGAGCTTCGAGGCCTACTTCGGGATGAGGGGTCACAACGATGCCGATAGGGCATTGCGTTTTTTCGTGGGTCTTTCGCCCGCAATGCTGCAATCAGCGTATCTGGTTGACCGTACCGCAGTGGATTTTCATGCGAAGCGTGGCCCTTCAACGCCCATGGCTTGTTTTCTTTGCGCGGGGGTGATGGGGGCCGAGGCGCTGAAGATTCTCCTGCAACGCGGACACCTATATAACGCGCCCTGGGTCATCCATTTCGACGCCTACCGTAACCAGTTAAAAAAGAGCTTCCGGCCAGGGGGGCACCGCAATCCACTGCAACAAGCCACCCGTGCCATTGCCCGCCGGTTTATCGCAAAGCAGGCGCAACCAAGCGCCATAGGGAGAAACCACGTGACGGAAGGTAAAGTGATGCAGGTCCTAGAGCGCGCCCGCTGGGCGCCGAGTGGTGACAATACGCAGCCTTGGCGGTTTGAGGTGAAGGGTGACCGCCGCTTTGCGATTCATGGTTTCGACACGCGCGGTCATTGCGTTTACGACCTTGACGGGCATGCAAGCCAAATTTCCATCGGTGCTCTAATCGAGACTATTCGGATTGCGAGCTCGGAATTGGGTATGAGAGCAATGGTCACTCGAAGGCGGCATGTACCGGACGAGCGTCCAACCTTCGATATTGAATTGGTTGAAGACGCTACAGTTGCCGCGGATGTGCTTCTGGATGTCATCGAAAAGCGCACAGTGAACAGACGAGCGCTTAGTACTCGGAGGATCGCCGCACACGATAGGCAAATCATCGCGCAGGCAGTTGGTGACGACTTTGAGTTGGTTTGGTTCGAGAGTTTTGCGCAAAAACTCGCTATGACTAAGTTGCTGTTCGCGACGGCAAAGCTTCGCCTGACCATGCGCGAAGCCTATCTTGTGCATAGCGCAGTATTCGATTGGGGTACGGCCTTTAGCGAAAGCAAGATCCCCGATCAAGCCGTGGGGCTTGACCCGCTTACTCTGAAGCTCATGCGCTGGGTCATGTCGGATTGGAAGCGTGTCGTTTTCTTCAATCGTTACCTAGGAGGTACCATCACTCCGCGCCTACAACTCGATGTAGTCCCGGGAATGCTTTGCGGAGCGCACGTTGCGGTCATCGCCAAGGGGGCCCCGCTGGCCATGGACGACTACCTGGCCGCAGGCGGCGCCGTTCAGCGGCTGTGGCTAAGCGCAACCCGCTGCGGGATCCAGCATCAGCCTGCCATTACCCCGCTCATATTTGCTCAGTACGCAAGGTCGGCCCGGCGGTTTTCGGAGCAACCGGAAATGGCTCCCGCGGCACAAGGCCTCGCAGTTCGAATGGATCGCTTGCTGGGACCGGATAGGTCTCGCAGAGCGGTATGGATGGGGCGTCTGGGATATGGCCAACCTAGCACGGCACGGTCCCTACGATTACCGCTTGAGAAATTGTTGGTTAATCCCGAGCAGGTGACTGCACCCTCACAAGGCTAAAAACTATACCTAATCTCGGTATATACGCGGTCCTTTTCGCCAAATTGCCCAAACAACCCTGCCGGAGGGCCATGGAAAACATCCGCACCCGCCGCAAGTCGTAGCTTTCCGCCAGCCTTCCAGGTGATTTTGAATTGAGCCAGCCAGTCATCGCGATTCAAACTCTTAACCCACAACAATTCGGTCTCAACCTTGGGATGTAAGGCCTTTGTGCTAAAGAGGAATGAGACACCGCTTTCGGTTTTCTTGGGGAAGATGTCCGGATCGTGATCGGGAAACCATCGCTGAAAAAATTGCGCGTTAACCCGGGTTTCCTCGGGAAAGCTCCACTCCAAGCCTACGATGTAGTCGAGAAAGTTCTGTGATACCAGGCCGTCGGAGTCGGAAAGCCGCGTCACGCTAAATAGACGATCCTTAGTGTAGACCGCTTCGGCTTTTAACACCATGGGCCGAAGATCCTTGCCTAGTGTTAGCCCCCATTGATGAATCCGCTCATGGACAGGCGTGTATGTAATTACCGCGGGACTAAGGGAAATCTGGCGGGAAAACGCCGGCGAACCATCGTTGGTGCTGTAATAGAAACCTGCCACATCCCATCCGGACCAAATATGAGATAGCCGAATTCCATAGGCGGAGTCGCTGAGGTCTCGCGGCCTGTCCTCACCCGCGATGACGGTCTGAAACCCGGCAGCCGGTGAAGGGTTGAACGGATAGAACTCAGATCCCGGGACTCCAATATTGTCGTAGGTCATATAGGGAATCCAGACCGCCTCGGCATGAAAATTCCCATGAAAATATTCGGCTCGGCCCGCCCATTGAGGGATACGCAACATGTCGAAATCAGGCAGCGCGAGTTCTCGCAAGTCCTTGGCCGATGCCACGTCCGCGAAAAACAATCCCACCATCTCCCCCCAAATGATGTGTTGGCGTCCGACGCGGAAATCCCACTCTCCGCGGGAAATGTCCAGGTAGGTCTCTCGGATTGCAGCTTCCAAGCGTTGATCGTCCTTGACGGGATCGCCATAGAAGCTGGTCAGATCGTAAACCGGATCGTAGACAACCCGTCCGCCCACCTTCCAACTGATGCCCTGGCTTATGCGGCCATCGGCAGACAGATCGAGGGTATTGCGCATCTTGGACCAATGGTCCGGGTTCTTATAAGCGTAAGCGAGTTCGTTTTGAAAGAACCCGGAAATGCGCGTGCGTGATTCACTTGAAGGAGCGCTTTTCTTGGCAACCGCCGCGGTACTGGTGCCAG
>JBJXGQ010000073.1:0-7989 GCA_046160525.1 Burkholderiales bacterium
AGATACGGGGCGAACCGCTAAAGCGTTCCCAAATCGTCGGAATCGATAATCCAACGCAACCTCATGACAGCATTTAGTTTTTATCAACCCTTCCTATAATCTGCCGGACAGATGTGGCTTGAAGTACGTTCGCCCAGAGCCTGTCGAAGGGCGATCCGAGCAATGGGTCAATGTCACACGGTCTTCCGTTCAAGGTTCGACAAGCTCACCACGAACGGAAGACTTAGTCAGAAATTCCCTAATTCAAGTCGTAAGAGACAGGCGTGCTGGGCCAGACGCCCCTCTCGATGGCCTTGCCCCCTTCAAAAATCAGATAGCTCTGGCTACCGTAGTGGGGCAGTGGCCGCATCAATGCTTGCAAGGACGCGGCATCCGCAACGCAGATGAATAACATCGCGGTACCTGCGGCGCTTTTAGCCGCCCACACCTGAGCGCTACCTTTCCTCGGAAGAGATTCCGGCCGGCTTAATCCGCGCTCGGCCAGAAACTGGTTGACTCGCTCGTGGGTGCCGATAACAAGCGTGGAGGAATTACTGGTGGGCGTGGAAACCGGCGCATGGTCCAGAATCTTTTCCGCTAACTGTTGCGCAATCTCTCGGATATCCGGTTCGGAATCCGGCACGATGAGTTGGACGCGGGTGTTCACCATGACCTGGCGAAGAATAGCGGGCAGTTCGGAGGCATCGAGGCGGCGAAGGACTCGCAGGTCGCCGTCCAGGGAGATGCGGTGGGCTTGTGCGGAAATAGGAAGGGAAAAGGTCTGCTCGGCCTGGGTCATGGAAACGTAGTGGGTAGCGGTTCCCTCGCTGGAGTGAATCGCCAGTGGCACGCGCAAGGCGAAGGCCGGCGTTGATTGTCGCAACGTGACGGTTCCCGGTGTGCCGCGTGCCGCAGTGGGAATGCGCACGGATGGAAGTTCCGCGCGATCGAGATATTGCGCGAACAAGTGCGCCAAGGGCTCGCCGGACGCACTTTCGAAACTCGTCCTTAAGTCATCCCAGCTCGCCGTTTTGAATCGGTGTTGTTCCCAGAAACTTCGCAGGCCATTGGCAAATTTCTCGCGCCCAATCTGTTCGCGGATCACGTAGAACAACATGGACGCCTTGCTGTAACCGGTGATCTGCGAGGCACCGTGCGTTCGTGTGCGAAAGGCGCGCAACGTTTGCGTCTTGTCGTCTGGCAGGGAAGAAAGATCGCGCAGCCAGGCGAGCCGCGTGGCGCGAGCCGCGCCTTCGCCTTCGTCTTCCTTGTAGGCGTAGTCGGCCATGAATGCGGTGAGGCCTTCGCTCCAGTTGCCCGATTCGTAATCGGCGAAGACCCCGTTGCCCCACCAGTTGTGCAACACCTCGTGCCCGAGGGAGGTGTGGCGGATGAAGGGTAAACGCAATACGTCAATGCCCAGGTAGGTGAGCGTAGGCATGCCGAATCCCGTGGGGGTGGGGCTGGAAACGATGCTGAATTCCGAATAGGGGTAGGCACCGATCTCGCGGCTGTAGCGCGCGATATAGCGCGCGGTGGAGTCCAAGTAATCCCGCGCAAGATCCTTGAGTTCGGGGTGAAAGTAAGTGCGTAGGCGGATAGGGGGAGACGTCTGCGTAAACTTCTCCTCAACCTCGTAGGGCCCCGCCATGAGATCGATTCCTTGAGTGGGGGCGCCGAAGACAAATTCGGCTTGATAACTGGCGGCTGAGATGGCTTCATTGGCCAAGCGTCCTGCCACGAGCCCGCGCTGGCCAGCGGGGAGTGTGAGCTTGACGCGGTAGGTGAAAGCACCCTCCTTCGGCGCGGGGTACCACAGGCTCGATGCGGGGAGGAAACTCCCGCGCACACCGGCCGTGGCCTCGTGGCCGCCAAGGGTCTCGCGATGATCCATTTTCTTCAGCGGCGCCAGCGTGATTTGGTAGCGCAATGCCAGGGTTTCAGTTCGAGGCGCCGGGGGCAGTACCAACGCTTGCTTCCCTAGCGTATTGCGGGCTTCTGGAGCCAGCATGAATTCCGTAGCACTTGTGCTGGCGGGGGCCGTCAGGATCGCGCGGACTTCGAGCAGGCGAGTGTGCGGATCCAACGAAACTTCTAGGTCAACATGGGGCAATGTGGCGAAGGCGGGTTGCATGCCCGCGGCCATGAGCAGCAATGCTCCAAGGCAGCGCGGAGTCATGACTTGGGCGGAAATTTCGCGACCAATTCCACGCGCTTGCCATCGCGGCTCACCACGATGGGCAGCCACGTGCCGGGCGCCTGGCGTCTTACGATGGAGATCACCATCTGCATACTCGTTACCGGCGTGCCCGCGACAGTTTCCAGAATATCGCCGGCGAGTAAACCCGATTGGGCGGCAACGGAATTGGCCACCACTTGTTGAATACGCACGCGGTCGTTCGATGGAGCCAGCTCAACGCCGAGGCGCGGTGTATTGGCGCGCATGGACGCGGGGTTCAGTCCGAATACCGCGTCCGCGATGTTGGCAGGCGGGGACTCGCATTGCGCTCCGGTGTCCCAGGGTAAGAGCACGACCGCCCCGTCAATGCCCAGCGCCTGCAATTGCCGCGGGATGCCGTGGCGGTACTCCAAATGCCCTCTACCGGCGATGCCCACGACCAGGGAAACTTGCTGGGCGAGGAGGGGCCGTGCGATGGCTTCCGCCATGGCGCGATCCCACAGCAGCATACTGTCGGCGAAGTTGCGAAACCGAGGGTCTTCAAGGCCCGTGGACGGCGTGCTCTCGGCGGCGCCGTGGGCACGGAAGGCCGGGTAGAGGGCTTGCAGATAGGCAGGCGTTGCAGGCGAGGGATCGCCCACTCCTTCGCGTTCCGCTAGGGGAATCGCGCGCCAGCCTTGTTGCCCCACCCGTTGCACCAAGCTTCGCTCCACATTGAGCGCCAGCATGGGAATGCGATGCATCCGCGCGAAGTGGAACAGCGGTAGATAGAGCTGCGCATCGATGCCCCAGACCCGCTCCCACTGCGTATCTCGCAGGAGTTCCGCTTCGCTCAGTTGGCCGCTTACCCACCGGTCCAGAACCGGCTGCACACGGCGCGGAAAACTCTCGAAGCCGATCATCATTTCGGGTTGGCTTGCGTGCAGCGCGGCCAGCACGTGCAATTGCCAGGCGTGATGCTGGGCGTTGTCATGTTCCTCTCCCAGCAGGATGACGCGCGCCCGGGTGGCACGGCTAAGTAAGTCGCCGGGGGGCAGCGTTTTTAGGCTGCCATCGGCCAGGGTCCATTTTCCGAGCGCTACGCAATCGTCCGCGCTCGCGGTGGAAGGCCAGTGCAGAAAACCCAGCAGGGCAAGGAGGACGATGGGTCCGGGGGATAAGTGGGTCATGGGTGAAGGGGAGGGTGCATGAGGGGAGGGACCAGAGTGAGCGAGCAGGCGTTAGTTTGTACTAACTTCGGGACGCATGCAAAATACCGAAGGCGCACAATGACCTAGACAAATCGCATTAAGCCCAAGGGCATTCCGCATACCATGAGGCGGCGCGAATAATAGAAACCTATTGTAGTTATTCAACGACATCAGAGGAATACTTAATCTAAATAGATGGGGTAATTGCACGAAAAGTCCTTGACAAATTGACAATCCATCCCCATCATTGTCCAGGACAACGGTGAGAGTTTATGAAAGTAGTCCCTGGAAAATCGATCCGTTGTAGTGTCGCGGTAGTTCTCCTGTAACGTTATCCCCTAACGTTGCTCTTTCTCATCATCGGGGTCTCTGGTCTCCTCCTCCTCCCCCAAGCCTTGATGGTGTAGAAGCTGACCCCGGGTCCAACGACCCGGGGTTTTTATTTTGCGCTCTTCGCCACGAGTGCCTTGCCTGAATCATCCCGCCCCTATAATCGATTCGTTATCAGGAGGAGTTTGTCATGATCAGGAATTCGGTTCTGCGCGCGCTTGCCGTCCTTGCGCTGGCCTTCCCCGCCATGGGCGCCATCCACGGCGATGGCGAAGCGGAGGAAGATGCCTATCCGGCGATGGATTGCGAGCACCCGCCTAGCGGCGCCATTAAAAAGCTTCCCGAACCGCTGGCGCGCTGGGCAAGAATCAGTTGCTTTCCCTCGGGCCAAGCATTGAGCCAGGCAGCTCATGCGCAATGGCGCTATCCAGGCAGCTGGACGGACAGAGTGTTTTTGCCCGCGCGCACGCAAGCCGATGAGAACGATGCGCGGCCACGCTATTTCACGCAGTTCGATGTGCGCGAATTGCCTTTCGCCGAAGCGCGCGAGCATCACCAGAGGTTGCTGAAGGAGGTCGCGGTGTACGCGGACCGCATATCGGACGGCACGCGGGTGCCCGATGCGCCAAGCGCGGCCTGGGAGATCGTAGGGACCAATAACCAGAGCAATTCCTTTCATCTTTACATGATGCAGCACGCAGGCAAGGCGGAAATGTGGGGTTTGATGTGCGCACCCAAATGCGAGTCCCACCTTTCCTTCATCGTGACCCTTCTTCAGTAAGGGGGCTGCCATGCAACTGAATACCGAAACAGTATTACCGGAAGACGCGAAATCCGCCTTGCTTATTGGCCGCCTATGGTCTCCCGGGCCGCTGGCTGGCCCCTCGGTGGTGTGCATACACGAAGGCCAGGTCCATGACCTGAGCGGTGTCGCGCCGACATGCTCGGAATTGCTCAACGGCGATGCCCCCGCCGCGGCTGTGCGAAAGGCCCTGCGCGGCGGGAACGCGCGTGCGATCGCTTCCTTGGCCGATGCATTGCAGAATTCTTCCGCAGGCCGCGCCAGCCCGCAGCGCGCGCACTTTCTCACTCCCATCGATCTGCAAGCCGTGCGTGCCTGCGGCGTGACTTACGTGGCCAGCATGCTGGAGCGGGTGATCGAGGAGCAGGCCAAGGGCGATCCAAAGCAGGCCGAGGAATTGCGGCACGCTATCGGCGAGGAGATTGGCGCGGAACTCAAGAACATCAAGCCAGGCTCTCCCCAAGCGATGCGCGTGAAGGAATCGCTCATCAAGCGCAAACTCTGGTCGCAGTATTTGGAGGTCGGCATCGGCCCCGACGCGGAGGTTTTCAACAAAGCTCAACCCATGTCCGCGGTGGGCATTGGTGCCGAGGTGGGCATTCTTGCCAACTCGTCCTGGAATAACCCCGAGCCCGAGTTGGTGTTGGCTGTCAACCGCCGCGGCCAAATCGTGGGAGGGACCTTGGGCAACGATGTCAACTTGCGCGACTGGGAGGGCCGCAGCGCTTTGCTGCTAGGCCGCGCCAAGGACAACAACGCCAGTTGCGCCATCGGTCCCTTCATCCGCTTGATCGACGACACCTACACGCTAGACGATATGCGCCGCACACAGATCACCACGCACATCACCGGTACCGATGGTTTCCGCGTGGAGGGCACTTACAACGTGTCGCAAATCAGCCGCGATATTACGGACCTTGCATCGCAGGCTATCAACCGCAACCACCAATATCCCGACGGTCTCGCATTATTCCTGGGCACCGCGTTCGCGCCTACGCAGGACCGTGGCGAACCTGGCAAGGGGTTTACCCATCGCCCGGGCGATGTCGTCTCCATCCGTTCGCCGCGCCTTGGCACTTTGGTCAACCGAGTCAACCTGTGCGATCAAATCCCCGAGTGGAGCTACGGTATCACGGATCTCATGCGTAACTTAAGCGCGCGCGGCTTGATCTAGCGCGACCCAGGGCCGGGCAGCCAGAGGTTCATCATACCTTTCACCCTCGCGCATCCCGCCGCCGCACTGCCCTTGCTGCGCCCGATGCGGCGCTTCGGAGTGCTATCGGCGCTCATCATCGGGAGCATGTCTCCGGATTTTCCTTACTTCTTGACGGGAGATCTCACGCGCCGGGAGTCCCACAGTTTCGCGGGATTGTTCTATTTCTGCCTGCCCTACGGCGTGATCGCTTATGTGCTCTATCACCTTCTGCTGAAGCATCCGGTGATTGCCTTGCTTCCAGACTGGGTACAGAGAAAAGTTCTGGGTGTTTGTCCTGAGCTATGGCGGTTTCCCAAGGCAAGCGCATTGGCTGTGGTGATCTCCTTGCTCGCGGGAGCCGCGACCCACGTGATTTGGGATAGTTTTACGCATCCCGGAGAAACCATCGTCCAAACCTTGCTGCCGCTGCAAACCGAATTATTCAAGGTTCAAGGTGCTCGCTTTTACGTCTTCAACGTACTGCAACACACCAGCACGTTGGTTGGATTTTGCCTGCTGGCGTGGTGGGGAGCGCGATGGTTGCGGACAGCTCCCGTGACGCCCGCCGCGCTTCCTTTCTCCTTGCGAACCGCTACTCGCGTATTGGTGATCGCGCTGTTCGCGACCATCACGGCTTACGAATTCTTGGAGGTGGCGGCCGTGGCGCTCTACCAGCCCGTGCCCCTCATCCGGTTGCGGCACTGGGTGGGGCCTGCCGTGACGACGGCCATGGCGAATGTAGGGATTGCCGTGATCTTGTACAGCACTGTGTGGAGTTTCGCCGCTCTGCGATGCCTGCGCAAAGCCGCAAAACCTGCCCCTGCGGTGATCTAGAGGGCATCCATGAGCTTCACCATCGCTTGCCGCTGCGTTGCGTCTGGCATCTTGCCAAAGCCCGCGCCCATGTTGTCCGCCATGTGATGGGGTTTGCTGGTGGCGGGGATCACGCAGGTAAGAGCAGGATGCGCGACGATGTACTTCAAGAAAAATTGCGCCCAGCTCGCGCAGTCGAATTCCGCGGCCCATGGCGGTACTTCCTTGCCTTTAACGCGCCGGAACAGATTCGCTTGTGCGAAGGGCCGGTTGGCGATGACCGCGACGCCTAACTCCTGCGCCAAGGGCAATACGCGCTCTTCCGCTTCGCGCTCGGCGATGGAGTAATTGAGCTGCACGAAATCGTAGGCCTTGGTTTTGAGCAGCTTCTCCAGGTCGTCGTAGGCGCCTTCGTGATAATGAGTGATGCCCGCATAGCGTATTCGGCCCTTGGCCTTCCAGTCCTTGAGGGTGGCTGTGTGGGTGCGCCAATCCACCAGGTTGTGGATTTGCATCAGGTCCATGCGAGACACGCGCATGCGGCGGAAGGATTCTTCCATCTGCGCGATGCCCGCATCCTTGCCGCTGGTCCAAACCTTGGTGGCGTAGAACAATTGGCTCTGGGTGCCCGCCGCGGCGGCCACTTCGCCGATGGCGGTCTCCGCGCGCCCGTACATAGGTGAACTGTCGATGACGCGGCCGCCTTGCCGCACCAAGGTTCGCAGGACTTCGATTAGCGCAGTCTGCTCGGAGGCGCTCGCACTCACGTCGAAGGCCTGATAGGTGCCCAGGCCGACCACGGGAATTTGCTCGCCACTGCTAGGTATGGATCGTTGCAACATTGCAGTTTCCTTTGCTTGCGTATTGGCGGTGCCGAGGAGAACCCCCAGACCAAAAACTTGTTTCATGAAATCGCGGCGAACATTCACGGTTTGTTGTCCTCTAGACGCGCGTGAGCGCGGACTAACCAGCCGCCTAACAGTGCCCACAGCACAGCGCCCGCGGCGGCGATGAGGGCGATGCCGGACAAGCCCAATCCTTTCAATCCTTCGAACACCCATGCACTCGCGAAATCGCCAAAGCGGTATACGGCGGTATCCATGAAATTCTTGGCCTTGTATTTCTCAGCGGGCGAGAGCGCGTTGAACAGCGTCTCGCGCGCGGGTTTGGCGATGGCGAATTCGCCCGCACGCCGGGCCACACCGAAAACCGCCAGTACAGAAAGCACCGGATCGAAGGCGAGCGCGAGATATCCCGCCACCGATAATAGCGGGATCAGCACGAGCCCAGCGGCGAGCCCCCACCACTTGAGCAGCCTGCTGAACACGAAAAGTTGTAGAAGCAAGGTCAAGGAATTCGTCACGAGGTCCATGGCGGCGAACAATGCGGTGCGCTTCCCCGGATCGGTATAGGCCGCCGCCACGATGTGCTGCTGCTGAAAGTACAAAAACGTGGAAAGGGAACTGTAGAGCAACACGAATCCGCATATCGCCAACAAGTA
>JBJXGQ010000074.1:0-4365 GCA_046160525.1 Burkholderiales bacterium
CTTTGCATGTGCGCGATGCGCTCCACTTCCAGGGCGAGCTCTTGCAAGGGCGGAATGTTGTAGTCCCGCTCCAAGAGCGTGGGTAGGGCACCGAAGAGGCGGTAACTCGCATCCAGCAAGGACCACACGGGACCGGCCACGCTGGCGCCGTGGGTATCCACTAAGAGGTCTGGCGCTTCTTCGTAATAACCGGCCATGTGTAGGTACTGCACTCGTTGCGCCGGCAGTCCATGCAAAAAGGCGAGCGGATCGAAGCCGTGGTTCACGCTATTCACGTACACGTTGTTCACGTCGAGGTGCAACCAGCAATCCGCTTCCTTGAGCACTGCATTCACGAATTCCAACTCGCTCATCTCGTTGATGGGGGCTTGAACATAGTAGGAAGAATTTTCCACGGCGATTCGGCGTTCCAGAATTTCTTGAGTACGCCGTATGCGCTGGGCCACGTAATGCACGGCCTCGGAGGTAAACGGTATGGGCAGCAGGTCGTAGAGATAGCCCTCGTCGGTGGTGTAGGCGAGGTGTTCGGAATAAAACGCGATTGCGTGCGCGCGCAAGAATTTCCTAACCCGTGCTAGAAAATCTTCATCGAGCGGCCGCGGGCCTCCGAGAGAAAGCGAGAGGCCATGGCACACCAGGGGATAGCGCTCGCTGAAAAAGCGCAGGTCCTTGGCGCTTGTCCCACCCATCTCCATCCAGTTTTCCGGGGCAAGCTCGAAAAACTGAATGGATTTGGGAACCGCCGTCTTGAGCGAGGGGATCAACTCCCGCCGCAAACCCAACCCCGCGCCAAGCACACCCGCGGGGTGGTGTTCAGCCATGGATGCGCGGCGGTTACGTAATTACTTGCCTTTGTCGCCGCCGCAAGCGCCTTCCTTGGCTTTGTCGCCGCCACAGGCACCCTCTTTCTTCTTGTCGCCGCCACAGGCACCCTCTTTCTTCTTGTCACCGCCACAGGCACCTTCTTTCTTCTTGTCGCCACCGCATGCGCCCTCCTTGGCCTTGTCCCCGCCGCAAGCACCTTCCTTTCCCTTGTTGTCCGCTACTTGAAATCCCTTGATGGACTCCATTTCGAAGGGGTTATCCGCCGCGCGCAGGACGGGTGAGGCGGCGAGGGATGCGGCGAAAGCGGTGCCGAGCGCGATCGTCAGTGCTTTGTTCCGAGTCATGGTCTGTTCTCCGTTTAAGTTGGTTGGATCTAGGTTACCGCTCGCGTGGGAGCACTTCACGGTGCCATCCACCGCGTATGCGTTTACGCCAGATCCATTATGCGGGAAGCTAGGGCGCTCGTCTTCTTTGTCGTCTTGGCACTACATGTAAGTGGGCGGCCACCTTGTGTAGAATCGAGGCCTGCTCTACACTTTCTCATCTTTCCTGGCTGATCCGATGTCCATCGACCTGACTGAAGCGCGCCATAAGGCCAAGGTCCTCGCGGAGGCGCTCCCCTATATCCGCCGCTTCCACGGCAAGACCATCGTCATCAAGTACGGCGGTAACGCGATGACCGATGAACACCTCAAGCATTCCTTCGCGCGCGACGTGGTGCTTTTGAAATTGGTCGGGATGAATCCAGTGGTGGTCCACGGCGGTGGTCCGCAAATAGACGATCTGTTGAAGCGCGTGGGCAAGAAGGGCGAGTTCGTGCAAGGCATGCGGGTAACCGACGCCGAAACCATGGACGTGGTGGAAATGGTGCTCGGCGGCTTGGTCAACAAGGAGATCGTCAGCCTCATCAACCAGCATGGCGGGCGCGCCATCGGGCTCACCGGCAAGGATGGCTCCTTCATACGCGCCAAGAAAATGATGGTGGCCAATGCCGCCAACGAATCGGAGATGCTGGACATCGGCCAGGTGGGCGAAGTAAGTAGCATTGACCCGGGCATTATCCGCCTGCTGGAGACCGAAGAATTCATCCCCGTGGTAGCCCCCATCGGCGTGGGCGAAAAGGGAGAGAGCTATAACATCAACGCGGATTTGGTGGCGGGCAAGCTAGCCGAGGTGCTCAAGGCCGAAAAACTCATCTTGCTCACCAATACACCAGGTGTGCTCGATAAGAGCGGACAACTGCTGACAGGACTCACGCCCAGGGAAATAGACACGCTGTTCGCTGACGGCACCCTATCGGGCGGCATGCTGCCCAAGATTTCCTCCGCTCTGGATGCCGCGAAAGGTGGCGTGAAAAGCGTTCACATCATCGACGGGCGCGTGGAGCACGCACTATTGCTGGAAGTATTGACCGATGAAGGAGTAGGGACTTTGATTAGAGGCCGCTGACGCTCGCACAATGGAGCCCGACCTAGTATGGTTGTTCGATCTCGACAACACCCTGCACCGGGCGGATCCTCATGTGTTTCCGCACTTGAGCGAGTCCATGACGCACTACATCGCCGAATTGCTCGGCGTGGACCAAGAGACCGCGAGCCTCGTGCGTCACGGCTATTGGCGCCGCTATGGTGCGACCTTGTTAGGCCTCATGCGGCACCACGCAGTGGACCCGCATCATTTCTTGCGCGAAACGCATCGCTTTCCCAATCTCTCCTCAATGATAATTCGCGAGCCTCTGTTGCGCAGCGTGTTGCGGCGCTTGCCGGGGCGCAAAATTGTTTTCTCCAATGCGCCCGTTCACTATGCGCGCGCGGTACTGAAGGTGCTCCGCGTGTCCGACTTGTTCGAGGGTGTATTCGCCATCGAACACACGCGCTTCAATCCCAAGCCCAGCATGAAGGGCTTCATGCGGCTCATCGAGGAACACCGGGTGCCCCCGCGGCGTTGCGTGATGGTGGAAGACAACCTCTCCAACTTGCGTACGGCCAAGCGGTTGGGGATGAAAACCGTATGGATAGACCGCTCGGCCAAAGCACCACGCTTCGTCGACGTGAACATCAAGCACGTCACCCGGCTTCCCCATTGCCTGCGCCAACTCACACACTCTTGAAGGAGCGCCATGCCGCCTAAACCAGGAGAACGCAAACACCAGATCCTGCAGAACCTCGCCGAGATGCTGGAGAAGCCCAATCCCGAGAAAATCACCACGGCTTCATTGGCCGCGAGACTGGATGTTTCGGAAGCGGCGCTTTACCGGCACTTCGCCAGCAAGGCACAGATGTACGAGGGCTTGATCGAATTTACCGAGGAGACTATCTTCGGGCTGGTAACCAAGATCACCAGTGAAACCCAGAGCGGCGTCAAACAAGTGGAAGGCATTCTTTCCATGCTGCTAGGCTTCGCCAAGAAGAATCCCGGCATGACGCGCGTGCTGATCGGCGAGGCCTTGGTCAACGAAAACGAACGCCTGCAACAGCGCATCAACCAGCTTCACGACCGTCTGGAAGCGACCCTCAAACAGAGTCTGCGATTCGCTGCTGGCCAAGGTGAGATCAAACAAGACACCGACCCGGGCGCACGCGCGAATTTACTGCTCTGCTACGTGGTGGGACGCTGGCACCAGTTCGCCAAGAGCGGTTTCAAACGCGACCCCACGGAGTTGTGGGCGGAGCAGTGGAAGGCACTGCTGCCTTGAGGGATGGCCATCAATCCTTGTCCGGGATCTCAAGCCGTGCCTTGCGCCAGTCTCTGACTTCCTGCTCGATTTGGGCGGGAGTAAGGTTCCACTTCGCACCTTCCTGGCGAACATGGCGGGGGAACTCGGGATAACGCTGTAGCAGCTTCGTGACCGCTGGCCGCGCGTCTTCCTTTCGGTTCATCGCGCCATAAATCAGGGCTAGCAGTGCATGATTCCAGAAAAATCCTGGCATGTCGATCTTCTTGGCCTCGGCGAGCGCGGCCTCCAGCCGTCCGCTGAAGTAGTGGTCGAATGCGAGCGGCCTGCAGTGCGCGCCCAAGTGGATCTGGTCTAGGGTTGAACCCCGCCTCGTACTCATCGAGATAGGTCGCGGCGGGCGTCGCCCACGCGTCCGCATAGGCCGGAGCAAGCGTTACAGCACGCTCCAGGCAGTCGCGGACTCGTAACTATTCAGGTATTTCTATTGTAATTCAGTCGATCAAGCCGGATACTTCATGTCATGCATGAGTTTCCAGACCTGTCCAGACTGAGCGTTGCGGAGAAAGATGCGCTGATCCTCGCGCAGTTTGAGCAATTGAAGCAGGTGGCGCGATTGACGGCGATGGTGCAGGCGTTGAACGCACGGATACGCGAGCGCGTGGCCACTCCTGATGTGATTGTGCACCACCGGCTGCCCGAGCACTGTGAGGGCTGCGGGACGCACCTGGGTGCGCAAACCGGTGCGTGGACCGAGGACCGGCGCCAGGTGTTCGATCTTCTCAAGCCGGTGCTGCAAGTGACCGAACACCGTGGCTATGAAACCGTGTGCCGTTGTGGCCGGCGCCATCGCAGCGTGTTTCCGG
>JBJXGQ010000075.1:0-40533 GCA_046160525.1 Burkholderiales bacterium
CGCAGATCCGCTTGATCTCCGCCACGGGGTCCAGCGCCATGGGTAAAGCCGTGGCGGCTCAGGCAGCGCCGCGTTTCCTCAGAACCATTCTCGAATTGGGTGGCAACAACGCCGCCATCGTGGCGCCTTCGGCGGACCTCGCCTTGGCCGAACGCGCCATCCTGTTCTCCGCGGTGGGGACCGCCGGACAGCGCTGCACCACGCTGCGCCGCGTGTTCATCCATCGCTCCCTCTACGATTCTTTCCTGGAACGCTTGAAGGCGCTTTATCTGCGAGTCAAGGTGGGCAATCCGCTCGCGGAGGAAACCCTGGCAGGGCCTCTCATCGACGAAACCGCCCACCACGCCATGCGCGCGGCGCTGGAGCGCGCCCGCGCCGATGCACAGTGGATCGCCTGCGGGGAGCGAGTTCACAACGGCCATCCACCGGACGGCATCTACGTGCGCCCCGCCTTGGTGGCGATGCCGCGCCAGACGGCCATCGTATTGGAGGAAACCTTCGCCCCCATCCTCTACGCCATGCCCTACGAGAATTTGGACGAAGCGGTCATGCTGCAAAACGCCGCGCGCCATGGATTGTCGTCCTCCATTTTCAGCAACGACTTGCGGGAAACCGAAGGGTTCTTGAGCAGCGCCGGTTCCGATTGTGGCATCGCCAACGTTAATATCGGTACTTCGGGAGCGGAGATCGGCGGCGCCTTTGGTGGAGAAAAAGAAACGGGCGGCGGGCGCGAATCCGGCTCGGATTCATGGAAGGCCTATATGCGGCGCGCAACCAATACAATCAACTACTCTTCGCAATTGCCGCTGGCCCAAGGCATACAGTTCGACTTGTAGAAATCATGCACACTCTCATCATCTTCAACCCAGGCCACTTCCATGCGGCACTGGCCTTGCGCTACCGCCACCGCATGTTGTCCAACGGCGTGTACGTCTACGCCGAGGACGGCCCGGACTTGGAGCGTTTTCTCGCCCTCGTGGAGACCTTCAACCGCCGCGAGAACGATCCCGCCCAATGGAATCTCCATGTTTACCGGGGCGCGGATTGCCTGGAGCGCCTCATCGCGGAGCGCAAAGGCGGCGTAGTAATCGTAGCCGGCAAGAATGATCGCAAGCTCGATTCGATCGCCCGGTTGCAGGCTGCAGGGTTCTCGGTATTGGGCGACAAGCCTTGGTTGATCGATAGCAATGAGCTACCCCGGCTGGAGCACGTGGCGGGTTCCGAGCCTGTAGCCATGGATATCATGACGGAACGCCATGACCCAGCCAACCGCTTGCAGCGGGCATTATCGAAAATACCTTCTGTATTCGGCGAGTTTCTCAAGGATGGATCTCGCCCTGCGATATCCATGGTGAGCGTACATCATCTGCTCAAAACGGTGAACGGCCAGCCTCTCAAGCGGCCTGTCTGGTATTTCGATACGGCAATTCAGGGAGAAGGCATCACCGATGTCACTACGCACTTAGCCGATCTCGCCTTGTGGCTGACGGACCGGGGCGAGGACTGCGTCTACGATCGCGATATCGAACTCATCGCGGCGAGGCAATGGCCCACATCTGTTCCGCTGGAGATCTTCTCGCGCATTACGGGGCTGCCGGATTTTCCGGATGGTTTTCACCGGCATGTCCATCACGGATGTCTCAATTATCTTTGTAACGCGCGCATCGAGTTCGCGCTGCGCGGAGTTCTAACCCATATGGAGGCACGCTGGGACCTACAGGTCCGTCCCGGTGGCGGGGACTTACATGAAGGGATTGTGCGCGGCTCGCTGAGCGAAATCGTGGTGGAGCAAAGTGCCGAGACTGGTTTCCTCTCACAGCTTACGATTTTGCCGAAGGATCCTGGCAAGAGCTTCGGCAGCAGACTGGCGCAAGCCGTGGCAGAACTGCAAGTTGAGTTTCCAGGTCTATCGGTGGAGAAAATAGAAGGCGGCTACCGCGCTTTAATTCCCTCTGCGCTTCGCACCACCCACGAGCAACATTTTTCCGTGGTACTTAGCGAGTTTCTGGAGTATGCGGATGGCCGCAAGCCTGCAAGCCATGGGGCGGCGGACGTCATGGCGAAATACGCCCTGCTCGCCCGTGCAAAGACCTTGAGTTCGAAGGCCCCTACAGCAAGTTGAACAGGCTCAAGCCCTGCACTTGCACGAAAGTTTTTTGCGCCGCCTGCAACGTCATCTGCTGGCGGGCCAGATCGCTGATGGCCTGGGAATAATCCAGATCGCGCAGATTGGAAAGCTGCCTGTCGTACTGAAGGACGAAATCGTCATTGGCCGATTTGGTGGCGTCCACCTCGCTCATGACGGTGCCGGTCGCGGAACGTACTTTGAGCACCTGATTCAAACCGTTGTCGATATTGGAAAGCGCTACATTCATCCTATTGGCAAGCTGGGTGTTACCCAAGGGCGTTTTCACACCCGTTTCCAGCGCCCTGATCATGTCGTAGACGGTCTTGAATATATCCTGGTTGGTGCTGGGCTGAATGGTGAAGCTGTCCCCATCGGCCGGCGCACCCTTGACGCTCACCTCCCCTCCATAATCGAAGGGCACGGCATTGGTATCGGGTGGTGCCACGGTTTTCAACTGGATAGACGAGCCGTCGGTATAGGTTCGTAGGTAGGGCCCGTTGGCGGCGGGTGCCACCCCCGTCAGCAGGGAGACATTATTGACCGTATCGACGATATCGTAGGTAGTCACAGGCGGAGTGACAGCGGAATTCACGTCGAATACGATCTGGAAGGTCTTCGAATTGGACGCCTGGTTCCATTTGGTGGCATCGGATACGGAACCAGGGCTGATGACCCCAGTCCCCGTGTTGCTGCCCGTGGCTTGTGCCAGGAACGATCCATTGCCCGTCTTGATCAGTTGAAAAATTGTGCTGCCATCCTCGCTGATGGGAACGTTACGCGAAGGCGCGATCTGAATTTCGCGCTGGCCCTGGTCGCCGTTGTAGGCCACGGTTCCGGGGGAGGTTTCGGTAAACGGCAGGGTTGTCCCTTTATAGCCCGAGAACAAGTAGAGGCCATTGCCGTCCGTAGTGTTGGCCAGCCCCATCAATTCGTTGTAGAAACCACGCAGTTGCGTGGCGTAGATTTTGAGTTCCTGCTCCGAATTGGCGCCGTTTCCCGCGGCCACTCCCAATGTGCGTATGTCCTGGAGCAACCCCGTTACGGAGGAAAGGGAAATATCGGCTCCGGCCAAGGAATCGTTGGCGCTACCGGCATTACGCGAATACTGCTGGATCACCGACCGGGACTGCTCCACCTCGAGGGATCTTGCGGCATTCACCGGATCGTCCGAGGGGGTAAGAATACGCCTGCCATTGGAGAGGCGGTCCGAGGTTTGCGCAACCTCGGCCAGCCGGTTTTGAATATTGAATACGCCTTGATTGAACAGATCGGTTGTGCTGAGTCTCACGATGTTCTCTCCTATCCTATCGCCGCCAAAATATCGTCGAAGAGCCTGCCCGAAATCGCGATCACCTTGCTGGAGGCTTGGTAGGCTTGCTGGAAGCGCAGAAGATTGGCGGCTTCCTCGTCCAAATTCACGCCCGACAGGCTTTGCTGGGCCGATATCGTCTGCCGCACCAAGGCATCTTGGCCTTTGCTCTGAATTTGCACTTCGTTCGCTTTGTTACCCACATCGCTCACCATCTGGCTGTAGGCACCTTGATAGCTGGTCGTGCCATTCGCTACAGTGTTCGCGGTTTGCAAGGCAGCCAGCAGCAAGGCATTGCGGTTGTCCGCAACACCTCCGGAGTTGTAGTTCACCGTGAACGAGTCTCCGGTGGCCGCGGCCCCGGACAAAGATATCCGGTATCCGTAATCCAAGGCCCCCGGCGTCGGGAACACCGCATTGGAAGCCGCGGGATTGTAGGTAATGCCCCCTTCCAGGAGGACGGGAGCCGCCGGGTTGGTGTTGTTAAAGACGGAATAGGTGGTTGGCGTTGTAAACCGAATCAAGATGGGCGGCGTAAGTGCCCCCGCCGTCGCGAACGCCGGATTCGCTGTGTTGGTAACGACTCCAGGGGAAATTGTCGCGCTACCCGAATTGCTCAGACTGGTGCTTGTGCGCACGGGCGCGGCAGCCGCAATGAGGGTGGTGTCGCTCAGCGCCACGCCTATATCGCGGGCGCCCACTCTCGTGGGCTGGATGAGAAAGTCATCTCCGTTTGAGACTGTCCCCGAGGCCAGGCTGATAGTCATGCCGTCGATGGTCTGAGGGAAAGTGGCAAACGTGGTCTGCGTATTGTCCGCAAGACGCGTCAGCGTGTAGGTCGCTCCGCTAAGGGATAGGCGGTAGTCACTCGTCGTTAGCGCGCCAACGTTGGCGTAGGCTACGGAGAGCACCCCTGTGCCGGTGTTGGTCTGGTTGGCAACGATCTTGGCGCTGGGCTCCGCAAAGAAATCGCCACCCAGATTGCCGGCCAGATCCTGGCCTAAATGATGTTGGTCGTTGAAAGTGTAGGCCAGCACGGTAGCCACCCGGCCCACCTGATTTTGTACGGAGTTGAGTTGAGCGCGAAAATCCAGCAACGCGCTCACCGTCCCTCCTTGCAACAATCTTTCCGGAATGCGCACGGAGGTGGCGCCGCTCTGGTAATAAACCCCGAGGTTCTCCGGATCTTCGGGCATGGGTTGCGCCGACAGCGTGAAGTTTTGCGCGCCAACCACCAGGCTTTGGCCATTCCCGATGAACACGTTGACGCTGCCATCGGACTGCGTGATGGTGGTGGTCTTCACCAGACCGTTGATCTTCGCGATCAGCGCGTCGCGCTGGTCGAGTAAATCGTTGGGCGGCTGCGAGGGGTCGGTTTGCTGCCGGGTAATTTGATCGTTGACCTCGGCCAGTTCCCTCGTATACGCATTGATGCTTCCCACCACGGACACGAGTTGGCTGTTGATGCCCTTGCGAATTTCCTCGAAGCGGCTGTCGAAGGTTTGAAAGCGCGCGACCATGGTTTGCGCGGCACTGATCATCTGCTGGCGGGAGGGGACCGACGACGGATTGGTCGCGACGTCCTGCACGGCGGAGAAAAAACTTTGCAACGAGGGGGACAATCCCGAATTGGGATCGGCGAGCATATTGTCCAACTGCGAGATCTGCGCGCCGTAGGTATCCAGGTAACTCTGCTGGGTCTGCGCGGTCAATACGGCGCCGTCCAGGAACTGGCTGTAGGAACGCAGTACGGTGTCCACCACGACGCCCCGCCCAAAAAACCCAGAACCGGTCGGTTGGGAAAATTGCGTAGCCTGAATGGCCGTCTGGCGGTGGAACCCGTCCGTGCTGGCGTTGGCAATGTTGTGGCTGGTTACCGCCAGGCCGGCTTGCGCGGCATTCAGCCCGCTTACAGCAATTCCCAGGATGCCAGTAGCCATGATTGCCCTCCTAGGCTTTTATCGGCGATAAAGACTCTTTCTTGACCGCTTGGGCGGCCCCAAGAGGTTGCAGTTGCTTCAACAGCATGTCCGCCAAGCCAAGACCGCCACTGCTGGCGATTTTCTTGGACATTTCCTGGTCGAGCATATCGGTGTATAGCCTTGTGGACTCGTTGTCGAACAAGGACCCCTCAGAAACGGTCTTGCGCATGCTCTTGAACACGATGTCGAGCACCAAGGACTCGAATTGTTGGGCAGCCATCTTGAGGGCACCTTCGGGATCCTTTTCCGTGCGCCCGCGCAACTGCGCAGTGGTCTTGGGGTCGCCGGCCAAACCGCTGGGCGGTACAAAGGCAGTGGCCGAAGGAATCATCAGATGATCTCCAGTTCGGCACGTAACGCACCGGCCGCTTTCATGGCTTGCAGTATGGCCAGCAAATCCTGCGGTGTCGCACCCATGGCATTCAAAGCCTTGACGACCTCGTTCAAGCTCACGGTATTGGGCACGACGACCAATCCGCCTTTGTCTGACTTCACCTGGACTTGCGATTGCTCAACGGTAGTTGTTTGGCCAGTGGCAAGCGCATTGGGCTGGCTGACCACATTCTCGGTGCTGATGGTCACGGTCAAGTTTCCATGAGCCACGGCGCACGCGCTCACGGTCACCATCTGATTCATGACGACGGAGCCCGTTCTGGCGTTAACGATGACTTTGGGCGAGGAATCCGAGACCACAACCGGAAGACCCTCGACGCGCGCGATGAACTCCACGCGCTCGGCCACGTCCTCCGGCGCGCGCACGCGAATCTGGCGTGCATTCACGGCGCTCGCAATCGCGCCGCCAAAATTCTTGTTGATGACCTGGGCAACACGGCTGGCGGTGGTGAAATCCGAGGTGTGCATTTCCAACGTCACGAATTCTCCCTGGCCCACCGCTGTGGGCACCGAGCGTTCCACTGTCGCGCCGCTCGGGATGCGCCCGGCGTTCAAGGTGTTGATTTGCACGCTGGTGCCGGCGGCGCCACCACCGGCACCAGCGATGAGAACGTTACCCTGGGCCACGGCGTAAATTCTGCCATCGGCACCCTTCAGTGGCGTCATCAGCAAGGTGCCGCCACGCAAACTTTTGGCATTGCCAATGGACGACACCGTGACATCGATTTGCTGGCCAGGAGAGGCGAAGGGCGGCAAGTTGGAGGTGACGATGACCGCGGCCACGTTCTTAAGTTGCAACGATTGGCCAGGTGGCAGTTGTATGCCGAGTTGGGCAAGCATGCTGGCCATGGCTTGTGTCGTGAAAGGCGTTTGCGTGGTCTGGTCACCCGTGCCGTCCAAACCCACGATGAGGCCGTAGCCCACCAGTTGATTGGGCCGCACGCCTTGTACGCCCGTGAGGTCCTTGATGCGCTGCTGCGCCATGGCTGCATTGCATGCAGCCATGAACGAGAAGACGATCAAGCAAAGACGTCCTAATGCAAACATTGTAGTCCCTCTTGTTGGTCGCATGGTTTTAACCCCTAGTCTCCAGTCCCTAGGCCCTGTCTCTAAAACGGCCACACATTCATGAAGAAGCGCGCAAGCCAGCCCATGTTCTGCGATTCGTCGATGTAGCCCGTGCCCATATACTCTATGCGCGCATCGGCCACCTTGGTGGAGGAGACCGCATTACCCGAGTTGATGTGCAGCGGGTTCACGATGCCCGAAAAGCGAATGAACTCGGTGCCGTGATTGATGGTGACCTGCTTCTCGCCCGACACGATCATGTTGCCGTTAGCCAGCACTTCGATCACGGTTACGGTGAGATTTCCCGAGAACAAATTGTTGGTCGCCGCATCGCCCTTGCCTTCGAACTTCGTGGCGGAGGAGCCTTCCATCGCAGCTCCCTGCAGATTCGTGAGCGGAACCTTGGAAATCACGGGGATATCCAGTGCCGTGCTCCCAGTCTTGTTTGCGGAGCTACTGGAATTCTTGCTGGCGGAAGTTTTTTCCTCGATGAGTACCGTGAGCGTATCCCCCACGAAACGCGCGCGGCGGTCATCGAACAGCATGGGCCGCGAGGAATCCGATTGGTATATGGCGCCGTTGCCCAGGGGTTCCTCCAGCGCCTTGACGGGACGCGCCGTCATGGGCTGGTGCACGCTTGTCTTGGGCGTAATCAAGGAGCACCCGCCGAGCACCGCCAAGGTAATAAGTACACTGCTCAACTTCATGGAAATTTTTCCTTCAGGTTACAGCTGGGTCAGGCGTTGCAGCATCTGATCGGAGCTTTGGATCGACTTGGAATTGATCTCGAAGGCCCGTTGCGCGGTGATGAGATTGACCAGTTCCTCGGTGATGTTCACGTTGGAGGTCTCGACAAAACCTTGCCGGACCTTGCCCATGCCATTAGTGTTGGGGTTATCCACCGCGGGCGCCCCCGATGAGGCCGTTTCCGAGAACAGATTCCCGCCGCGCGCCTGCATACCGCCAGGATTGATGAAATTCGCGAGTTGTATGTTGCCGACTTGCACCGGAGTGGCACTTCCCGAAACGAGCGCACTCACGGTACCGTCTTCGCCGATGGTGACGCTCAAGGAATTGGGAGGAATGGTAATGGCGGGCTGCATGGGATTTCCATCCGCCGTTACAACTTGTCCCTGGCTGTTCATTTGAAACGAACCATCGCGCGTGTAAGCGGATGTTCCATCGGGCATCAGGATCTGAAAAAAACCGTTGCCTTCGATGGCGAGGTCCAGATTGTTGCTGGTTTGCTGCAGGTTGCCTTGTGTGAGGATACGCGCCGTTGCAACGGGATGCACACCGGTACCGATCTGCAGGCCCGTGGGGACTTGCGTTTGTTGCGAGGACTGCGCACCGGGCTGGCGAATTACCTGGTAGAGCAAATCCTCGAACAAGGGCCGCTGGCGCTTGAAGCCATTGGTCGAGACGTTGGCGAGGTTGTTGGAAATCACATCGACGTTGGTCTGCTGGGCTTCCAGACCGGTCTTGGCAATCCATAGAGAACGAATCAAGGAGGGCTCCGAGTGTGAGGGATCAACCGTTCATGCTGATAACCTGTCCCAACTCCCGGAACATGGCCTCGGCGGTCTGGATGAGTTTGATTTGGGTTTCGAACTGGCGCGTGTGCGTCATCATGCTGACAAGGGATTCCACCGCGCTTACATTGCTACTTTCCAGCGAGGCAGGCGCCAGCGCCACGGAAGCATCGGCGGGTGCAGGCTGCCCGTTAGTTTGCTGAAATAGACCATCGCCACCGCGCACGAGATCTTTCTCCGGCGGATTCACCAGCTTGATCCGTCCCACGATGTTGACTGCGTTGGGTGTGCTGTCCTGCGGCACCACCGATACGGTACCGTCCGGCGCGACCGCCACTTGGCTGTTAGGTGGTACGGTGATGGGGCCGCCGCCCTCGCCCAGCAAATTCAGTCCGTCGCGTGTTTGCATGACCCCATTGGGGCTAAGCTGAATGTTGCCGTCGCGGGTGTAGGCCTCGCGGCCATCGCGCCCTTGCACGGCAATCCAGCCCTTGCCATTGACCGCGACGTCCAGTGGGCGTCCGGTGGTTTGAATGGAGCCGAAACTAAAATCCGTTCCCACTTCCGTATCCATCACGTAGGTGCGCGTACCGGCACCCGGGCCATAGGAGGGTAACGCGCGGAACGCATCCAGCTGTGCCTTGAAGCCCGTGGTGGAGGCGTTGGCGAGGTTGTTGGACACGGTCGCCTGCTTTTCCATGGCGTGCTTGGCGCCGTTCATGGCGACATAAATTAGACGGTCCATTTTTGCGGTAAGTGTGAGAGGTGAAACGTGATGCGTGAAAGAGGTTGGCGTGGCGCGTTCTGTTTTTCCGCTTCACGTTTCACCCTTCACGCTTCCCTTGTTAGCGCAGATTCACCAGTGTTTGCAGCACTTGGTCCTGGGTCTTGATGGTCTGCGCGTTGGCTTGGTATACACGTTGTGCCGTGATCATGCTCACCAGTTCCTCAGTCAGGTCGACGTTGGAATCTTCCACCGCCGCGGACTGAAGGACACCAAGGGGACCGCTATTCGGGGCACCCACGAGAGGCAAACCAGATTCCGAGGTTTCCTCCCACTGGTTGCCCCCCAGGGGTTTCAAGCCTTGAGCATTGCGAAAATCCGCGAGAACCACTTGGCCCAGATTGCGTGCGATTCCGTTGGTATAGCGGCCCACGATGATGCCTGTGTCGCTCACGTTGAAGCCCGCCAACCGCCCCGAGGTAAAACCGTCTTGGGTGAGATTGTTCACACCGAAACTTGCCCCGTATTGGGTAGTTCCCGTGAGGTCAAAGGTGAAGGCGAGTGGCGTAACGGCCCCGGTAGCGATTGTTAGGGATGTAGATACGGGCATGGCGGTCGTCAGCCTACCCGAGGAATTGAAATTAATCGTCGTGGGCAACCCCGCGCCCGCACCTAGATTGACGTTCGCCAGCGCCGTCCCATCCACGGTGGCGTGGACGTTCCATTGTCCAGAGGTTGCCGTCTTGACAAAGAAAGCGGTGAAGACGTGAGAGTTACCCAACGTGTCGAATACGGTTCCAGAAGTCGATGCGGTGTAACTCGTGGGATCCGAGGGATTGAATATCGCGACCACGGGCGGCACTTCCCTGGAATCGAGGTTCGCGCTCAAATTGAAGTCGGTGGTTGCATTCGGTGCAATATCCGCGAAGGAAATTTGGATCGGTGCTGGAGACGCCGTGAGAATATTTCCGTTGGCGTCCACTCCGTACCCAGTCAACCGCAGGCGCTCGCTGTTGACGATATAGCCATCCTTGTCGAATTGGAACTGGCCGTTGCGTGCGTAGGTAATCGCACCGTTGTTATCCATGCGAAAGAAGCCCTTGCCATTGATGGCAATGTCGAGGGGATTGTTGGTGGCGGTGATCGTGCCTTGGCTGAACATTTGCGCCACGGCGGCCAATTTCGAACCGATGCCTACCTGGCCCGCGCCCGCCCCGGACAGGGAATTGGCGTATACGTCGGCGAACTGAGCTTCCGAACCCTTGAATCCCACCGTGGTCGAGTTCGCCACGTTGTTGCCGATGACATCCAGATCTTTGGTGGCACTGTTTAGTCCGCTTAAACCTTGCTGAAATCCCATGATTTGCTCCCGTTCAGTCCAGTACGAATTTATTTAGAAGACCTGCTTGACCTGGTCGTAGGCCACCGAGCCTAGCGTCTGCGTATTGAGCATGAGTTGGCTTCCTCCCAAGGTCACGCTCCTTACCGGTGAAAATGCGAGCAAATTGGCATCGACCTTCGTTGTGCCATTGGCCGCTCGTACCGCAAAGCTGTAGAGGCCTTCGGGCAATTTGGCTTGATTGGCATCCAGGCCATCCCATACAAAGTTCGATACGCCCGCGGGCTGGCCCTGCAGGTCCAGGGTTTTCACCAGATGCCCGCCGGCGTTGAGGATATCGACCTTCACCGCGGCTGCGGAGCCGGCCAGCTCAAATCCGCCAAGGGCGCCGCCCGCCGACAACTGCAATACTTTTCCGGGGGCTAGCACTCCGCGCCCGACCAAGGAACTCGCCTGCATCGTTTGTGCGCTGGCGAATGCCTTGCTCATGTTCTCAAGGGTCGTGTTGAGTTTATCCACGCCGGTTACCGTACTGATTTGCGCCAACTGCGAAGTCACCTCGGAATTTTGAAGAGGATTCAGAGGGTCCTGGTTACGCATCTGGGTCACCAGCAAGGTAAGAAAGCGGTTACCCATGTCGTTGGCGCCCGGAGCCTTTGAGTGGGGCTTCGCCGCACTATCTGGCCGCGCCAGCAACTGCGCATCTGCAACGGTGATTGCCATATCGTTTTCCTAGGAGAGAAAGCGGGGCTATTGCCCCAGGGCTAGAGTTTTCAACAGCAGGCTCTTGGCGGTATTCATAACATCGACGTTGATTTGATAGGAGCGCGAGGCGGAGATCATATTGGTCATCTCCTCGACGACATTCACATTGGGCATGGTGACGTAGCCTTGCCCATCGGCGAGCGGATGATTGGGGTTGAAGACCATGCGCGAAGGCGCTGGATCTTCGATGATATCTCTCACCTTCACTCCCATCGCGGGGGAGTCCGGGTTCGTTTGCATGGACTCGAAGATGACTTGCCTCGCCTTGAAGGGTTTGCCATCCGAACCCACCGCGCTATCGGCGTTGGCCAAATTGCTCGCCACCACATTCAAGCGCTGGGACTGCGCCGACAACGCAGTGCTGGCGATACTGAAAACATTCAACAGGGACATGGCGGGTTAGCGGGTTTAGGAGCCTTGAATGGCAGCCACCATTCCATGGATCTTGCGGTTCATGAAGGCGAGATCGGCCTGGAAGCCGATGGCGTTGTTGGAAAACTGTGCGAGCTCCGTGTCCAATTCCACGGTGTTGCCATCGATGCTGGCTTGAACAGGTATGCGGTACTGGAGCGCCGGTGACACAGTGGAACGCCCGCTCAGGTGGCGCTCGGAAGTAAGTGCCATGGAAAAGCGCGCGTCGCCAGCGCTCTTGAGCGCGGTGGCGAAACTAAAGTCGCGGGCCTTATATTGCGGCGTATCGGCGTTGGCGATGTTGGCCGCCAGCACTTCGCTGCGCGCGGTGCGCAGGTTCAGGGCTCGCAAGGGTTGGGCAAAGTGGGCGTCGAGTAAGTTGATCATGCTCTGGGTTTCCGTAATCGAGGAACACCTTCAGCAGAGCATGTGCCACCACCCAGGACACCACGCCTTCGTTCTCAACTCATTCATTTGTCATCGAATTTTTTGCACCGGCGCGACCGAAACACACTTATGGCGGCGAGGGCAAGCGGGCAAGATGGAAAGGCTTGCCGGAGGCGGCAAGGGCTTGCCGCACTCGCGAAGGAGTCGCGATGGACGATGTGCTACGTAGTGACGGGTGTGACGGGTTCGGCGATGACCACGCGGTTCTTTCCCTGAATCTTGGCTTGGTACATGGCCTTGTCAGCGCGTGCGATCACGGTTTCATGGGGCTCACCGGGATGATGCAGCGCGATGCCGGCGCTGAATGTAATGAGCAGGCGCTCGTTGTTATGCAAGAAAAACCGCTTGGTCAGTTCGCGCTGCAGGCGGTTCATGGCAATTTGCGCCTGCTCGGGATTGGCATCTCCGAGCAGGATCACGAACTCCTCGCCCCCGTAACGCGCCAGCACATCGGTGGGCCGCACTGTGCGGCGTACGACCTTGGTTAGGTGAATGAGGGCGGCATCTCCCGCCTGGTGGCCGTAAGTATCGTTGAGGCGCTTGAAGTTATCCAAATCCAGCACCGCCACGCACAAAGGCGTGTTGTGCCGAATGGCCCGGGCGGTCTCGCGCTCCATGGCGTCCTCCAATCCGCGGCGGTTGAGGGCACCCGTCAACTGGTCCTCGCGCACTTGCTCGCTCACCTGCGTGAGTTCGGCCTCCAATTCACGCACGCGGCGCTCGGCGGCCTCTGCCTGTTTGCGCGTAACGATGAACTCTTCCTGGCGGCGCATGACATCCACTTGCATGGCGCGCGTATCGGCCATGAGTTCGTCGAGCAAGGAACGTAGCCCCGCGATGTCGTCCAACGATTGCAGCCGGTCGCCATAGCGCTCGATCTTGCTATTGAAATCCGACGCCGAGCTAGTCATCTCTCCCAAGCGCTCGACGAAGGTGCCCAGCAGCCCTTTCAACTGCGTCTTGGCTTCGCGCAGGCTATGCTTAAGAATGCCTTGCTTGTAAACAACGTCCTTGAACCCGCGCTCGAGCTGCACGATGTTGTCCACGCTCAGAGGTTGGTTGATGAGTGCGCGCAAGGACTCCATCTGGCCGCTCACCCACTGGTCCTCATCCACCAGTTCGCCCATATTGTTCACGAGCAAGGCCAGTATCTTCAGCAACCCCTCTAGGAGGTCGCCATCGGAATCACTGCGCAATTCCACCTTGATCCAGAACTGCCGCAACTGGCTTGTCATGCGGGCCCACGTGCTGGGCCCTTGGGCCGCGCGCGTTTGCTGCGCCAGCAGGCGTGCCTCGTCGGCCAAGTCCGGATACCTTTCCAGCCTCGGGGCCACCCCTACATCCAAGGTTTGAGCAAGGAGATCTCGTATTTGGGTGGCGGAACTGGCGTCCTCTCGCCCATCAAGAATGTCGGTGACCGTAGGGATGCTGGCGCTCGCGTCGCCCCAAGAACGTATGAGTGCGACGAGCTTGCCGGGTAAATTCGGGTCGGAACCGCCGGCGGCGAGTAGGCGCTCGACACCATCGGACTTACGACTGGCACCCTCGGCAGCCGCCAGATGCCGTGTGATCTCGCGAACCGCGACAGACCAAGTCTTGCGATCGGGCGCCGGTACCGGCGCCGGCGCCGCGGGTACCCCAGACAACTCGGAGTAGATGCGCTGGTAGTTCTCCGGTGTGGGCGCAATACGTTGCGTAGTGAGCAGCCTTAGGGTTTCCCGGGCAAGATCGGTTGGATTGGTCAGGGCAGGCATACGGAATGCATTTGAGTGGAGGGGTTCTTCGCCAGCTGCGGCTAATGACTTAACGACGATCTCAATGTGTCTCTTTAGATGACGCCATTGCCAGGACAAATTTTGCGCGCTCGCTATATTACAAAGCCACCGGCCTTCTCGCGCAAGCTTTTGCACGCTTGCCTCGCCAGTCTGGTGATATTCCCCACCGGCACCCTGGCGCACGCTCAATGGCAAGAACTTGCCGCGGTACAACGCATCGCGGAGAGTTTTGTCCGCGAGCAGCTCAGCGGCGTGCCGGGAAGAATTCAAATTGAAACCGCCACCCCGGAAGCCCGCTTAAGACTACCTGCCTGCGCACAATTACAGGCTTTCGCACCGCCTGGCACCCGGTTCTGGGGTAATGCCTCCGTGGGGATACGCTGCGAGTCGCCCTCGGCGTGGTCCGTATATCTCCCAGTCACGGTGCGCATTTTCGATTACGCCGTGGTGAGCACCCGTCCCATTCAGCGAGGGCAGACCGTCACGCAAACGGACGTCGCCTTGCAGGAGAGCGACCTCACGTTACTCCCCGCGAATGTCTTCGTTCGCTTGGACCAGGTAACCGGCAAGACCGCGAAGGCATCGATCGCCGGGGGTATGGCCCTGCGGGCTCAGTGGTTGAGCGCGCCTCAGGTCATCGCACTGGGAGACACCGTTAATCTTAATTTTGCAGGATCGGGCTTCGATATTCAAAGTACCGGGCGCGCCTTGGGCTCGGGCGGATTGGGCGAAACCGTGGAAGTCAAAGCGGCATCGGGCAGAATTCTCAAAGGCATCGTTCGCGCAAGGGGACTGGTCTGGGTCCAATAGCTTCGCTCATGCGGCCACCCCACTGTGAACATACAAGAAAGAATGACAACATTTACAGACCCCTGGAGTGCATTGCTCAAGTTCGTTTGGGTGGGGCCGATAAACCCAACGAGGGTGGAATAGATCCAAGCCGTGTAGTATCTTGGTTTAGACTCATCGACCTCTAACTCCGCGAGGACTAACGTGAAGATCAATACTGGCTCCGTAAAACCGATTTCCCCGAATGGGGTGCAAGACGTAGGTAACCGAAACCCTGCTCCGCAGAGTTCGGCTTCGCTGCAGCCCACTCGCGACAAGGTCGCCATCAACTCGGTGGCTTCTCAGTTGCAACAGTTGGAGTTGGCGTTAAACGATGTCAGCGTGGTGGATACTGCCCGCGTGGATGCCATCAAGCAAGCCATCAGCGATGGACACTTCAAGGTGAACTCCGATGTGGTGGCCGACAAGTTACTGGCCTCCGTACGCGAGCATCTGTTTAATAAGAAGGTATAGATTCATTCATGTCACGGGCCCCCGATCACGCCACCTTTGTTGCCAGTCTGCGCCGGGAAGTCTCGGCATTTAGCGAGTTCCTTGAATTGCTAAGTGCCGAACAGGAGTGCCTGGTACGGGCGCAGACCGAGCCCCTGTCCGATATTACCCGCCGCAAGGCGGAAAAGGCCGAAGCGCTCGGCACGTTCGCACGCCTGCGCTGCGCATTCTTGGAGTCCCATGCACTGGAGTCCAACTCCAAGGGAATGCGGCAATGGATTGCTTCGCAAAGTGATGCCCAAGCCGCGGAATTGCGTGGCCTATGGGAAAAATTGTCCGCCTTCGCGGCTGACGCCGAGCGCATCAACCGAACCAATGGCACGCTCATCAATAGCCGGATGACGTACACCCGAGACGCGCTTTGCGCATTGAATGGTCTCACGCGCAGCACCGGTGTGTACGGCCGGGACGGCTCCACCTCGGTTGGCCTTGCCCACCGCGATTTCGGCGCGGCTTGAAAGTTAGCCGCGTACGCGGCCACCCCCGCGCCCTGCCTGTTAATGCAATTCCTTCACGTTGGGACTAACCGAACCATCGGGTAAGACCGATGTGGTGACCGGTGCGGTCTCTCCTCCTTGCGGCAGGACCACGATGCTCACGCGCCGGTTATTAGCCAAATCGGACATCCGCGTATCCGAGTAACCCGCCGCGGCAAGCCGCTGGGGATCCACTCCATTGTCGATAAAGTAACGCACCACCCGGCTGGCGCGCGCGGTGGATAATTCCCATTGCGTTGGATAGACCTGCTGGTCGCCAATTGTCTCTCCCCCCGTATGCCCTTCCACGCGAATCGAATGGGCGTTGCGAGCCAGGATGCGAGCCACTTGCTTGAGCGGCAAAAAGGAGTCAAAGGTCATCGCGGCCTCGCCCGTCTTGAAGGAAACCTTTGCGTTCAGTTCTATGCTGAGGCCTTGGGTGCCACTAGCGATTCGAATATCTCCGGTTTGAATAAGGGGATCGAGCTCCTTGCGAATTTCGAGTTCCACATCGCGTAATTTGGGCAGATGCGGTATTTTGGGAACTTCCGGGTTCGGCACCGCGTGCGGGATCACCCCGGCAGGTACGGGCGTGGTTGAAGGCTGGCCAATCTTGTTCTCCAGGATACTCTTGGCCTCCAGATTTCCCTGGGGGCGAAAAGCTTGGATGATGGATTCCGACAACACCCTGTACTTGCTCTCGTTGACCTGCGAGATGGCGTACATCACCACGAAGAACGCGAACAACAAGGTGATGAAATCGGAATAGGAGATGAGCCAGCGGTCTTGGTTGTCGGTCTCGCCCAAATTCCTCTGGCGCCTTACCCTGCGCTTGAGCCTGCGCAACGCCCGCTGCCCGGTTTGGGGCTGTCCAAAGAATATCTTTAGGCTGGCATCATCTTCCGCGGGTATCTCGGTAAAGGGCGCCGCGGTATTCCGGTCCTGGGACTCCGCGCCAAGGACAGGCATCTGTGCCACTAACGCCGAACTCCCGTGCGCGGCCGGGAACGCGCACGCGAGGGATCATCCGCGAGGTAGGCCTCCATGCGAGCTGCTAAGTTGTGCGGATTCTCGCCGTTGGCGATGCCTTCCAGGCCATCGGCCAGCATTTCCTTCAAGCGCACATGCCGCGTGATCTGGGCTTTGAGCTTATTGGCGATAGGCAGGAAAATAAGGTTGGCCGAGCCCACTCCGTAAATGGTGGCCACGAAGGCGACCGCAACACCCGCCCCGAGCTTGGCCGGATCGCTCAGATTCTGCATGACTTGAATCAACCCCAGCACTGCACCCATGATGCCGATGGTCGGCGCGTAGCCGCCGGCCGCTTCCCAGACCTTGGCGCATTGGCGGTGCAGATCCTCCCAGATCTCGATCTCCAGATCCAGCGTATCGCGCAGTACCTGCGGCTCGGTTCCGTCGATAAGCAGTTGTAACCCCTTGCGCATGTAGGGATCGCGCTGCGCGCCCATGCTGGATTCCAATGCGAGAAACCCGGAGCGCCGCGAAGTGGTGGCCCATTGCACGAGTCGGCTGATGCCATCGCGAAAATCCACCACGGGCGGGCGAAACACCCAGGAAACCATCTTCAAGCCGCGCACAAAAATTGGGTGGGAAGTTTGCAGCATGACAGCCCCAAGTGTGCCTCCCGTGACGATGAGGAACGCTGCCAACTGGAACAAGGATGCAACACTGCCGCCCTCGGCCGCTTGCCCGGCCACGACGGCCGCGATCCCGAGGATCAGGCCGAACCAACTCAGTTTGTCAGTGCCGCGCATAGGGGAAATCCGCGCGCAGGCCGCGCGGGATTTAAATTAGGGAACGGAAGGAGAAGCGCACGCCATCATGCTGTGGAATTACGGCGGCGCGAGGTCAAACTTGACCGGGTAAAACGTCAGTCGTGTGACGACTCAGGAATTCATTGATCAGCAATCAGGACGACGGCGCAGAACAGTGTCCGGGTTTTGGGGGATCAACAAGGGGGAGACCACCCCTTGTTCCCTTTGGGGGATAAACAAGGGGTTTCTCCCCTTGTTCGTGACATGACTGTTGCCGAAACAGGCGCATGCGTTTTGGTTGCGCTCACACCGGTTGGAGTTTAGAGCTTACGCGTCCACTCTTTCATGCGTGAACGCAGCCTTGCCACGGCCTGGCTATGGAGCTGGCACACGCGCGATTCGCTCACCCCAAGGATCTCGCCGATTTCCTTCAAGTTGAGTTCCTGCTCGTAGTACAAACCCATGACCAATTTTTCGCGCTCGGGCAGAGCACCGATGGCCGTGATGAGGTGGCGGCGGAAGCTCTCGTCTTCGATGACATCCAAGGGACTGGACTGGCCATCGGATACGTAGGCATCGAAAAAGTCGCTGTCTTCGGACTCCTGAAAATCCTCGTAGTGGAGGAGTTGGTAGCCACGAGACTCCAGCAGCATGTGCTGGTATTCGTCGATGGGTACCCCAAGAGTCTCGGCCAATTCCTGTTCGCGCGGCGCGCGGCCGTATTGCTGTTCGAGGTTGGAGATCGCCGCCTCGATGCGCCGCAGGTTCTTGCGCACGTTGCGCGGTAACCAATCGGCCTGCCGCAGCTCATCGAGCATGGAGCCTCGAATGCGCTGTATGGCGTAAGTTTCAAACTGGGCGCCTTGGGTATCGTCGAAGTTTTTCGCGGCATCGAGCAGGCCCATGAGGCCGGCTTGAATCAGATCGTCCACCTGAACGCTGGCGGGCAACCTGGCCATGAAGTGATAGGCGATCCGCTTTACCAGCGGGACCATCTGTTCGACGAGCTTGTTAGGGTCTTTTGTAAGAGTGGTAGTGGCCATCAGTACACAGGTGGAGCTGGGAGCGCCGCAACAAGCCGGCGGGCAAACCCGGACATGTCGTTCTCACCGGGATAGGGCCAAAGCAGGATACGTTCCGCCAATGCTCGCAGCATAACGGCCAGGGGGGCATGAGGGTGGTTAGCGAGGAGATTGATATCCTGCGATTGCCCCTGCGACATCCGGTCGTCGTTCGGGAGTTCGCCAAGGTATTGGAGCGGCTGGCTTAGAAACTTATTGCTCGTCGCCGACAGGTTGCCAAAAATTCGCTTGGCATAGTCCATGTCGGCACTTTGGTTCAAAAGAACATGCAGACGGCATTTGCCGGAAACCGACAATATTCGTTTAATGAGCAAATAGGCGTCCTGAAGGGCGCTAGGGCCGGGGGCCATCACCAGAATCACGTCGGGCGCGCAGGCCGCTAGCCGCGCCTGCCGGTCGTTAGGGGTGCTGGGCACCTCCAGCAGCGCGATCTCGGCACCCCGGCGGCCTTTCTCCAGCGCATCCGCCAGCAAGCCAGGGTCACCCCGCGCGCGTGCCAGAAGCTCTTCCTTGCATTCGATAGGGAATACTTCCCGCCCAAGGGACGATAGGGCGCTGGCCAAGTGGCGGGCGATCAAGGACACACCGCTACCGGGTTGGGCAGAGGTAAGAGCGATGACACGTACAAAATCCCGCGATATCAGGCGGCGCAGGCCTGCCGCCTGATCGGCCATGACTTCAGCCACGCATGGCCCCAGACATGCGCCCGGAAGACGCGACAAAAGGAGCTGGGGACTGGAGTGGGGATTCGGCGAACAAATACGGTACGTCCTCGTCGGTAATGGCGAACATACCCGTCTCTGGCGCCAGCCGGATGGCACGCTCCACCAGGTACAACGGGCTCGCCCGGTGCAGGTCCTCGGGTACGCGCTGGCCGTTGGTCACATAGTACAAGGGCATTTTGTGGCGAATCAGCACATCCAGGGCTCCGCCCAGGGTGAGACTCTCGTCCAGCTTGGTCAAAACGCATCCGGCCAGGGACGCCCCCTTGTAGGCGTTCACCACCTCGGCCAGCACATCGGTTTGCGAGATAGCGGAGAGCAGCAACAGCCGCTGCACGGACTTGCCCTCCCCGCACAGCAAGGCCACCTGGTCCACCAAGCGCCGGTCGCGCTGCCCCATCCCGATGGTATCGATGAGCACGATGCGCCGGGAGCGCAAGTCTCCCAAGGCCACTCGCATATCGGTCTCGTCCTTGATGGAGATGACGGGCACGCCCAGAATCTTGGCGTACACACGTAGCTGGTCCACGGCGCCGATCCGGTAGGTGTCCGTCGTAACCAGGGCGACGTGGTTGGCTCCATAGCGCAAGGTGGCCTGTGCGGCCAGTTTGGCAACAGTCGTGGTCTTGCCCACCCCCGTGGGGCCCACCAAGGCGAACACACCACCCCTGTTGACGATACCGTTCTCCTCGGGAACGATGTTGAGCATGGCTTGCAAGGCGGCCTTGGTCCAACGCAACCCACGCCCCACATCCATGCCTTCGGGCATGCGGTCCACGAGCTTGCGCGCAAGCCCCACGCTGAATCCCGCCGAAAGCATCTTGCGCAGGGCCGCGCTGCGCGCCGGTTCGCGGCGGCGCAAGTCGTTCCACGCCAGCGCCGCCACCTGCTCTTCCATCAAACTGCGCAGTAATCGTAGCTCGTGCACGACGTCAAAGCCGCCTGGGGCTGCCTGCGGGCGGGCGGGGGCTTCGCGCGGCGTTGATGGAATGGCGCTCGCGGAAGGCTTGACCGGCGCGCGCGGGCTCGCCCCGGCGGTGATGGTCTTGACCTCGGACTCCGCCACCGCCATGACCTCAACCCCGTTAGTAGTCTTGCGATTGCCCAGAATCATGGCGTCGTTGCCCATCGCCTGGCGCACCAGCCGCAAGGCTTCGCGGGAAGTTTCGGCGTAGAACCTCTTTACGATCATCTCTTCACCCTAGTAAGAACCTGGTAAACGTCAAGCACGGCCTCCCAGCAAGCCGATTACTTTCACGATGCGGCTATCGGGCACTTCCGATTGCGAGAGCACTTTCAATTGGGGCGCGGCGCGGCGTAGGAAGCGGGCCAGCAAACTGCGCAAGGTTGGCGATACCAGCAGCACGGCGGGCTGCCCCAGTTGCTCGCGCTCCTGCGTAAAACTGCCAGCCTGCTTCAATATGCGCTCCGCCAGCCCGGGTTCCAGACCGGGTCCCTCGGCGCCCCGTGTCGTAGCGGCCTGGGACAGCATCTGTTCCAGTTGCGGGTCCAGCGCCAATACTTCGACGTCCTTGTCCGCCGGGAAAATACCTTGCACGATGGCCCGCGCGAGCCCCACCCTGACCGCGCCCGTGAGTTCCTCCGCGTCCTGGGTGCGAGGCGCGTGCTCAGCCAGCGTCTCCAGAATAGAGCGCATGTCGCGGATATGGACGCCCTCCCTTAGCAAGTTTTGCAGTATCCGTTGCACGGTGGCCAGCGGGACGAGCTTGGGCACCAAGTCCTCCACTAGCTTGGGAATCTCCTTGCCCACATGATCGAGCAGCGCCTGGGTTTCCGCGCGTCCCAACAACTCCGCGGAGTGGGCCTGGATCACGCTGGAAAGATGTGTCGCCACCACCGTGCTGGCATCCACCACCGTATAGCCGTTGGATTGCGCTTGGTCGCGCTGGCCGGCATCGATCCATACGGCGGGTAATCCGAAGGCAGGATCCTTCGTGGCGGTTCCCGTAAGCGGGCCCATGGCCCGGCCAGGATTGATGGCCATGAACATTCCGGGATAGACCTCGCCCGCCCCGGTTTCCACGCCCTTCAGCGCGATGCGATAGGCATTGGGGCGCAGTTCCAGGTTGTCGCGGATATGCACCGCTGGCACCAGAAAGCCCATGTCCGCCGCCACCTTTTTTCGGATTCCCCGGATCCGGCGCAGCAGCTCCCCGTCTTGCGCGCGGTCAACCAAGGGAATCAAGCGGAACCCCACCTCCAGCCCCAGGGCATCGATGGCGGCCACGTCGCTCCATGACACTTCCGCCGGTTCCGTCTTGGCGGGCCCAGCCTTGGGCGCCGGTGCTTTTTCTTCCTTGCGCCGCTGGCCGATGGCATAGGCAATACCCGCCATGGTGGCGGCCACGATCAGAAACGCGAGATGGGGCATGCCTGGGATGAGCCCCATGACGCCGATCACCACGGCCACCAGGTAGTAACTGCGCGGATTAGCCGCGAACTGTACGAATAGCTGGGTGTTGAAATCCTGCTCGGTGGCAACACGCGTCACCAGAATACCGGCGGCCGTGGACACGATTAGAGCGGGAACCTGGGCCACCAAGCCATCGCCCACGGTCAGCAATGTGTAGTTCTTGGCCGCCTCGCCCACCGCCAGATCGTGCTGGAAGATTCCCACGGCAAGCCCGCCCACGATGTTCACCATCATGATGATGATGCCGGCCACGGCATCGCCGCGCACGAATTTGCTGGCCCCGTCCATGGCGCCATAAAAATCGGCTTCCCGGGAGATTTCCTCGCGCCGCTTGCGCGCATCCTGCTCGCCGATCAGGCCGGCGTTAAGATCGGCGTCAATGGCGAGTTGCTTGCCGGGCATGGCATCCAGGGTGAAGCGCGCGGCCACCTCGGCGATGCGCCCGGCACCCTTGGTGATCACCACGAAATTGATGATGACCAGGATGATGAACACGATGATGCCCACCGTGTAGTTTCCACCCACGAGAAAGTGGCCGAAGGCCTCGATGACCTTACCGGCGGCGTCCGGGCCTTGGTGCCCGTGTAGCAACACGACGCGGGTCGAGGCCACGTTGAGGGACAAACGCAACAGCGTGGTCACCAAGATGATGGTGGGGAACATGGAAAAATCCACGGCGCGTGCCGTGTACATCACCACCATGAGCACCATCAGCGAGATGGCGATATTGAAGGTGAACAACAAATCCAGGGCGAAGGTAGGCAACGGCATCACCATCATCGCCAGGATCACGATGATGAGGATGGGGCCGGTGAACTGTTTCAATAGCCCCCAACCGGAAGGCGGGGCCCGCTCGGCCGCTTCACTCATTGGCTAGCGCCTGCTCGGGGTCCAGGCCAGCGGGAACCACGATGTTTCGTGGCGGTACTGGCGCCTCCCCTCCGGTGCCGCCGAAGCGCTTCAGTTGGTACACGTAGGCCAGCACTTCGGCCACCGCCGTGTACAACGTGGCGGGAATTTCCTGCCCGATCTGGGTGTGGGCGTGCAACGCGCGCGCAAGAGGCGGGGATTGCAGAATCGGCACGCCTGCTTCCAGCGCCACTTCCCGGATGCGTTCGGCCAATTGCATGCTGCCCTTGGCCACCACTTGCGGTGCGCGCATGGCGCGGTCGCGGTAGCGCAGCGCCACGGCGAAGCGCGTGGGGTTCGTCACCACCACGTCGGCCTTGGGCACTTCGGCCATCATGCGCCGGCGCGCGGTTTCGCGCTGTATGGCACGTACCCGGCTCTTCACCGCTGGATTACCCTCGGAATCCTTGGACTCTTGCTTGACCTCTTCCTTGGTCATTCGCAAGTCCTTGTGATAGGTCCACAACTGGTAGGGCACATCCACGGCGACGATCAAGCCCATGGCGGCGACGATGACGAGAAAGGCAAAGCCCATCATTTGCCCCACATGCCGCAGAGCTGGAACCAAGGGCTCCCGCAGCAAGCCAAGAAGCTCCTCCTTTTGATTCCACACGATGATCACCGCCACGCCGCCCAGGATCACCGCCTTCATGATGGCCTTGATCATTTCCACCAGCCCGCGCACGGAGAAAACGCGCTTGAGACCTTCCCAGGGATTGAGCTTGCCCAAATTGGGATACAACGGCGTCCAGCTAAATAGCCAGCCACTCATCAGCACGGGGGCCACCATGGCCACGCACACCACGGCGAGAAATAAGGGGGCCAGCGTGAGGAGCGCGGCGGAAAGTCCCTCGAACATGCGCGCGCCCAGGATATCGGTGCGATAGACCGCTTCGCGGTCCAGAATCAATCCGTCGCGCATAATAGCCAGTAAGCCTTGCATCACGGCGGACCCGGTGTAGACCAACATCACCCCGGCGATCAGCAGCACGGAAAAAGTCGTAAGCTCAGGGGATCGCGGGACCTGGCCCCGGTCGCGCGCCTCCTGCAGCTTCTTCTGCGTTGCCGGTTCTGTGCGTTCTAGATCTGACTCTTCTGCCATGGGCGAAGATTGCGGCCATCTCGCGCGGCCGTGGTGTGGAACTGCCGTTTAGTTTAACACCGGTTGGAGAGGCTAGACACAACATATTCCGTCGTTGCCACTAGGCGACCACAATAGGTAGTGGTTTATGCCACCGGCAAGCCTTCGCGGCAAAGGGGCCGCGAAGGCTTCCAGGGAAACCCCTTTCACGCACAAAAGAGCTTGTCCCCAACTTCAAGCAAGTTGGCATTCGCGGGCGCCTTGACGTCTGTCTTTATGGCGTGCTACTAATGCCTTGTACGATGTTGAAAATTCCGCCGCGGCCCCTCTTGCACCACAAGCGCCAAGGGAGGCCCGGTTGCCAAGGAACAGCGCCGACCGGCGCCAAGAATAATAACCAGACATCCCGGGAGCGGGCCTCGTTGGGCACGCTCCCCGGTTCGCGGCCCCCTTTGCCGCCGCCAATACTCCGCGTCCGGGACAGTGCACTCTGGCGCGGGCCACTAAGACATAGATTTCCGAGGAGGAAGTACATCGTGAAACTCACCCAATTCACCTCGCTCGCTTTGCTAGCTTCGGCTGCCTTCGCAGGTTCCGCGACGGCAAACGACGAGCTGGCAAATCTGAGCGCCAACCCGGCTAACTGGGCGATGCAGGCGGGCAATTTCGCCAACCACCGCTACAGCGAGCTAAACCAGATCAATAAGAACAACGTCAACAAGCTGAAGGTAGCGTGGATGATGTCCACCGGCGTGTTGCGCGGCCACGAGGGCTCCCCCCTGGTGATCGGCGACACCATGTATGTCCACACCGCGTTCCCCAACAAAGTCTTCGCCGTGGACGTGGCCACCCAGAAGATCAAGTGGAAATATGAACCCAAGCAAGACCCCGCCGTCATTCCGCAAATGTGCTGCGACACGGTCAACCGTGGCGTGGCCTACGCCGATGGCAAAGTCATCCTGCAGCAAGCCGACAGCATGCTGGTGGCCCTGAGCGCCACCACCGGCAAAGTGGTTTGGAGCGTGAAGAACGGCGATCCGAAATTGGGCGCCGTGAACACCAACGCACCCCACATATTCGGCGACAAGGTCATCACCGGCATCTCTGGTGGCGAGTGGGGAGTGCGCGGCTACATCAGCGCTTACAACCTTGCCGACGGCAAGATGGCATGGCGTGGTTACAGCGTGGGCCCGGATAACGAAATGCTGATCGATCCCTCGTCCACCACTACCTGGGCGGATGGCAAGGTCACGCCTGTCGGCAAGGACTCATCCCTTAAGACTTGGCAAGGTGACCAGTGGAAGATCGGTGGCGGCACCACCTGGGGCTGGTTTAGCTGGGATCCCGATACCAATCTGATGTACTACGGTACGGGTAACCCCTCCACCTGGAACCCCTCGCAGCGTCCCGGCGACAACAAGTGGTCCATGGCCATCTGGGCACGCGATCTGGATTCCGGCAAGGTCAAGTGGGTCTACCAGATGACGCCCTTCGACGAGTGGGATTTCGACGGCATCAACGAGATGATCCTGGCGGACATTCCCCACAAGGGACAGACCCGTAAGACCCTCGTGCACTTCGACCGCAACGGTTTTGGCTACACGCTGGACCGCGTTACGGGCGAATTGCTGGTTGCCCAAAAATTTGACCCGACCGTCAACTGGGCTACCCACGTCGATATGAAGTCCGGCCGTCCGCAAGTGGTGGCCAAGTACTCCACGGCGCAAAACGGTCCCGATGTCGACACCAAGGGCGTTTGCCCGGCAGCCTTGGGCTCCAAGGACCAGCAGCCCGCCGCTTACCACCCGAAGACCAAGCTCTTCTACGTGCCCACCAACCACGTGTGCATGAACTACGAGCCCTTCAAGGTGGATTATGTGGCCGGCCAGCCCTACGTGGGCGCCACGCTGGCGATGTTCCCCGCTCCCAACAGCCATGGCGGTATGGGTAACTTCATCGCCTGGGATGCTGGCACCGGCAAGATCGTCTGGTCCAAGGCCGAGAAGTTCTCCGTGTGGTCCGGTGCATTGGCCACCGCCGGCGACGTCATCTTCTACGGCACGCTGGAAGGCCATCTCAAGGCCGTCGATCTGAATGGCAACGAACTGTTCAAGTTCAAGACCGCTTCGGGCATCATCGGCAACGTGTTCACCTATATGCACGCGGGCAAGCAATACGTGGGCGTCTACTCCGGAATCGGTGGCTGGGCCGGCATCGGCATGGCCGCGGGCCTGGAGAAGGACAGCGACGGCCTGGGCGCCGTGGGTGGCTACAAGGAGCTACAGAACTACACCGATCTGGGTGGCGTGCTGACGGTCTTCAGTTTGAACTAATACCAATCATAAAGCTGCGCGTTAGTACCGCTGGCATCCCGGGTTTCCGGGATGCCAGTTTTTTGTGCGCCGCCCATTTTCTTTTTACCGAGTGATTCCATGAAACTACCTGCAATACTGTTTTTCGCCTGCGTGGCCCTATGGGGCGCCGTGCACGCCGACGAGGTGAAGACGGACCTTTACACCGTCGTCGACGGTAGTAAGGTCGACGAAAACACCCTGAAGGGTTTCCGAACCTGGCGTGCGGCGGCCTGCGACCGCTGCCACGGCCCCAACCAGGAAGGCATGGTCGGGCCCTCGCTGATCGAGCGCTTGAAAATTCTGACCAAGGACGAATTCAAGAAGGCAATCATGGAGGGCCGTCTCGAGAAAGGCATGCCGTCCTTCAACACGAGCGACCAAGTCGTGAGCAACCTGGATAACCTCTACGCTTATCTCAAGGGACGCTCCGACGGCGCCATCAAATCCGCTAAGGTACAACCCCTCAAATGAGCGCTTTGCACCGCGCAGCGTGGATCTTTCTACTATGCAGCTCCGGCGCAGTGGCGCAGGAGTACATGCCGGAGGGAGTGTTGAAGGTCTGCCAGGATCCCAACAACCTCCCCTTCTCCAATACCAAGGGCGAGGGCTTCGAAAACAAGATCGCCGAGTTGTTCGCTAGAAAACTGGGGTGGACGGTGGAGTACGCCTCCTTTCCCCAGCGCCTGGGATTCATTCGCAACACACTGCGCTTCAAGCTCCCGGGGGATAACTACAAGTGCGATCTGGTCATGGGGGTCCCGGCCAATTACGATCAAGCCTCCCCCACCCAACCGTACTTTCGCTCCGTGTACGCCCTCGTTATCCCAGACACCGGCCAGACCAAGGGCGTGAACACCGAAGCGCAATTCCTGGCGCTGCCGAAAGAAGCTTTGGGAACGCTACGCATCGGCGTCTACGCGCGCTCGCCCGCCGCACAGTGGATGGTGCAAAACGGCCTCGTGGACCAAGCGGTGCCTTATTTGTCGCTCAACGCCGATCCCGACCAATACCCCGGCGAGATCGTCGAACGCGACCTGGCGGCGGGAAAGATCGGCGCCGCCCTGGTCTGGGGTCCCATCGCGGGCTTTTTCGCCCATAGAGTTCAGAGCAAACCATTAAAGGTCGTGCCCCTGCAATCCAGGCCCGGTAGCCCGCTTGATTTTGAGATCGCCATGGGCGTGCGCCACGAAGACCAGGCATGGAAAGCCAGGGTGCAAAGCCTCATCGCGGAAAATCATAAGGAAATCCTCGATATTCTGCGCCAATACCGGGTGCCCCTCCTCGGGCCAGACGGGCAGCCGATGCCGTAAACGGCACTACGCCGAAGCGCATCCGCGCCGTAGATGGAAATAGGACTGTTTCAAACGGGGAGCAGTAGCTATGAAAGCCATCAGCAAGATGCTTGCGGTAGCCTTGGGCAGTATCTCCACCGCGTTGCCGGCCCATGCCATACCGGATCGTTCCGAGGTCATTCAACTGGCCGCGAGCCTGGTCAAGGTGCAGGCCTTCGACGAGAACAATAAAACCTTCTTCGGAACCGGCGTCGCCATCGCACCCAACAAGGTGGTGACCAGTTGCCACGTAACCCGCCACAGCGCTCAGATCGTCGTCGTTCACCGCAACGGGACTCACCACGTTTCTGGCCAAGCCGCGGACATCGACCACGACCTATGCGTCCTCGACGTGCCCGGCCTCGCCGCTCCTGCCCTCCAAATAGGCGCGAGCCAGGATTTGCGCGTGGGCCAGCCCGTGTGGGCCATGGGTTTCGAGGGGGGCGCGGGATTGCAATTTCGCACCGGCTTCGTGCGCGCGCTACACAAATTCGATGGCGCCTGGGTCATCGAGTCCACCACGGCCTTTACCTCGGGCTCTTCCGGCGGCGCCCTCATGGACGATCATGGCCAACTCGTGGGACTACTCACCTACCGTTTGCGAGGGGACCGGCGTTCCTATTTCTCCATTCCCATGGATTGGTTATCCCGCAAGGCCGCGGGGCCGCAATCCTTGCCTGCCGTGCTTCCGGTACGAGAAGGCGTGGCATTCTGGCAACGCGGGGCCGAGGATTTGCCCTACTTCTTGCGCGCCCACCGCCTGGTGATCGAATCGAATTGGCCAGCGCTCGTAGACCTCACCGACGCGTGGCTGCTCATGGATGCCACCAATGCCGAGGCTTGGTGGTATCGTGGCGCCGGATTGGAAATGTTGGTGCGCGGCGATGCGGCGGCGGATGCCTACAAGCAGGCACTGGTGATGGAACCCGGCTTCATCCCGGCGTTGTTGAGCCTGGGCCGCTTATTCGTGGAACTGGGCGATATGAAGGCCGCCCAGCGTATCCTAGCGCTACTTTCCGCCATCGACATTGAACTTGGCACCTGCCTTTCCCATCGAATAACCCACGAGGCGCAAGCGCCTCCCGGCGAGACCTTGAATGAAGCGTGTTTTTCTCTTTAGTTGCCTCCTCCTATGCTCCCGGCTGGCGCCGGCGGAACAGCCCATCTCGGCAGCCGAACAATTTTTATTTCTCGAACACCATCTAAGTAATACCGCAGAAGCCAAGGCCCTGCGCTACACCTTGCGGCACGAGGGCACGCTGGAGACGGCCTTCTGCGGCCAAGTCAACGTCACCCTGGGCGCCCAAGACGCGGCGGGAGGGCGTGCCTCCCATGTGGAATTTCTGGCGGGCGAACGCGCGGTCAATCTTCCAGATATCGAAGCCGCGACCGCAAATCCCGTCATCCTCTCCTTCCTGGAGCGCGACGTGCGGGAAATGCAGCGGCTCACCAAAGGGCAACCGGGCTACTTTCGCAAGCGCGTGCGCATGGCCCTGGCCGGCTCCGCCAAGGTTGAAAAATTGCAGGCCAATTATTCCGGGAAGAACATTCCCATCTGGCAAGTGAGCATCACACCCTACGTAGACGACCCCTTGAAGCCGCGCTTCGCGCGCTACGCCAACAAGACCTACAGCTTCACCCTATCGGACCAAATTCCAGGATGGGTACTCGAATTGCGTACGGTGGTCCACGGCAGCGAAGCAGCGCCACTTATTGAAGAAGTCTTGAGATTCGAGGGGGCGGACCAGTGAAGGGCCCAATCTCACCACACAGACACAGAGGCACAGAGGAAGGCGCCATGCTTCATGGGTCTGTTATGGAAGGCCGGGCATCAATTACACGCCTCCTGTTTGCACTACGGTCTTTCTCTGTGTCTCTGTGCCTCTGTGGTGAGGTTTTCGTAGGGGCCGCCGCGCTGGCATTGCCCAGTCTATGCGCGGCGCAGATCGCCGATTACCCCACGCTCGACCGCATCGTGTTCGTCGAAGAATGCATTCGCAACCACCCCGAGCGTCTGCGCCAGGAAATGGTCTACAAGTGCGCCTGCGCCATCGACGCGCTGGCCGAAGAGGTTCCCTACTCCCAATATACCGATGCCTCCACGGCGCTCAACGCCGGCACCATCGCGGGCGAGCGCGGCAACGTCGCGCGCGGGGACGATATACGCGACCAGGCCAAGCGCTTCAAGGCATCCCTAGCCAGAGCGTACAAGTCGTGCCTAATCGCGCCATGACGCGCGTTCTAATATTCGCCGCCGCGCTGCTGCACGCTCATTACGCTTGCGCAGCCGAAGGGGACGACTCGGAGATCTGGCTGAAGATCAAAAGCGTTTTCTTCGCGGGCCGCGTGATTCAACAAGACCTTAACGGAGAAGTGCTCACGCTGCGCGCGCCCCACCGCGCGCAAGATGCCTCGACAGTGCCCATCGCCATCTCCACGCATTTGCCGCAGCTCGCGCAACGTTACGTGGAAAAACTCTATCTCATCATCGACAAGAATCCCTCGCCCGTCGCCGCCATCTTCACCTTCACGCCCGAAAGCGGCAGCGCGGACATCGAGACGCGCGTTAGAGTGGAGGAATACTCGCACATGCGGGCGGTAGCGCAATTGAGCGACGGCTCCACCTACATGGCGGTGCGCCATGTGAAGGCGGCGGGCGGCTGCTCATCGCCCACGGGAACCGCGCCGGATTTCGAGAACTTCAAGGCGCGCGTGCGCATCCGAACAGAAGACAAAGTCACCTTGGGAGAGTCCAGCACCGTACAACTCATGATCCAGCATCCCAACACCTCCGGGCTCGCCAAGGACCAGCTCACGCAGCTTTTCATTCCCGCTTACTATGTACGTACGGTCAGCGTCACCTACGCCGGCCTTCCCATCCTGTCCGCGGACGTGGATTTCTCCATCAGCGAGAATCCCAATTTCCGTTTCCACTTCGTACCCAAGACGGCGGGCGAATTGAAAGCGGTCATCACCGACACCAAGGAGCGCGAGTGGGAAGGCAAGCTGGAAATCGTGCCCGAGCCGCGCCCTTAATCCCACTACACAACAACAATTCTTGCCATGCGATTACTACTTTCCACGTTGCTTCTCTGCCACGCGCTTCATCTGTCCGCCGCCGAGGAGCCACTCCCCAATCCCATACTCAATCCCGACACACCGTGGATTTACACGGGCTTCTCCGTCAACACCCCCGCCGGCCCAGGTTGGGTGAGTTATTTTCGTAGCGGCCAATCGGCCGCGCTGGGCAAGACAACGGATGACGCGAATCACATTTTCGGGGTCAACGTACTCTCAACCCCCATCGCGGAGCCGGTGCGCAACGCCGATGAACTTGCGGCGCAACTCAAGACTAGCCGTCCTTCGTTGGTGGATCTGGCCGAGTTTTCCGTCACCAGCCGCCGCGAATCGCCAGCCCAAGTCAATGGCTACTGGTGTAGCCAGTACACCATGACAGCCGAGGCCAAGAAACCCGATCCGCTGCACTATCTGTACATCGCGGGAATCAGTTGCGCGGATCCGCAAAATCCCCAGCTACTGGTGGATGTTGGCGTGTCCGATCTGACCGGAGCCGGCGAAATGGCCGCGCAACTTGTCCCCATCGCCAAGCGCCTGGGCCAGAGCATCAAGTTCGTGCCGCGCATCAAGAAGGAGCAGTCCGAAGCGGTGAGCAAGGCGCTCTCCACCAATGACATCAAAGGCGCACTTGCCATACTGCAACCGCGCGCGCAGGCCGGCGACAGCAGAGCCGCCTTCCTCATGGCCGACGTTTATCTGAATGCCAAGGAAGACCAGGATTACGCCCTGGCGCGCAAGTGGCTGGAGATTTCCGCGGCGCAAGGCGAGCGCGATGCGCTCTATCAAATGGGGTCCATGTACGACAAAGGGCTCGGCGTGGATCGCAATCTTGAGCAAGCCGTGAAGTGGTTCCAACTGGCCGCCGACCAGCGCGATTCGCAAGCCCAGCTCAATCTTGGCATTCTCCATGACCCGCGCGCCGAAGGCTACGCCAAGGACGCGCAGCTTGCCGCGCAGTGGTTCGTGCTCGCCGCCAACAATGGCAACAAACGGGCGAAGCAAATTCTGGAACATCACTACCGCAAAAAATCCCAATAACCCTAGAAAAAGCTATTGCACACGAAGGACACGACGGTACACGAAGGAAATCAAAAACATCGAGGCGGCACAGCCTTCACCAAATTGATGAGCCTCGGTAGCGGCAGTTGCTTCGTATTTCCTTCGTGTTACTTCGTGTCCCTCGTGGTTAATCGCCGTTTGTAGGGTTAATCGCCGTTTTTAGGTTTATCGGGATTACCCGGTACGCCATCGAGGACCACGATTTGGGCGTAGGCTTCGCCACTGAGTTGTCCGCGAACTCGCAGGCCTAAACTCGTATTCGGAACGTAGAGCCCGCCCAGCGCGGACAGTTTGTCATCCATGAACTGTTGCTGCCACCAAAGCTGGCTGATCTTGCCCGAGGGCACCGGCACTTCGATGTTGTTGACTCCTTGCTGCGTTCCCATGCGCTCGTCCACGCGCCCGCCGTGAGTGTGCAAGAAGAGGTAAGCGGGCGCATCGCTCTTGGCTTTGTCGTACTTCGGCGATCCGGCTTGGCGGGCGGCAGTGACCGCGGTGGCGTCGATGATCTCGGTTCCGGAGCCTTTCGCGAGCATACCGGGACTAGCGCCTGGCTCGGCGTAAGCGCAATGAAAAAGCGGGCTTTGCAAGAGAATAGTAATAATGCACATGCGACGTCTTACCAACCGGCGATGCGACAACCTGGGCATGTGAAAACCTTCGAGGGAACTATCAGCTCTCAAACCTCGGCTGATTCTTTTGGTTCTTCAGGCATTTCTGCGGGCCGGCGACCGGAAAAGTTGCGGACTTAGTTGTGCTGGCAGCCAAATCTCTTTCCTCCCTTCCCTTCTCCCTGAAGGAGAAGGGAGTGTCGTGCTTCCCGCCCGAGCGGGAAGGATCAACGGTGGGAAGCAAGACCACCTCAGCGTAGGTTGGGCTGAACGTCTTACGTGAAGCCCAACACTCGTGCCCAGCCACGATCCGTTGGGCTTCATTTCATTCAGCCCAACCTACGGGGATTCGCTCCCCTCGCCTTCCGGGATAAGGAAAGGGTTTTATCGCCCACCCAAACGAAAGCCGGATGAGCTATTTCCTTATTGTCTTAAACGGTTTTTCCCTAAGCCGAATGTTCCCGCTCCGGCGCGAACAAGCGCTCCATTTCGCGGCGCACCTTCACCGCACTATTGGTTTCATCAACCATTGCGTCCTGCCAGCGCACAGGCTGGCCCGCGGCGACATCCCTCAGCAATTTCCAACCGTGAGCCAGCCCTAGGGGAAGTCCGCCAAGTTTCACCGATGCGTGCGCGGGCATGAGTTTGCCCACGACCGTATACCCGCCTTCGCCGTCGAGCAGCTCGCCTGCCTTCAAGTCGCGCTTGGCGCTTGCCACAACATCGGCGCGAAACCCCGTGGCACACCCGGTGGATTCACGGCGAATTCCAACGGATGCCACGGAGATTCCCAGTTCGAGCCCAATCAAATGCCAGCGCTTGTAAAGGCAGGCGTAGCGCCCGCTCGGGTCCGTTCGTACCATGTACTCCTTGAAGCAATTGCGGATGTACTGCGTATCGCCTTCGAACACCACGAACACGCCGAAGCGAATGTCATAGGGAATCGCGCGTCCATCCTTTTCCAGGGACGACACCACTTCCACCTGCCCCTTCTGGTGCAGCACGCCGCCTTCGGCGATGGGGCGGCACACGAAGGGAATGTCATCCACCGAGGCCGGCGGGAAAGTGAGTCCGTTGGGTGGCGCGGCGAGTCCCGTTGCGTTGCACACGGCGGTGCATTCGATGGCCGGCTTGGATCCATCCAGGAAGGAGTTAAACATCTTCGGATTGAGCCCGCCCGTCTTCGCTTGCTCGGGTGTGAGGCCGTAATAACCCCAAACGGTTTCGGGAGTGGATTGCGCGAAGTGCGGCAACCACTTGTGGCCCCGGCCCGCCGCCACCACACCAAAACCCGCGGCCCGCGCCCAATCCACCAGATCGCAAATCAGCGCTGGCTGGTCACCGTAGGCCAGGCTGTAGACCACGCCGGCCTCTTGCGCGCGCCTTGCTAGCAGCGGGCCGCAAAAAGCGTCAGCCTCCACCGTCACCATCACCACATGCTTTTTGTTCCGGAAAGCCGCGAGCGCGTGATCCACGGCGGAAAGCGGATGGCCGGTCGCCTCCACGATAATGTCTATTGCTGGATGGGATACCAGCTTCTCCCAGTCGTCCGATACGTGTGTTGCCCCTGACTTCATGGCGGCATCCAGAGAGGTGGCCGCGTATTGCTCGCTCTTCCAACCCACGCGTTGCAGATTGCCGCGCGCATTTTCGGGAGAAAGATCGGCGATGCCTACCAGATGCACGCCCGGGGTATTGTGGACTTGTGCCAGGTACATGGCGCCGAACTTTCCGGCGCCGATCAATCCGATGCGCAGCGGCTTGCCCAGGGCCGCGCGTTCGCGCAACTTCGCGTGAAGGTTCATATTCTTTCCTAGGCGGCTGCGCGTAACCCAGCCAATTGGTCCGCCGGCGTGCCGTCCTTCCATGGCAACGGCACGTCGTAATCCTTCAGCAAACAATCATCGGGCAAGCATTCGATGGGTGTGAAATCGCGCTGCGCAATATAGCCCGGCCGGTTGAAGGCGCGGATGCGATTGGACACGGCGCATAGGCTCAAGTACACGGTATTGCGGCTCCAGGGAGAAAGGTTAGGCGCCGAGGCGTGCACGAGACACGAATGGAACATGATCATGGATCCCGCCGGGCCCTTGGGTGCAACGATGCCGCCCCGGTCCGCAAGCTGGCCGATGTTAGCGTGATCCAGCGTCCACAGCGGGTAACTCGTAGTCGTGCGGTCGTGCTGCGCCTCGATGAGACCTCGTTGGTGGCTACCTGGAATGAACATGAGCGGCCCGTTGAACTCGTTTACCTCATCCAAGAAGATGGCCACGTTCATCGCGCGCGGCGCCGGCATATGATCGTCGTTGTGCCAGGTACCAAAATCCTGGTGCCATTGCCACACCTCGCCATCGAAGGCTGCCTTGCCGTTGACCTTGAACTGGTGCATGTAGACCGCCTCCCCGAAATATTCTCGCACGGGATTCACCATGCGCGGATGCCGCGCGAGCTTCGCGAAGGTCCTGTTGTACATCTGCACCGCGAAGCTGGTGCGTACCGCCTCGGCGCCTTTCTCTCGCACGTTCTCCGGGCGGCGCTGGGCATAAATACGAGGCAGTTCCGCCAAGAGCGTTTCCATCTCTTCAATGGAGAACAAAGCGGGAAAGAATAAATAGCCATCGCGTTCGAATTGCGAGCGCTGTTCAGGGTCCAGTCTCATGGCGCCATCTCCGTGGCAAGAAATGGCGGCGATTATCCCTTAGAGCGAGGGCTGCATGCTAGCCGCGAATCGCGGGGATCGCGCCCGCGGCGTTGAGGACTTTTTCCGCCATATTCAACAGCGCAACCTCCTCATCCACGGCGCCCATGGCCACTGCCTCCTTGCCGGCGGCGGTGATGGCGGCGGGCGCGGCCCCCCCCCACTTCGAGCCCCGGTGCGCCACTGATGATGTCCGCGAGGGGTTTTCTGGCCAAGGCCGAAACGCCGGTGATGAGAACGCGAGTGTTGCTGGTCACGGTTGCCTCCTGTCATGCACACCGCGCGCCCGTACCGCCGCACGCATTCCGGGCACTATTCGGCCAGAACGTAGGGTCATCGGCGCTCCATGCGGATCCTTAAGCGCGGCGGTAAGGCCAAAGTTTCCTTTGCTTTGCGGGGAAAATTGTTGTAAGGTGCGCCCGCACGCGTTTCAAGCAGCGTTTCCCCCGGTCCGCAGCAGCCCGTTTCTTGGCGTAACAGCCACCGAGCGGCGCCTCTTGAGATTCCTCTGGTTACTTATCTTGATCCGTCTGCATCAAACAAGGTGTACATGCCCTAGGGGTACTGGCATCTTGTCTCTTCTTTATTTTTGTTTGGAGTTTTATAGTATGTCTACGACAGGTACCGTTAAGTGGTTCAATGATTCCAAGGGCTTTGGCTTTATCACGCCCGATGGTGGGGGCGAAGATCTTTTCGTCCATTTTTCCGAAATCGACTCTTCGGGATTCAAATCCCTGCAAGAGAAACAGCGCGTAACCTTCGAGGTCAAGACTGGCCCGAAAGGTAAGCAAGCCGCCCAAGTCAAGCCGATCTAACCACTCGACGTTAACGCGGGCTGGACCTCCCGGCCCGCCCAGCGGAAAAATTTAAACGGAAGCCCTCACCGGCTTCCGTTTTTTTTTGGCTGTAGCCGCTGGGGGTTGCTGGGCCTGCCGGGCTTCGCCTCGGGACTTGGCGATACGCCGCTCAAGTAGAGCACGACCGAACCGTAAACCCGGCCTATGCGCCTCCTTCCCGCCTCCATCATCCGCCGTCTGCATCTGATGACAGCCGCCATGGCTGTCCTGTACCTAACAGGCATTGGTATTCTGGCCCATTTTGCCTTGGGCTTCGATGCGCTGATCGCAAACCATCGCAACGCCGATGAGATATCCCGGGCCGCCTATGAACTAGAGATCAATGTCGCCGAATACGGCATCGCCGTATTGGCATACCTAAACAATCCCGGTCCGGCCTACCTGGCGGCCATGGCGGATGAGCAGGCCGATTTCGAGCGCGCATTGAGCGCCTACAGGAAGATTTCCGCGGCAATGCCTTCAGCCTTCGCCGAGTTGGTATCTCTTCAGGAAACCTACACCGGCGCGGGCGCCGCCCTGGTCAGTCTGACCGATGGAGCGCGCAATCTAGCCGGACAGGCCGCGCTTGACATCGGAAGCGAGCTTCGAGTACAGCACGCGCGCCTCATCGAGGCTAGGACGCAGTTGGACCGGGTGCTCGACGACGAGATTCAGGTCGCCGCGCAATCGAGCCGGGATCTAGCCGAGGCCTCGTTATACAAGCGGGTGCGTACCACGCTCACTGTCGCTGCTGCTCTGATCCTTATCCTAGCATTGGGCGGGATTGCGCCGGTGATGTTCGGGCAGCGTTTGCGCCAGAGATTCTCCCAGTTGATGTCGGGCGCCAACCTCCTAGCCCAGGGCGATCTTGGCCAGCGTGTTGTAGTGCCGGGCGGGGATGAAATCACCCATATCGCCGCTACCCTGAACGATATGGCCGGCCGCCTTCAGGAGTCCAACCTATCCTACCAAGAGATGGACAGTCTGCTGACCAGACTGGGCCGCTTGCGAATCAATGTGAGCGAATCTGGCACCGTCTTGTCTGTGTCCGTGGAGTCCTTGGACATATTGGGCTATGCCGAACATGAGCTTATAGGAAGCCCGGTGAGTAAGATCCTCAAGACACCGCCACCGCTGGCGACCCTCGCCAGATTGGCGCAATTCGATGCATTCCCCGCTCTGACGACGCAGTGGATGAAGGCCGATGGTTCAAGCTTGCCCGTGCGTATGACCCTCACCGGCTTAGGCTCCCAGCACACCGAAACGGGGACCCGCCGCTGCTTGCTAATCGCCAAACCCGTCGCCGCCGGTGAATTCGCCGGAGAGCACTTCACTCCGGGCGAGGCCATCGCCATTGTCGATTCGGCATGGACCACGATTTTCGCCGACAGCGCCTTTGCGCAGATCACCGGACACCCGCCGGAAAACATCCAGGGTCGTTCGCTCATGGAGCTACTCCCCGCGCTGGACTTGCTTGCCGTGGTTTCCTACAAGGGCGATCTGACGCACCCCTTGCAGTTCGGCCATCGCACGCCCGGCTCCGGCGAGAACCAAGCTCGTACACTCTCGGTGCGAATCGAAAAGCTTGGTGCAGGTCGCGGCAACACACCCCATTACTGCGTAACGCTCACCGATATCTCGCACTTCACGCACCGCGAAAACAAAGCGCGCCAATTGGCACTGACCGATGTGCTGACCGGCTTGCCCAACCGGCGTTCATTGACCGAGCAGCTACACACGCTGGCCGCGAGGGCGAAACGAAATAGTAGTAAGTTCGCGCTCCTGTTCCTCGATTTGGACGGCTTCAAACCGGTAAACGACGGTTTCGGCCATGAGGCCGGGGATGCGCTGTTGCGCGAGACCGGCACGCGCCTGCGCCAGGTGGCGCGGCAGTCCGATTTGGTCGCGCGTCTGGGAGGCGACGAGTTCTGCATCGTCGCACGGGACCTCGCGGACGACAACAACGCAGCACGCCTGGCCATGAAGTGCCTGGCCGCGATTGCGCCATCCATGACGCTCAATCACACCGAGATTTCGATCACCGGTAGCATCGGAATCGCCATTTTCCCCACGGATGGGCACGACGCGGAAGCGTTGCTGCACGCCGAAGTCGTGGAAGACGTGCGCGGCGCGCTGAAGGAATTCGCAGTGGACCCCTCGCGCTTGCAGATCGAAATCACCGAGAGCGTTACGCAGGCCCGCGAGCATACCGCACCAGTCCTGCACGCGCTTAAAGCGCTTGGCGTGTCGCTGGCCATCGACGACTTCGGCACCGGCTACTCCAGCCTTGCGTCCTTGAGAGATCTGCCCATTGATGTGCTCAAGATCGACCGTTCCTTCATCAACGAGATTCCCGGCAACAAGGAACAAGCCGCCGTGACCGCCGCCATTGCCGGCATGAGCCGGGCGCTGGGAATCGAAGCGGTGGCCGAAGGTGTCGAAACCTTGGATCAGGTGCACTGGCTTACAGGACTCGGGTGCCGGTATGCGCAAGGGTATCTATTTAGCGAGCCCGTCCCGTCCCAAGACATTCCAGCCTTGATGCAGCGCCGGTTCCTCCTCGCCACCGTGCCCTCGCGGATCGAACAAACCGCATGAATTTTCGCGCGCCCCGCTGAAGGGTGGACGGCGGTCTTGTTACCCAACCCCGGATTTTCGCAGGCCCGCTAAAGTCCCTCCTCCAGTCGCCGTTATGCAACGCGAGAGGGCATGGGGCTTTCCGCGCGCCTCCCATTGCTACGGCTTAAATCCAACCGGCCAGGATTTGAGCGTTGCTTCACCACATCCTCATATTTGGAACGAAGGAACATTGCCATGTATAGATTCCGTCACACGTATCGCACGACCATTGGAGGTTGCGCCACCCTCGCCGCGCTCTTTGGCCTGAATGCCTGGGGCGCGGACGACGCGATCAACCGCCGCGTGCAAGACCTCGAAGCCAAAGTCAAGGCTATGGAGGCCACCAAAGCGGGCGCCCCGAGCGATGCGAAAGCGGGCGCTGACGGGTTTCACTTGAAATCCGCCGACGGTGCTTTTCAACTTCGCATCGGCGGCTATCTCCAGGCCGATGCCAGGTTCTACCTGGACGACGAAACCTCCAACGGCGCCGTGGACAACTTCCTTCTGCGCCGGGTGCGCCCAATCCTGGAGGGCGTGGTATTCAACAAGTTCGGCTTCAAGATCATGCCTGACTTTGGCGCCAGCACGTCCACCAGCACACCCACCATTCAGGACGCTTATGCCGAGGCCAAGTTATCGCCCGGCTTTCGCATCCGCGCCGGCAAATTCAAGGCACCCAGTGGATTGGAGCGCCTGCAGGCTCCCACGGACATGATGTTCATGGAACGCGGGCTGCCCAGCCAACTCACGCCGAGCCGGGATGTGGGGCTGCAAATCCATGGCGATATTTTCTCCGCCACCACGCAATACGCCCTCGGAGCCTTCAACGGCGTCCTGGACGGCAGCAGCGGGGATTCGGATAACAACCAAGGCAAGGACCTCTTCCTGCGCTTGTTTACCCAGCCCTTCAAGAACAGCGATTCCAAGGGCCTCAAGGGCTTCGGCATCGGTGCCTTCGGTAGCACGGGGGATCAAAAGGGAAGCACCACCTCCGCCAATCTGTCCACTTATAAGACCGTAGGCCAGCAAACCTTCCTTTCCTACGTCTCGGGTGCCTTCGCCGGTGGCAAGCGCGATCGATACGGTCCCGCGTTCTACTACTACGCCGGCCCCTTCGGGTTGATCGGCGAATACAACATGATGTCCCAGGAAATCACACGTTCGGGCACGCGCCAGAAAATCGAACACCAGGCCTGGGGCGTTTCGGCGGAACTCGTACTGACGGGGGAAGCGGCCAGCTTCAAGGGCGTCGCTCCGGACTCACCGGCGGGGACGGGCGGCAATGGCGCCTTCTCATTGGCGGCCCGTTATGGCCAATTCGAAACCGATGAAGACGCCTATGCCGGCGCAAGTCCCGTGGCAAGCCGCGCGTCATCGGCGAGCGAGGCCACCGAAATGGGAGTGGGGCTCAACTGGTACGCCAACCGGTTCACGCGCGTGACTTTGGACTACCACCAGACCGAATTCAAGGACGGTGCCGCGGCCGGAGACCGGCCCACGGAAAAAGTCCTCATGACACGGTTCCAAATCGGCTTCTGATACCTCAATCTCAATTGGATAAGAGCATGCTTAAAAATCTAAAGATAGGGACTCGCCTGGCGGTCATGCTGGGCTCGGTGATTTTTATGATGGTGGTTTCCTCGGTCCTTGCCCTCGTGGATATGCGCGCGATCGAGGATCATCTGGACGAGATCGTGCACGACAACATCCAGAAAATGAACTTCGTGCAAGACATGTCCGAATCGGTCCACATCGTGAGCCGGGTGATGCGCACCGTCGTGTTACTGCACGATGACGCCGCCATCGACAAGGAAACCGCCAAGATCGATGCCGCCCGCGCAAAGTACACGGAAGCCGAAAGCGCGCTCGATAAATTTCCCGCCAGCGAGAAGGGCATGGCCATACGGACCAAGATCAAGGAGGCCAGAGACCGGGCACGGGAACTCAACAACAAAGTTATCAAGCTCGCCCATGAGCACCAGGACAAAGAGGCCCTGGACATCCTGCTAAACGAAGGGGCTCCCGCCACGTTACGCTGGCAAGAGGCCCTGGACGAGAACATACATCTGCAGAAGGAAAATACCGCGAAGGACTATGAACGCGCCGTGGCCTCCTACGTGAGCGCTCGCAATATTCTCATCATCGTGTGCGTCGTGGCTTTGCTACTGGCCTCCAGTCTGGGATACTTTGTCACCAAGAGCATCACGGTACCGCTCTTCGCCGCCGTGGAGGTGGCCCAGAAAGTAGCGCGGGG
>JBJXGQ010000076.1:0-5985 GCA_046160525.1 Burkholderiales bacterium
TGGAGCGCACTTCATATACTTGTGCGTGGATGCGGAGCTTTTTCGCAATTTGCTGCGTGGCCATTAGATGGACTGAACCCGCGCCGGGATTCCACAGCACCGCGAGCCGCTTTAAGTTCGGGACGAGTCCATTCAGTATGTCCAGCCATTTTCCGGCGAACTGAGGGGCATCGAGAAATACGCCTGTAACGTTCATCCCTGGACGGCTATAACTCTCAACGTAGCCCGAGGCCACTGGATCGGAGGAATAGTCCGAGGTGACAATCGGAGTATTGCGCAAGGAGGGAAAGATCGCACGCAAAGATGGCGCTCCAGCGGCGTAAATCAGGTCAAGCTTCAGCGCCGCCAATTCCTTCACGGCGTCCGCGTATTGCGGCGGCTCGCCGCTAGCAAAGCGGCCTTCTATCACCAAATTCTTCCCTTCTGTCCAACCTCTTTCCGCGAGGATTTTTCTCATTGGCGGAAGGAAGAAATGCGTCTCGGCTTCGCTCATGGCCAGATACCCGATACGGGCCATCTTGTTTTGCGCCCAGCAAGTCGGTGCCGCCATGACTGCCGTAAACAACAGCAGCATCGCGAGTACCGTCCATGATCGCGCCAGGAAGGTATGCGCATCAAGAAAAGAAATTACTTCGCGGTGACGTGCTTTTTCCAGTCTCATTTCCCCACCAACTCCGCGCCCAATAACAGCGAATCCGGCACCTTCAGGTTTAGCGCCTTCATCGTATGCATGTTGTAGACGAAGTCAAATTTCATCGGGCGTTCTATGGGCAGATCGGCGGGCTTGGCGCCATCGAGAATTCTGGCTACTTGAGATGCGTTGCGCTGGGCAGACTCTAAGCGCGAAGGACCATAACCGATCGCGCCTCCCGCCTGAGCGAAAGTACGGAACATGGACGTTGCCGGCAACTTATGCTTTAGCGCCAAACTGGCGAGCTGGGACTCGTGCGTGAAGGTTAGAGGTGACGGCAAAACAATTATTGCCTGAGCGAAACCCCGGGAGGCCGCAAATGCTTTCTCCAGATCTTGCGGTACTTTTACCTCATGCAGTTGCATCCTCAGGTTGAAGGATTTGGCGGCCCGTTGGACGGCGCTCAGATGCACCGTTCCGGCACTGGGGTCCCACAATACTGCGATTCGTTTCAGGCGCGGCACCAGCGCTCGCAACATGTCGACCCATTTTCCAGCGAGTTCCGGTGCGTCGAGAAAAACTCCAGTAATGTTCTTTCCAGGCCGGCTATAACTCAGCACGTAGCCCGCCGCCACGGGGTCCGTTGAGTAGTCCAATGCGACGATGGGAATGGTCTGTGTCGCTGCGTACATGGCGCGAACCGCGGGGGCGGACGATGCAAGGATCACATCCACCTTGAGCCTAGCTAGATCCGCCGCCCCATCGAAAAATTGCAGATTCTCCCCTCGAGCATAGCGGTATTCGAATTCAAGATTCTTTCCTTGCATCCAGCCACGCTCTTGAAGCACCGAAATGAACTCCGCGTGCCATGGGTGCTTTTTCTGCTCCTCGCTCAGCACCAATATTCCGACGCGAGCGGTCTTGCCTTGCGCCAAGGCGGGCTGCATGAATCCCGGGATCAAAAGCAGTAGTAGAAGTCTTAGCAGGGAAAGCTTCATAGTTTCTCCAGGAATCTCATTTTCAGCGCAAGCGCACCGACGCGATCATCAACCTTACTCCCTTGAGAAACTGGCTTGGCATGTGTTCCCCGAAAAAAAACAGCATGAACCGCGAAGGACGCCAAGGACGCGAAGGAAAACGAAAGCCGAAATGGAAGGCACCGATCCATCCCACTATAGGGGTGGCCTGAAGGTACTTGACTTCCTTCGCGTCCTTGGCGTCCTTCGCGGTGAAAAGCTTTTCTGGTTTTCATTTCTCCTCCATTCGGTGCCTAATCCACCAATTCCGCGCCCACCAGCAAGTAGTCCGGAACCTTGAGCTTGAGCGCCTTCACGGACTTCATGTTGATCAGGAAGTCGAACTTGTAGGGGCGCTCGATGGGGATATCGCCAGGTTTTTGGCCGTTAAGAATCTTGGCTACCTGCTCCGTGTTTCTTAAGGTCGATTCGGTATTGTTGGGTCCGTAACTCACCGTGCCGCCCATTTCGGCAAATTGCTTTGCCATGGAAGTCGCGGGCAGTTTGTACTTGTTCGCCAGATCGGCCAACTGTTTCGCGTAGGTATAGGCCATGGGTGACGGAGTGATGATGACCGCCTGCGATTTTCCGCGAATTGCCAGAAATGCCTTCTCGAAATCTTTGGGAGTAATGACTTCTTGCACCTGAACCCGTAGGCGAAGAGATTCCGCCGCACGCTTGACAGCGTCGAGGTGAACGCGGCCAGGCTTGGGGTCCCAGAGAATCGCAATCTGTTTTATGCCCGGCACCATGGCGCGAAGGGTCTCGACCCACTTTCCCGCGAACTCCGGGGCATCTAGGAAGACACCCGTTACGTTTTTTCCGGGGTGGCTGTAGCTCGCCGCGTATCCGAGAGCCAGGGGGTCGTTCGTATAGTCCTGCATCACGATTGGAATGGTGCGAGTGGCAGCAAAAGCCGCGCGACAGCCCGGAGCGGCAAAACAGTAGATGACGTCCACCTTCAAGCGTATCAGCTCGTCCACGGACTCGGTGTAAGTAAGATCCTCCCCGCGAGCGTACCGATATTCAACTATAAGGTTCTTGCCTTCTACCCAGCCGTGCTGCGCCAGGGTGGGAAGGAAGACCATCATCTGAGGGAGCTTGACGGTCGCCTCACTCAGGGCCAGTACGCCAACCCGGGCGGTTCTGGTTTGCGTCCAGCCTGGCTGGGTGAAACTCGCGAGGGAGGGGAAAAACAACATCCAAAGCATTAACCGCGAAGGACGCCAAGGACGCCAAGGACGCGAAGGAAGGCAAAGGCGGAATATTCGGCGCAAAACGCTTCTTATCAGCCGGGTACGGGAGTTCAAGAATTCAGGTTTTGAACTTCCTTCGCGTCGATCCCTCACTCCCGGCCTCTCTCCCGGGGGGAGAGAGGAGGCTTGAGATTCCCTTCCCCCGCCTGCGGGGGAAGGGCATGGGATGGGGGGATGGCGTCCTTCGCGGTGAAATGTTTTGGGTTGGCTCATTTCTCTCCCTCAGACCGATGCTTAGCGCGGCACATCTTTGTCCTCCACTTCCACGGCCCCCACCAAGTAAGCATCGGGGACCTTGAGATTAAGCGCCTTGATGGTCTTCATGTTGAGCAGGAACTCGAAGCGCATCGGTCGTTCGATGGGAACGTCCGAGGCCTTGGTGCCTGCGAGAATCTTCGCCACGATTGCCGCGGAGCGCTGTATGGACTCCCCGAATTCGGGACCGTAGGTGACCGCGCCCCCTGCTTCGCTGAAGCGCCGCCAGATGGAAATGCCAAGGATCTTGTGCTGCCGCGTAAGAGCGCCCACGCGCGCGCTTTGCGCGTACATCAAAGGCGAAGGCAATTGAACGACGGCTTGGCTGTTCTTGCGTAACGCCAAGAAGGCTGCGTCAATATCTTCGGGCTTGCGTACTTCGTGGACTTGCAGGGTCACGCCCAGCACGCGCGCCGCTGCTTGCAGGCCATCCACGTGTACCTTCCCAGGGCTTGGGTCCCACAGGACCGCGACTTTCGATAGTTTTGGATTGATGCCCTTCAAGATCTCCAGCCACTTGCTGGCGAACTGGGGTGCGTCCAAGAAAATGCCCGTCACGTTCTTTCCAGGCCTGGCGTAGTTCTCAACGTACCCTGCTGTCACGGGATCGGTGGAGTAGTCCAGCGTCACGATGGGGATGGTGCGAGTGGCGGCAAAGGCGGCATGCATGGCTGGGGCGGAGGGCGCGTAGATGAGATCCACTTTGTCGCGCACCAACTCCTGGGCTCCCTTGGAGAACCGCAGTTCCTCCGTATCGGGAACTTTGTAGCGGAGGATGACGTTCTTGCCGGGCACCCAACCGCGTTCGCTCAATACGCGCTCGAAGGTCTGAAACAAGGGCAAGGCGACACCCTCGCGCTGCGCCAGGATTCCGACCTGAGCTACCTTGGTCTGCGCCCAGCATACGGAACTAAGCGCAAGAAGAGTTGCGCTCAACAGGACCACGCCATCTGTCACGATGCGTTTCATTGGGCAGTTCCGGTGCTCCAGGACAGTTGGATATTAGCTCATGGGTAGGCACGCGATGGTGGCCTTTCGTTGAGGCGGGTATATTAGGCGTCCAGATAATCATGGTTTGATCCGCCGTCACCCTCGATCCCCCGCCCGGCGGCGAGGGGGAAGTTCAAGCACCCTTCTCCCGCCAGGAGAAGGGACGGGGATGAGGGAAAAGTTTCGAGAAACGCCGCGCGCAGTTTGCCCAAATTAGTAACAACGGACTCAATGAACGAGGAAGCTATTATCAAGGCGGTAGGCGAATATTTCGCTGAGCGCGCGGACGGCAATATCGTCGCGGCCTATGTATTCGGGAGTGTGGCCCGGCGTACAAGCCGTCCCTCTAGCGATGTGGATATTGGGGTGCTGTATGCGGCCGCGCCGCCGTCCACCCTCGGTGGATTACCCGTGGATCTTGAAGATCATCTCCAACGCTCGCTCGCGCGCCCAGTGCAGATCGTGGTACTCAATAAGGCTTCCGCGGACCTGGTGCATCGCGTCCTTCGCGATGGCGAGCTGGTCTTCGAAACCGATCGCGCGGCGCGTATCCGGTTCGAAGTGCGTTCGCGGCAAGTTTACTTGGACCTCTTGCCGGTTCGCCGCCAGTACCGCCATGGCACTAAGGTGGAAACATGACCGATCTTGGTCTGGTCGAGAAGAAACTGGCGCAAATCGAAACCTACGTGAGGGAATTGCGTGCTCTGGCGGACGTGGAGAAGATCGAAAGCGACGTAAAAGAGGAGCGCTTCGCCGCTCATACGCTGCAACTCGCGATACAGAACACACTCGATGTGTGTTCGCACATTATTTCTGACGAAAGGTTGGGTGAGGCGCAGACTAATCAGGAGTTGATTGAGATTCTGGTGCGCAACGGCTGGATACCGGCCGGTTTGGCGGCGAACCTGAAGAATATGGCGGGCTTTCGCAATATCCTCGTTCATGCCTATGAGAAGTTCGATTTGGCCGTGATGATCGATGTGCTACAAAACCATCTCCACGAACTCGATGCGTTCGCGCAAGCGGTTCGCCAGAAGCTGCGTCCCGCTTGACGCAATGTACCGGGGTTTGGCTCGGCCGGTCTACACCGCCAAATACCTGCTCTTCACCGCGTCGTTCTTGCGCAGGCCTTCGATGGTGTCCGCGTAAACGATCTGGCCCTTGTCGATGACCGTGGCGTGGGTGGCGATCTTCATGCAGAAGTGCATGTTCTGTTCGGCCAGCAGCACGGTCATGCCCATGTCGCGCAGTTTGCGAAGCAATGCGCCGATCTGTTGCACGATGATGGGAGCGAGGCCTTCGCTCGGCTCATCCAAGAGAAGAACGGTTGGGTTGCCCATCAAGGTACGGGCGATGGTGAGCATTTGTTGCTCGCCGCCGGACAGGCGGCCCGCCATGCGCTGCTTGAGGGGTGTGAGGAGCGGGAAGGATTCGTAGATGCGTTCCAAGGTCCAGTAATCTTGCCCCGCCGGCCCTTTCTTGGCGGCGATGAGCAGGTTGTCCTCCACGCTGTGCTCGGGGAACACTTGCCGGTCTTCGGGTACGTAACCCATGCCGGTGCGTGCGATGGCGTGCGGCTTCTTGCCTTGCACCTGAGTTCCGGTTAATTGCACGGTACCGCGCTTAGGGGGTGCTAATCCGGCAAGGGCCTTGAACGTGGTGGATTTACCCGCGCCATTGCGGCCGAGGAGGGCCATGGTTTGGCCTTCACGCACTTCCACGTTCACGCCGAAGAGAATCTGGCTGGCGCCGTAGAACACGTCGAGATCGCGCGCGGCCAGCATCACGTTATCGCCGCTCATAGGGCCTCCACCTCTTCGGTGCCGAGGTAGGCTTT
>JBJXGQ010000077.1:0-19647 GCA_046160525.1 Burkholderiales bacterium
TGCTCGATGCTGCGCGCGCCGATACCGCGCGTAGGCATGTTGATCACCCGCAGCAGCGAATTGTCATCATCGGGGTTCGCCACCAGCCTCAGGTAGGCCAGCGCGTGCTTGATTTCCTGGCGCTCGAAAAAGCGCAGGCCGCCGTAGACACGGTATGGCAGCCCCGCGCTGAACAACGAATGTTCGAGCGCCCGCGACTGCGCGTTGGAGCGGTAGAGCATGGCCATCTCGGAAAGCGCCACGCCTTCGCGCTTGAGGCTTCGCACCTCGTCCACGATGAACTTCGCTTCCTCCACGTCGCTGGTGGCTTCATAGAAGCGCAAGGTTTCGCCCTTGCCTTCGGAGGTCCAAAGATTCTTTCCCAGGCGCGTGTGGTTGTTGCGGATCAACGCATTGGCGGCATCCAGAATGTTGCCGTGGCTGCGATAATTTTGTTCGAGCTTGATGACTTGGCCCTTGGCGAACTCGCGCTCGAAGTCCGCCACGTTCTTCGCCGAGGCTCCGCGGAACGCGTAGATGGACTGGTCGTCATCTCCCACCGCGAAGATCGCGTTTTGCTCGCCCGCCAGTAGTTTCAACCAACGGTACTGCAGGCGGTTCGTATCCTGAAACTCATCCACCAGGATGTGGCCAAAGCGGCGCTGGTAATGATTGCGCAAGACTTCGTTACGGCTGAGTAACTCGAAGGAGCGCAACAGAAGCTCGGCGAAATCCACCACGCCTTCACGGTTGCACTGTTCGTCGTAGGCTGCGTACAACTCCACCATGCGGCCGGAAAATTCGTCACCCGCCTCCACCCGGCTGGCGCGGTTTCCCGCTTCCTTGTTGGCGTTGATGAAGTATTGGAGATCGCGCGGGGTGTATTTGTCGTCGTCGATATTGAGCGCTTTCAGCAATCGCTTGATAAGCGAGAGTTGGTCGGCGCTATCCAGAATTTGAAACATCCGTGGCAAGCCAGCGTCGCGGTAATGGGCGCGCAGCAACCGGTTGCACAGGCCATGGAAGGTACCCACCCACATGCCCCGCGTATTGATGGGCAGCATCCCGGAGATGCGCGTGAGCATTTCGCGCGCGGCTTTATTGGTGAACGTCACGGCCAACAAGCCGTGCGGCAGCACTTGTCCTGTTTGGATGAGCCACGCGATGCGGGTGGTGAGCACGCGCGTCTTGCCGCTGCCCGCACCCGCCAAGATCAGGGCGCTTTGATGAGGAAGGGTGACCGCGCGCAGTTGTTCGGGGTTGAGGCCTTCGAGAATATTCGTTCCGTACACTGAAAAACGCCAATGGAAATCAGGCCGCGATGCTAACCGAAAGCGGCGTTCGGTAACGGAGGGCTGGTGGGTCGCAGGCTATAATCCTTGGCTCCCATGGACCGTTCAGCGCACCTCATAACATGTTAGACCCGCAGTACAGCCCGGAAAAAATAGAACGACAAGCCCAATCGGAATGGGAAGTTGCCGGCGCGCACCGCGCCTTGGAAATTCCTGGCAAACCCAAGTATTACTGCTTGTCCATGTTTCCCTACCCATCGGGGAAACTGCACATGGGCCACGTGCGCAACTACACCATCGGCGATGTGCTCACGCGCTACCACCGCATGCGCGGCTTCAACGTACTTCAGCCCATGGGCTGGGATGCCTTCGGGTTGCCCGCCGAGAATGCCGCCATGGCCAACCACGTGCCCCCGGCCAAGTGGACCTACGACAACATCGCCTACATGAAGAAGCAGTTGAAGTCGCTGGGTTTCGCCATCGACTGGCAGCGCGAGTTGGCGACCTGCAAGCCGGAGTATTACCGCTGGAACCAGTGGTTGTTCTTGCGCATGCTGGAGAAAGGCATCGTCTACAAGAAAACCGGCGTGGTGAATTGGGACCCTGTCGATCAAACCGTGCTGGCCAACGAGCAAGTGATCGACGGGCGCGGCTGGCGCACCGGCGCGCTGGTGGAAAAGCGCGAGATTCCCATGTATTACATGCGCATTACCGATTACTCGGAGGAGTTGTTGGGCGCCCTCGATACGCTCCCCGGTTGGCCGGAGCGGGTGAAAACCATGCAGGCCAACTGGATCGGCAAGAGCCATGGCGTGAACATCGGCTTCCCCTACACCTTGAACGGCAAGAAGGATGTGCTACGTGTGTTCACCACGCGCGCCGACACCTTGATGGGCGTGACCTTCTGCGCCGTGGCCGCCGAGCATCCGCTTGCTGGCGCCGCAGCCAAGAACAACCCCAAGCTCGCTGCCTTCATCGAAGAATGCAAGCAGGGCAGCGTCATGGAAGCCGACATGGCGCAGATGGAAAAGAAGGGCATGGCCACCGGGCTCTTCGTGGAACACCCGCTCACGCGCAAGCAGGTGCAAGTGTGGGTAGGCAATTACGTGTTGATGAGTTATGGCGAGGGCGCCGTGATGGGCGTGCCCGGACACGACGAGCGTGACTTTGCCTTTGCCAAGAAGTACGGCTTGGCCATCGAACAAGTGATCGATGTCGCGGGTAAATCTTATTCGTTGGACGCCTGGCAGGAGTGGTATGCGGATTACGGCACCTGCATCAATTCCGGCAAGTACGACGGGATGGACTTCGAGCGCTCGGTGGAAGCCATCGCCGCCGATCTCAAGGCTGCCGCGCTGGGCGAGAAGCAGACTACCTGGCGGTTGCGCGATTGGGGAATTTCGCGCCAGCGTTATTGGGGCACGCCCATCCCCATCATCCATTGCGCAAGTTGCGGGGATGTCGCGGTGCCCGATGACCGGCTTCCCGTGGTGCTGCCCGAGGATTGCGTACCCGACGGCTCGGGCAATCCGCTCAACAAGCGGATGGAGTTCGTCCAATGCGCGTGCCCCCAATGCGGCAAACCCGCGCGCCGCGAGACGGACACCATGGACACCTTCGTCGATTCGTCCTGGTACTACTCGCGCTATGCGTGCGCGGACAACCACCAAGCCATGGTGGACGAGCGCGTGAAGTACTGGTTACCAGTGGACCAATACATCGGCGGCATCGAACACGCAATATTGCACCTGCTTTATTCGCGCTTCTGGACACGCGTGATGCGCGATTTGGGTTTGGTGCAATTTGACGAGCCCTTCAAGAACCTGCTCACCCAAGGCATGGTGTTGAACGAGATTTTCCTGCGTAAAGCCGGGGCGGGCCGGATCACCTACTACAACCCCGCCGACGTGGAAGTGCGCGTGGACGACAAGGGCGTGCGCCTGAGCACGACCTTGAAGTCGGATGGACTGCCTGTTGAGTCCGCCGGCATTGGCACCATGTCCAAATCCAAGAACAACGGCGTGGATCCGCAATCCCTCATCGAACGCTACGGCGCGGATACGGCGCGCTTCTTCATGATGTTCGCCGCACCTCCCGAACAAACACTGGAGTGGTCCGACTCGGGCGTGGAGGGCTCTTACCGCTTCTTGCGCCGCTTGTGGCGCTACGGTGCCGGGCGCGCACAAACTCCTACTCCGAATACCAAATGGAATACGCTGACCAGCGAGCAAGCCAGCATACGGCGCGAGATTCATCTCGTACTCAAGCAGGCGAACTACGATTTCTCCAAGTTTCAGTTCAACACCGTGGCCTCCGCCGGCATGAAGATACTAAACGCCCTGGAGCGCTTGCCAGAGAATGAAACGGCGGTGAGCACCGAAGGTTTGTCGGTCCTCTTGCGGCTTCTCTCGCCGCTTACTCCTCACGTGTGCACGCACCTATGGAAGGCTTTAGGTTATGGGACAGACGTTTTCAACGCCCCCTGGCCGGAGCCGGACACCAGCGCCCTGGCGCAAGACGAGGTGGAGTTGGTGCTACAAATCGGCGGCAAAACGCGCGGCTCCATCACCGTGCCCAGCGCTGCCACGCGGGAAGCCATAGAAACGATCGCACGCGGCAGTGCCTTGGCCATGAAGTACATCGATGGCCACACCGTCAAGAAGATCATCGTGGTGCCTGGGCGCCTCGTCAATATCGTGATCTAGACGGTGAACGCCGCCACATTGCGCTATTGGATTGGGTGGGCACTCCTCCTGGCTATAGCCGGGTGTGGTTTTCATTTCCGGGGAACTCCGGAGATGCCCTTCTCAAGCATCTATGTGGTCACCACCGATTATTCTTCCTTTGCGGCGGAACTCAAGCGCTACCTGGCGAGCGGCAAGAAAGGCAATGTCGTCGAGCGCGCCGAGGATGCCGAAGTAACCTTGGAAATTCTGAGGGAAGCCTCCGAGAAACAGGTACTTTCGCTATCGACCGCGGGCCGGGTGCGCGAATTCGAGCTGCGCTACCGCGTCTTGTACCGCTTGAGCGACCGCTCGAAGCGCGAGTGGATCTCGCCCACGGAATTGCTTCTGCGCCGTGACCTGACTTTCGACGACCGCGAACTGCTGGCGAAAGAAAACGAAGAAGCGCTCTTGCTACGCGATATGAAGAACGACGCGATGCGCCAGATCCTGCGCCGTTTGTCGAAGGCCAACCCTCCTTCCGCTACCTGACCGATGACCAAGATTAGTGGTTCCGTTGGGGCAGTGCAGCCCCTGCGCGCGGCTTTCGAGCATCCGCTGCGCCTGAAAAGCGGCGCCACCATCAAGCGCTATGACTTGGCCTACGAGACCTACGGCCAATTGAACGCCAGACGCGACAACGCGGTGCTGGTGTGCCACGCCCTCAATGCCTCCCATCATGTGGCGGGCTACTACGCGGACGACCCGAAAAACATAGGTTGGTGGGACAACCTCATCGGACCTGGCAAGCCGGTGGATACGCAGCGCTTCTTCGTGGTGGGAGTGAATAATCTCGGCGGCTGCCATGGCTCCACGGGGCCCGCCACCATCAACCCCGATACGGGCAAACCCTGGGGCGCGGATTTTCCGCTGGTCACGGTGGAAGATTGGGTGGAAGCGCAAGCGCGCCTGGCCGATCATCTGGGCATCGAATGCTTCGCCGTGGTGATGGGCGGCAGCCTGGGTGCCATGCAGGCCTTGCAGTGGACCATCAGCCATCCTGGCCGTGTGAAGCACGCCCTCGTCATCGCGGCAGCGCCCAAGCTGACGGCGCAAAACATTGCGTTCAACGAAGTGGCGCGCCAGGCCATCACCACGGACCCGGATTTTCACGGCGGTAATTTTTACGCCCATGGCGTGGTGCCCAAACGCGGGCTGCGCATCGCGCGCATGATCGGACACATCACCTACTTATCCGATGACGCCATGGCGGAGAAATTCGGCCGGGCCTTGCGCACGGGCGAAATCAAATTCAACTTCGAGGTGGAATTCGAGATCGAGAGTTATTTGCGCTACCAGGGCGACAAATTCTCGGAATACTTCGATGCCAATACGTACTTGCGCATTACCAAGGCCCTGGATTATTTCGACCCCGCCGCCGCCCACGGCGGCAATTTCTCCAAGGCCATGGCCGCCGCCAAGGCAAACTTCCTGGTGGTGTCTTTCACCTCCGACTGGCGCTTCTCGCCCGCGCGCTCCCGGGAAATCGTCAAGGCACTGCTCGATAACCGCTTGAATGTTTCCTACGCGGAGATTGACGCACCCCATGGCCACGACGCCTTCTTGATGGAAGACCCGCGCTACCACAACGTGATTCGTGCCTATCTGAACAACACGGGGGCTGGGTCATGAGCCAATCCACCCGCGCGGATTACGACACTATCGCCGCCTGGATTAGCCCAGGGGCGCGGGTTCTGGACTTAGGCTGCGGCAACGGAACTTTGCTACGCTATCTGCGCGACAAGCGTGGTATCAGCGGTTATGGCGTGGAGATCGACGACGAGAAAATTATCGCCAGCGTGAGCAACGGCGTGAACGTCATTCAGCGGGATCTGGAAGGCGGGCTGGCGGAATTCGAGGACCATTCCTTCGACTTTGTCATCCTCTCGCTCACATTGCAGGCCGTGCGCCAGACGGAAAAAATCGTGAGAGAAATGCTGCGGGTCGGGCGCGAGGGCATCGTGACTTTCCCAAACTTCGGCTACTGGCGCAGCCGCCTGCAAGTCATGCTGGGAAACATGCCGGTATCGCTGGAGCTTCCCTTCCAGTGGTACGACACGCCCAACATCCACCTGTGTACCATCGATGATTTCGAGACCTTCTGCGCCAAGAATGACATTCGCGTCCTTGAGAGAGTCGTGATGGCGGGCGGCCAGCCTGTGAATGCGTTGCCGAACCTGCTGGGTTCCCTCGCGGTCTACCGCCTCAAGAGGGATTCTTAGGCGCGGACACCCGCCCCGCCAAGGCCACCAAAATCAGTACCGGCACGCCCAGCACGGCCGTGCCCGTGAAGAACGTCTGGTAATCCGAGTGATCCACGGCCCACCCGGAGAAGCCCGCGAGAAACTTCGGCAGCAACAGCATGATGGAACTGAACAAGGCATATTGCGTGGCGGAGTAGGCGACGTTGGTCAGGCTCGACAAATAGGCCACGAAAGCCGCGCTGGCAATTCCCCCGCTCAGGTTGTCAATGGAAACCGCCATCACCAATCCGGGCAAATCGTGGCCGCGCGTGGCAAGCCAAGCGAACAGCAGATTGGTGGCGGCGGACAAGGCAGCACCGGCGAAGAGCACGCGCATCACTCCTAGGCGCAGCGAGAGCACGCCGCCGATACTGGCTCCCACCAAGGTCATGATCACGCCGTACACACCGGAAACCGCGGCGACTTCCTCCTTGGTGAAACCGATGTCCCGGTAGAACGGACTCGCCATGACGCCCATGACGATGTCGGAGATGCGATAGGTGCCGATCAAGGCCAGCAACAAGACCGCGCGCCAGCGGTAGCGCGAAACGAAGTCGAGGAAAGGACTCAGCATGGCGCCATACACCCATATCCCGAAGCTGGCCAGCCACGGCGGGATCCAGGTGTTGCGTTGCAGCCTCGCGCCGAAATTCCTTTCGCCCTGGGTAGCACCCGGGATAGCGCTGGCCGCGGGTTCCTTGGAGAACAAGACAGTAAGCATGCCCACGCTCATGGCGGCGGCCATGACGAAGTAGGTGATCATCCAGGGCGCGTGTTCGTAGGTTTTCTCATCGGGATCGAAGCCAGCCGCGATCCACAGCGCGCCGGCGGAAGAAAAGATCATGGCGGCCCGGTAACCGATCTGGTAGGTCGCCGCCATGGCCGCTTGGCGGGAAACGCCGGCCGATTCGATGCGAAAGGCATCCAGCGCGATGTCCTGCGTAGCCGATGAAAACGCCACCAGAAGCGAGAAGAGTACGAGTTGGTGCAAATGTATGGCGGGATCGGTTAATGCCGATCCAATTAACCCCGCGACGATACCCAGTTGCGCCAGCAGCAACCAACTGCGCCGCCTGCCGAGCCTGCGAGTAAAAAACGGCAAGGGCATGCGGTCCACCAGCGGCGCCCAAGCCCACTTGAAGGCATAAGCCAGGGCAACCCAACTTAGAAATCCGATGGTGGTGCGGTCGATTCCCGCCTCGCGCAAGCGGTAGGACAAGGTCCCCAGCACCAGCAATAGGGGAAGCCCGGCGGAGAATCCCAGCAACATCATGCGCGCCACGCTGGGCTCGGTGTACACGCGCAAATCCGCGATCCAGCTACGGCGGCCCGCGGAGGATGTATCGCTCACAAACTATAGTCGTAGTCGATGATCAACGGCGCGTGATCGGCGAAACGTTTGTCCTTGTAGATGGAAGCCTTGCGCGCTTTGGCCGCGATTCCCGGCGTGGCGATTTGGTAATCGAGCCGCCATCCCACATTCTTGGCCCAAGACTCGCCCCGGTTGGACCACCAGGTGTATTGCTCGGGGCGCTGGTCGATCTGGCGGAAAACATCCACCCATCCGAGTTGATCGAATACGTTCGACAACCAAGCGCGCTCTTCGGGGAGGAAGCCGGAATTTTTCTGGTTCGAGCGCCAGTTCTTCAGATCGATCTCCTTGTGCGCGATGTTCCAGTCTCCGCATAGGATGACCTCCCGCCCGCTTCTCGCCAGCGATTCGAGCTTGGGGTACACGCGCTCCATGAAGCTGAATTTCACCGCCAGTCTTTCCTCGGAGCTGGAACCCGAGGGCAGATAGAAGCTCACGATGCTGAGCGATCCGAAGCGTGCTTCGATATAACGGCCCTCGGCGTCGATATCCGCAATGCCCAGTCCCTCCACGATTTCGGAGGGCTTGGCGCGCGCATAGACGCCCACGCCGCTATAACCCTTGCGCTGGGCAAAATGAAAGTGCCCGGCGAATGCCCCAGGGCAGCGCATTTCCTCGGTCAAATTATCGCCCTGGGCCTTGAGTTCTTGAACGCACACCACGTCCGCCCGCGCGCGGGCCAGCCACTGTAGAAATCCCTTGTTGACCGCCGAGCGAATGCCGTTAAGATTCAGGCTGACGAGGCGCAAGAATGGAATCCAATTTCAGAACGCAGTTTGTAGAGTTTGCCTTGAAGCAAGGCGTATTAAGGTTCGGCGAGTTCAAGACCAAGGCGGGCCGCCTGTCCCCCTACTTCTTCAATGCCGGGTTGTTCAATACGGGAGAGGCCTTGGCGCAACTCGGGGAATTCTACGCGAATGCCATATGGGCCTCGGGTATCTCCTTCGATTTGCTCTTCGGTCCCGCCTACAAGGGTATCCCATTGGTATCGGCGGCCGCGGTGGCCCTTGCCCGTGCGGGGCGAAATGTGCCCTTCTGCTTTAACCGAAAGGAGGCCAAGGATCATGGCGAAGGCGGGGTCATGGTGGGCGCACCGCTGGCGGGCCGGGTGCTGATCCTGGACGATGTGATCTCCGCCGGGACCTCCGTGCGGGAATCCGTGGAAATTATCCGCGCCGCCGGCGCCCATCCGGCTGCCGTTGTCATTGCGCTGGACCGCATGGAACGCGGAACGGGGGCCGCATCGGCGGTACAGGAAGTGGAAGTGCTGTTCTCGCTGCCTGTTTTTGCCATTGCCACCCTGGACGATATCGTGAGTTTCCTGGAGGCGCAAGGAACCATGGCACGTGAGTTGCGGGCTGTTCGGCATTATCGATCGTTATACGGAGTAAAAGCGGATGGCGCTGAATCGCCTGGCACGATTAGGGGTATGGGTGCTCTTTCCAGCACTGCTCCTACCGGCGATTAGCATCGCGGCGCAGCCGTCCTCCGGAACAAAAGTGGAGCGCATCGGCGGTAGTATGTATCGCTGGGTCGATAACCGCGGGGTGGTCCATTACAGCGAGATCCTTCCCCAGGAGCAAGAATTCGAGACCACCGAACTCAATAAGCAAGGCCGCATGGTGCGCCGGGTCGAGACTCCTGTCCTCATCAACAAGAAGGCGGCCGCCGAGAAGGCCGAACGCGAACGGCAGGAAAAGGAGCGCCAGTTCCTGCAAAACCGGCGCGATGAATCCCTCCTGAACACCTACACCGAAGAGCGCGAGATCGACGACTCGCGGGACCGCAATATCGCCATTCCCACCCAAGCGATCAAAGGTCTCGAATTACGTCTGGAACAAAGCCGGGCATCCCTTGAAGCCTTCATGAAGCAAACCGAGCAATACACCAGCAAGGGAAATCCGGTGCCCAACTGGCTGCAAGAAGACATTCAGGATCAGAAGAAGGATATGGCTCGCATCGAGCAAGACATCCAGCGCTACCGCGAGCAAATCATCGCCATCCGCGATAAGTATGACGAGGACAAGAAACGATTCCGCGAGTTGAAGGGCTTGGCAGCCGCCCAGCCGCCCAAGTCCTAGCCCTTCAGTTTATTCCTCAGTATTTCGCTTAACTGTCCAGGATTGGCCTTCCCCTGGCTGGCCTTCATGGCCTGGCCCACGAAGAAGTTAAAAGCCTTGTCTTTCCCCGCTCGGTACTCCGCCAGTTGGGCCGGATTGGCAGCGATGATGGCATCCACCATGCGCTCCAGCGCGGGACTATCGGAAATCTGCTTTAGGCCTCGCGCTTCGATGATCTGCTCCGTATCTCCCTCGCCTTGCCATAGGGCCTCGAAAATCTCTTTCGCCATCTTGCCGGAGACCGTTCCATCGGCAATTCGGTTGATGAGTCCGGCCAATTGGTCCGCGCTGATGGGGGACCGGTCAACGTCCAAGCCCTCTCGGTTGAGCCGTCCAAGTAAATCCACCATGATCCAGTTTGCACAAAGCTTGGCTTGGCCTGGCGCACCCGCCAGGGTTGCCTCGAAGTAATGGGCCCGTTCCAGGCTACCGGTGATGATCCCAGCGTCATACTCCGAAAGCCCCAGCTCGCGCACATAACGCGCGCGCATTGCCTGGGGTAACTCGGGCAGCACCGATCGCACCGACTCGATCCAGTCGTTTCCGATGACCAGCGGTAGCAGGTCGGGATCGGGAAAATAGCGGTAATCCTGCGCATCTTCCTTCGAGCGCATGGAGCGGGTTTCATCGCGCTGCGCATCGTAGAGCCGGGTTTCTTGCACCACCTTCCCGCCGTCTTCGATCAGTTGGGTTTGGCGGCGGATTTCGTACTCGATCGCTTTTTCCAAAAAGCGGAAGGAATTCAAATTCTTGATTTCGCAGCGCGTGCCCAGGGCCTCCTGGCCCGCGGGGCGCACCGATACGTTGGCATCGCAGCGGAAGGAGCCTTCTTGCATGTTGCCATCGCAGATCTCGATCCATCTCACCAGCGCGTGCAAGGTCTTGGCGTAGGCAACTGCCTCGGCGGCACTGCGAAGGTCAGGCTCCGTGACGATTTCGAGCAACGGCGTTCCCGCACGGTTCAGATCGATGCCGCTCATGCCGCGGAAGTCCTCGTGCAGGGACTTACCCGCATCCTCCTCCAGGTGAGCACGTGTGAGACGCACAGTCTTGATCCGGCCACCGGCCTGGATATCCAGGGTGCCGCCCTGAACGACAGGCTGCTCGTATTGGCTGATCTGGTAGCCCTTGGGGAGATCGGGATAAAAGTAGTTCTTGCGAGCGAAGATGGAACGGGGCGCGATCTTGCCGCCTACCGCCAGCCCAAACCGAATGGCTTTCTCCACCGCGGCCCGGTTCAAAACCGGTAGAGTGCCTGGCAGGGCGATATCCACCCCGCAGGCCTGGGTGTTGGGACTGGCCCCGAAGGCCGTCGGCGCACCGGAAAAAATCTTGGAGCGCGTGGACAGTTGCGCGTGGGTTTCCAAGCCTATGACCACTTCCCAATCCATGGCCTAGTCCACTCCCGCTGGGACGCGTGTGTGCCAATCGGTCGCACGCTGGAACTGGTGGCCAAGATTGAGCATGCGCGCCTCCGAAAAATAATTGCCGATGATCTGCAAGCCCACGGGTCGCCCCTTGGCCCCGAACCCACAGGGCACCGACATGCCGGGCAGCCCGGCCAGATTCACGCCGGTGGTGTAGATATCGGACAGGTACATTTGCACGGGATCCTGATTCTTCGATCCCAAGTCGAAGGCCACCGTGGGCGAGGTGGGCCCGGCGATCAAATCGCAGCGCTTGAAGGCGTCGCTGAAATCGCCCGCGATGAGACGCCGCACCTTCTGCGCCTTTAAGTAATAGGCGTCGTAATAGCCGTGGGAAAGCACGTAGGTGCCCATCAGAATTCTGCGCTTGACTTCCGCCCCAAAGCCTTCGGCGCGCGAGCGCTGGTACATTTCCAGGAGTCCGGAGTACTCGGGGGTGCGGTAACCATAGCGCACGCCGTCGAATCTCGCCAGGTTACTAGAGGCCTCGGCCGGGGCCAGAACGTAATAAGCCGGAATACAAAGATGGGTGTTGGGCAGGGAAACCTCCACGGTTTCGCAGCCCAAACGGCGCAATTCAGTGAGCGCTTGCTCTACTGCTAATCTAACGTCAGCGCTGAGACCATCGCCAAAATACTCCCTGGGTAGCCCTAGCTTCATCCCGCCTAGGGGCCGCTCCAGATCCCTCCCATAGTCCTCAACGGGACGCTCCAAACTGGTGGAATCGCGTGCGTCGAAGCCAGCCATGGTGTTGAGCAGCGTGGCCACATCCTCGGCGGATTTAGCCATAGGCCCGCCTTGGTCGAAGCTGGAAGCATAGGCGATCATGCCGTAACGGGAGACCACCCCATAGGTGGGTTTGAGTCCCGTAACGCCACACATAGAGGCGGGTAACCGTATGGACCCTCCGGTATCGGTACCGGTGGCGGCGGGCGCCAGGCGAGCTGCAACCGCGCTGGCCGATCCACCGGAACTCCCGCCGGGCACGGCAAGGCGGTCCCAGGGATTCTTGGCGGGTCCGTAATAGGAGTTCTCGTTGGACGAACCCATGGCGAACTCGTCCATGTTGGTCTTTCCGAGGATAACCGCACCAGCCGCCTTGAAGCGCTCGATGACATGGGCATCATAGGGCGCTCGGAAGTTGGCAAGCATGCGCGAACCGCAGGTGGTCAGCCAGCCCTGCGTGCAAAAAAGATCCTTGTGAGCCAGCGGAATACCGAGCAAAGGGTGATCTTCTCCCCGGGCCCGGCGTTCGTCCGCAGCGCGCGCTTCCGCCAGGGTTCTTTCCGGATCCAGCGAGATGAAGGCGTTCAGATCCTCATGGCGCTGCGCCCTTTGCAGAAACCCTTGCGCCAGCTCGGCGCTGGAAATCTTGCGCTGGCGCAATGCCACGGCCAGAGCGGCAATCCCTTCATTGAGCATGGCTACTCGATCACTTTGGGCACCAGATATAGACCGGCCTCCACCTGGGGGCCGGCCTCCTGGAATGCCAGATGGCGGTCGGGTTCCAGGGCTTCGTCGGTACGCAGGCGCTGCGAGATGTCTTGCGCATGCGACATGGGCTCCACACCCGTGGTGTCCGCGGCTTGCAGTTGCTCGATCAGCGCGAAAATGCTGTTAAGCTGCCCCTGGGCTTCACGGGCCTCATCCTGCGAAATGGCAATGCGGGCTAGCAGCGCTATGCGCTGTACGTCGTTCAAGGATAATGACATGGGGATTTCGGGAAATAAACGCATGGGACCGCGTACCATCCTGGACCAAGAGGTCTCCATGCAATAAAAATTACGCTAGGCCTTTATCGTGCTTATGCCGGTGCGTTATTATAACTGCTTCACCCTGCGCGCCTTTTCACGAGGCCTTTCTCCCTACACCTCGAGCCTACTGTACAAACCTTCATGTTCGGATTTCTTGGCGGTTACTTCTCCAACGATCTCGCAATCGATCTCGGCACTGCAAACACTCTCATCTACGTCCGCGGCAAGGGCATCGTCCTGAACGAGCCGTCTGTCGTGGCTATCCGCCAAGAGGGCGGGCCCAATGGCAAGAAGGTCATTCAGGAGGTAGGGCTCGCCGCCAAGCAGATGCTCGGGCGCACCCCTGGAAACATCACCGCCATCCGGCCCATGAAGGACGGGGTGATCGCGGACTTCACGGTGACCGAGCAGATGCTCAAGCAGTTCATCAAGAAAGTCCATGACAACCGGCTGTTCTCGCCCTCGCCGCGCATCGTCATATGCGTTCCTTGCGGGTCCACTCAAGTGGAACGGCGCGCCATCCGGGAATCGGCCTACGGGGCCGGCGCCCGCAAGGTGGAACTGATCGAGGAACCCATGGCAGCCGCCATCGGGGCGGGGTTGCCGGTCGAGGAAGCCACGGGATCCATGGTGGTGGACATCGGCGGGGGCACGACGGAAGTCGGAATCATCTCCCTGGGCGGTATCGTTTACGCCAGCTCCGTGCGCGTGGGGGGCGACAAGTTCGACGAAGCCATCATCAACTATATCCGCCGCAACTACGGCATGCTGATAGGGGAAACCACGGCGGAGGAAATCAAGAAGGAAATCGGCTCCGCCTTCCCAGGGAGCGAAGTGCGCGAAAAGGAAGTCAAGGGTCGCAATCTGGCCGAGGGCATTCCGCGTAGCTTCACCATCTCCAGCAACGAAATCCTGGAAGCGCTCACCGAGCCCTTGAATTCCATCGTCAGCGCGGTCAAATCGGCCTTGGAGCAAACCCCTCCCGAGTTGGGAGCCGACATCGCGGAAAAAGGCATGGTCATCACCGGTGGCGGTGCCTTGCTGCGAGACATCGACCGCCTCCTTATGGAAGAGACTGGCTTACCCGTGATCATCGCCGAGGATCCCCTGACCTGCGTGGTGCGCGGCTCGGGCAAGGCCCTGGAGCGTATGGACAAGCTTGGGGTCAACATCTTTACCAGCGATTAAACCGGATACGTCCAAGGCGTGGCCGGCGCGAACTTGGAAAACCGGTCTACTGCCTGTGACGTGGCGATTGGCAATTTGAGATTGAATGGAACATAGCGCGCCGCAGTTTTTCCAGCGTGGCCCGACGCTGCTCACGCGCTTTATTTTCTTCTGCCTCGCCTCGCTGGTTCTGCTCATCGCGGACAGCCGGTTTCATTATCTGGAGGGCATGCGCATGGGCGTATCGGTGCTGCTCTATCCCTTGCAAAGGCTCACCGATATCCCCGGGTGGGCGTTGAACCGCACCACTGAATTCTTCGTGACCCAGGCACAGCTGCGGCAAGAAAACGAGTACCTCCGCCAGCAGAATTTGGCCAACGCCACTTCCTTGCAGACGTTAGCGGCCTTGGAGGCACAGAATACGAATCTGCGTACGATGCTGAGTCTGAGGGAAACCATTGGCCGCAAAGCCGTTGCCGCGGAAATCCAACGCGTACACCCCGACCCCTTCACGCGCCGTGCTGTCATCGACCGCGGCGTGCACGACGGCGTGCGGGCAGGGCTGGCGGTGGTGGACTCCGTCGGGCTGGTTGGCCAGATCACGCGCGTATACCCCTGGCAATCGGAAGTCAGCTTAGTGACGGACCGGGACCAAGCCATCCCCATTCAAGTTCAGCGCAGCGGCCTGCGCGGAGTGTTATTCGGCATCGGTTACGACGGAACCCTGGAGCTACGCTACATGCCCGTGAGCGCGGATGTGCAAAACGGCGATGTCTTGGTCACCTCGGGGATCGACGGCACCTACCCTCCCGGGCTGCCCGTTGCCAAGGTCACCAATGTCGAGCGCGACGTAGCGTATGCCTTCGCGCGCATCAATTGCGTACCGCTCACAGGTGTCTATGGCGCGTTGCAAGTCATGGTGATCGAAGCGGGCGACAAACCTACAGAAGATCCCTTCGCGAACGAGTCCAAGCGGCTCTCCGGGAAAAAAGCACCCAAGGTGGAACGATGAAGTTCGGGTTCAGCATGAGTACACCGGCCGCCCAGCCCCCGGAGCTATTGCGCCCCGCGCGCATGAGCTATATCGCGCTGACGATCCTCGCCGGGGCGCTGTTCAACTTGCTTTCGGCGCCAGAACTGATCACACGGCTGAAACCCGATCTCATTGCCATGATGGTCATCTATTGGACCATTTATCACCCCTACCGCCTGGGATTTACCTCGGCTTGGTTACTGGGCCTATTCATGGATGTGGCCAACGGCAGTTTGTTCGGCGAGCACGCGCTCGCCTATACGCTGATGCTCTATCTGGCCGGGGTCTTTCACCGCCGCATCATCATGTTTCCGCTTGCCTACCAAATCGTGCACGTACTGGTGATCCTGCTGTTGACCCAAGTCGTCACGCTCATCGTGCGGATAGTTGCCGGAAGTGACTTCCCCGGTTTTTATTACTTCTTGCCAAGTGTGACGGGAGCCGCCCTTTGGCCGCTGCTCACCACCGTGCTGCGCATACCCTTGCGCCAATCCAATGAGCGGGACGCGGTCTAGTAACGCCGCATGAACCGAAACGTAGAGCTTCGAAATACCCAGCGCGACCTGGAGAATTTCCAGTTCCGCATCGTCGTGGCGGCGGCAACGATTCTCGCGGCTTTCGCTGGCCTGGCTGCCCGCTTTTTCTACCTGCAAGTCATTCAGCATGACTACTACCACACGCTGGCCGAGAACAACCGGATCTCCATCTTGCCCATCGTCCCCAACCGCGGGTTGATCCTCGATAGAAATGGTGCCGTTCTGGCCCACAACTACGCGGGGTACACGCTAGAAATCACGCCCAGCCAAGTGGAAAATGTCGATGCCCTGCTTGCCGAGTTGTCCCACGTGGTGGAGATCACTGCGCGAGACCGCAAGCGCTTCCGCAAGGTTTCCGAGGAAACTCACGAATTCGCGAGCCTGCCCATTCGCACCCGCCTCAACGACCAGGAAATCGCCCGCTTCGCCGTGAACCGCTACCGCTTTCCAGGCGTGGAGATCAAGGCCCGCTTGTTCCGGCATTACCCCAATGGCGAGGTGGCCTCTCATATCGTGGGTTACATGGGGCGGCTCACCAAGACGGACAAGGCGCGCCAGGAAGAGAAGGGCCAAGCCACCAACTACGCAGGCTCGGATTACATGGGCAAGGCGGGGTTGGAGGACAAATACGAGCACGAACTACATGGCACCACGGGTTTCGAGGAAGTGGAAACCGATGCCGGCGGCAGGGCTGTTCGCACTTTGCGCCGCACTTTGCCTGTTTCCGGCAATAACTTATTGTTGTCCGTGGACGCCAGGTTGCAGCAAGTTGCCGAGCGTGTATTCGGCGACCGGCGCGGGTCTCTGGTCGCTATCGAACCTGCCACCGGCGGCGTACTCGCCCTGGTCAGTAAACCCGGGTTCGATCCCAATTTTTTCGTGGAAGGCATCGACCCGCAGAATTGGGATGCTTTGAACAATTCGCCTGACCATCCGCTCAATAACCGCGCGCTGCAAGGTGTCTATCCGCCGGGGTCCACCTTCAAACCCTTCATGGCGCTCGCGGGCCTGGAACTGGGCAAACGCACGCCGGGGTTTTCCATTGGCGACCCTGGTTACTTCGTGCTGGGCGGCGGCGGGCACGTCTTCCGCGACTGGAAAAAGGGCGGGCACGGAACCGTCAATATGCACCGGGCCATCGTGGTGTCCTGCGATACTTATTTCTACGGACTGGCCCAGGACCTGGGCATCGATCACATACACGAATTCATCGGCCAATTTGGGTTTGGGAAGGCTACCGGCATCGACATCCATGGCGAAAGCGGCGGCCTCTTGCCCTCACAACAATGGAAGCAACGGCGACTCAAACAAAAGTGGTTTGGCGGGGATACGATATCCGTGGGAATCGGCCAGGGATATAACCTCGCCACTCCGCTGCAGTTAGCCCAGGCCACCGCCATACTGGCGAACCATGGCGCGATCTACCGGCCGCATCTGGTCAAGCACGTACAAAATAGCCGCACCAACCAGCTCACCTCCCTTGAGATAGAACCCATCGGCAAGCTCGAACTCAAACCCGAGAACTACGCCTTGGTGCGCGACGCCATGGCCGATGTGATGCGCCCCGGAGGCACGGCGGCGCAAGCGGGAATGAATACGCCCTATTCCATCGCGGGCAAGACCGGCACGGCGCAGGTCATCGGTATGAAGAAAAACGAGAAGTACGACGAAACCAAGATCGAGGAACGCTTTCGTGACCATGCCCTGTTCATCGCCTTCGCGCCTGCCGATGCGCCCACCATCGCGCTCGCCATTTTGGTGGAGAACGGGGGCCATGGCGGATCCACCGCCGCCCCCATCGCGCGTAAGGTTTTCGACTACTACATCCTAGGCAAGGAGCCCGAGCCCGAGCCGGTCATCGCTCCAGAGGAACCTGAACATGATTAATCGCATCCTGGCTTACCTCGGGCGCCACCTGGACAAGTACCTGCTGATAGGGTTGGGTGCATTGGTGCTCGCGGGTCTGGTGGTGTTGTACAGCGCGTCGAACGCAACCCTGCCCAGGGTGATCGGCCAGCTCACCAACTTGCTGATCGCCGTGGGCGTCATGTGGGCCGCCGCCAACATCGCCCCGCACTACTTGATGCGCGTGGCTTTACCCATCTATTTCATCGGGCTCCTGCTGTTGGTTGCCGTTGAAGTAAAGGGCGAGATCATCAACGGCGCGCAACGCTGGCTCAATGTCGGCGTGGCCAACATTCAACCTTCCGAGATCATGAAGATCGCCGTGCCACTCGCGGTGGCGTGGTACTTCGACCGCTACGAGGCAATTCTGCGGTTTCGCGACTACTGCATCGCGACGATCATGGTGTTGGTGCCCGTGTTGCTGGTGGCGCACCAGCCAGATCTGGGTACGGCGGTACTGATTGCCGCCGCCGGATTTTTCGTCATCTTCTTCGCAGGACTCAGTTGGAAGGTCTTGATTGGGCTCGCCGTGGCCGCCATGGCCTTCATGCCGGTGCTTTGGTCTCTCATGCACGATTACCAACGGCGGCGGATTCTCACTTTGATCGATCCTTCACAAGATCCCCTGGGGGCCGGGTATCACACCATTCAAGCCAGTATCGCCCTAGGTTCGGGTGGGGTTTTCGGCAAGGGCTGGCTTAATGGGACCCAGGCACACCTGGATTTCTTGCCTGAGCGCAGCACGGATTTCATCTTCGCGGTGTTCGGCGAGGAGTTCGGATTGTTCGGAAATTTGATTTTGATAAGCTTGTATATATTCGTGATCGGCCGGGGGCTATTCATCAGCTTCAATGCCTCCACTTTGTTCACGCGCTTACTAGCCGGCGCCATATCCCTAACTTTTTTCATCTATGTGTTCGTGAACATGGGCATGGTCGGCGGAATTCTCCCCGTGGTCGGCGTTCCCCTGCCGCTTATTAGCTATGGTGGAACTTCGCTAGTGAGCATCATGTTCGGCATGGGAATCTTGATGAGCATTCACACCCACAAGCGCTTAGTTCAAAGTTGATGCCGCGGCCGTTTTGGGCGTGGTTCACTGCCGCGTGGGTCGCATGCATCATTGCCGGCTGCGGTACCGATGCGCCCCGGCGGCCCGGCGGTTATTACCTGGATGACGGACCGCCGGCGCAAGCACCGGGCAACCTAGAAGACATACCCGACGCTCAACCTAAGCCCGAGCCGCTGCGCACTTCCGCGAGCAAACCCTACACGGCGCTGGGCAAACAATTCGTACCCATGACGCAGCTCAAGCCCTATCGCGCACGCGGCCGCGCGAGTTGGTACGGGCGGCGCTATCACGGAAAGCCCACGGCATCGGGGGAAATCTACGACATGTTCGCCATGAGCGCGGCCCATCCCATCTTGCCCATTCCATGCTATGTCCGCGTGACGCGTCTTCGCACGGGTGCCAGTGTGGTCGTACGCGTCAACGACCGAGGCCCCTTCCACTCCGGGCGCTTGATCGACTTATCCTACGTGGCGGCGTGGAAGCTTGGGTTTGTCCAGAATGGCGGCGACGAGATCGAAGTGGAACTCATCATCCCCCCGCCGATACAATAGAGCGCTCCGCCACCCGTTTGCTTTCTCGCGAAAAACATGAATACGCTCATTTGCGGCTCCCTCGCCTACGACACCATCATGGTGTTTCGCGATCACTTCAAGAACCATATCCTGCCCGACCAGATTCACATCCTGAACGTGGCTTTTCTCGTCCCGCAGCTACGCCGCGAGTTCGGCGGCTGCGCCGGAAACATCGCCTACAACTTGAAACTCCTTGGCGGAAAACCGCTGATCATGGCGGCGGTGGGAGATGACTACCAACCTTACGCCTACCGCCTTGAGCGCCTCGGGCTGCGGCGCGATCACGTCAAGGAAGTGAAGAACACCTACACAGCCCAAGCCTTCATCACCACCGATTTGGCGGACAACCAGATCACCGCCTTTCATCCGGGCGCCATGGACCACTCGCATTTGAATCACATCGCCGATGCAAAGGACGTGAGCCTGGGCATCTTCGCGCCCGACGGGCGCGACGG
>JBJXGQ010000078.1:0-4292 GCA_046160525.1 Burkholderiales bacterium
CCCCGAGCTGATGGATAAAATAGGTCGTCTGGAAGCCGGGTTGTATGCGCTTCGTGAAGGTGTGCACGGCTTTATCAGAGCGAGAGAGTTCGGACTTCCCCTTGAAAACCTCGATAGCTACGTGACCATGTTGGAGAGCGTTGCCAATGAGGCCGAAAAGTCGTTGCTGGAGGCGATTGCAAAACTAGAAGCAATCTAGGAAAAACGGGGCTTGTCCAGAAGCGCTCTGCAATTGTTGGAACGCGCATCCGGCGCCCGCTTCGGGTCGGAAGCCGACATCCGCCTACCGTTCGCTGCACTGCCGTAGAAATTCGCCCGTGCGAGCCGAATGACGGCTTCCGGCGGCGGGCTCAACCGGTCAATGCAACACTTCAGCAAGTCTATCGGCAGGCGAAGCGAAACCCAAGGTCTGCCTCGGTCGTTGATTCAATCGCTTGGCGACCTTATCGAGGTAGGCCTGTGGGTAGATCGATAGATCCTTGCCTTTAGGGAAGTACTGACGCAGCAGACCGTTGGTGTTCTCGTTGCTGCCGCGCTGCCAGGGGCTTCGCGGATCGCAGAAGTAGACCTTGACGTCGGTCGCGAGCGTAAAGCGCTTGTGATCGGCCATCTCCTTGCCGCGATCCCAGGTGAGCGAACGGCGAAGCTGTGCGGGGAGCCGGCGCACGTGCTTGGCGAGCGCATTGACCACCGTGGCCGTGTCCTTGCCGTCAACTTTGATCAGCATCGCGAAGCGCGTGTGACGCTCAACCAGCGTCGCGATGTGGGTGTTGTTCGCCCCGGACAGAAGATCGCCTTCCCAGTGCCAGGGCACGGCTCGATCTTCGGCTTCAGCAGGCCGCTCCCGAATCGAAACGGCATCCGCGATGGAGCCCAGTCCATTCTTCATCGTGCCGCCCTTGGCCTGGCGCATCTGCCTTGCCGTGCGCAGGTGCCCGATGAGCTCCTTCTTGAGCACGGCACGGGCCTGCACAAACAGACTGCGGTAGATGGTCTCGTGGGACACCTGCATCCCTTCCTGGGCCGGGAAGTCTCGCTTTAGCCACCCCGAGATCTGCTCGGGGGACCACTGCAGCGCCAGCTTCTGGGCAATGCGCCATCGTAGCCGTGCATGGCTAGCCAGGCGACAGCGCTTGGGGCGCAGCGAGCGCGCCCAGGCGCAGGCGTCGGCCTCGCTTGCGCGGTAGGCGCCTCGCCCGGCGTTGCGCTTGACCTCCCGACTCACCGTCGATGCCGCGCGTCCCAGGCTCGCTGCAATTCTGCGCATCGACCAGCCCGCCGCTATGCCCCGCGAGATCTCCTCGCGCTCCCGCGGCCTGAGCGCTCCTGCGGCCCGTCGCCGCACCGGTGGCGAGATCCCGCCACCCAGCGCCAGGATGCGCTGCACCCCGCTCTTGTTTCTCCTCTCAAGCGCCCGGGCAATGTCAGACACGCATTGACCGGCTCTCCAGCGTTCCCACAGCTCAGCCTTCTGCTTTGGCGTGAACCAGATCCGTGCAACCACCGCCATACACACCCCCTATCCAGCAAGATTAGAAGGTGTTGCATCGACCGGTTGAGCCCGCCGTCGGAAGCCGACATCCAGCCGCGAATCGCTGCACCGCGGTAAGAAACCGCCCGACTGGGCCAACGACGGCTTCCGGCCAGTAGCCGACGTTCGCGGAGGGTCGTCTCAGTAGAGCCTTGGCTTAACGATCAAGCTCACCGACGGCACTGAAGCGCAGCGGAATCGCCGTCCGGTGCAACGCATTGTTATGCCATTCTTGGCTTTTTGAAATAGACAACAATGCCTAACTCACCCCCGTGATTTGTAAATTCGGAATAGCAGCCGAAGACATTAGCCTTCTGCATTGTTAAGAACAGGCGATTGACATCATAAGCATTCATCTGCATTTGGGGAGCAAAAACCCTTTGCCCCATTATCAAATTGAGTATTTCACTTGATAGTGGAACGTATTTCTTCATAAATTGAATTATTTTTCTGATTGTAGAAGTCTTGGCATATGTGAAATGCACAACACAGATACCATCACTTTCAAGGTGTGCAATGAGATTTTCGAATATACGTTCCCCTCTTGTTACCGGTATGTGTTGAAAAACAATAAAAGAATGTATGAAATCATATTTGTCATTTGATAGCGAAAGGTTGTCATCAGATTTGACAAGGACTACATTTTTTAAGGATCGCGCTTCGCAATTCTTCTTAGCCTCATTCAACATGGAATCAGAAACATCAACACCAGTAACTTCAAGTGCAACATTCGCAAGCGGAATGACCAACCTTCCAACCCCACACCCAAAATCAAGCGCTTTCTTGATCGTAAAAGTTTGGTCGATGTGACGCCTGATTTTTTCTAAAACGTTATCAATATGATTAAATCCAGACCTGAAGAATTCTTCTTTATTCTCATCCGTCAGGTTGATTTTACGAAATTTGTCATGGGTAAGAACACCAAAATATGGATCGTTCTTACCAAATTTCTCCCATTCCTTATCAGTGTTACCGTTGAACATCTGCATCTCCTACTGTTGATTTCCTGAGAAGTGGCCCCAAAAATTTAGACAGCCCGGTAAGTGTAATCTCGGCCCGGAGGGGCGGCGGAACCGCCCGTATGGACGGAGAGGACGATGGCGAGAAGGCCGAGAAGGAATCATGGGGCGGAGTTGAAGGCGCGGGCTGCACTGGCGGCAATTCGAGGCGAGAAGACGCTGGCGGAGATTGCCCAGCAGTTCGAGGTGCACCCGCACCAGATTACGGAGTGGCGAAAGCAGCTGCTTGAGCGGGCGGCGGAGGTGTTCGACGGGCCGCGCAGGAAGGACGAGGCGCCGGTGGACGTGAAGGCACTGCACGCGAAGATCGGGCAGCTGGCGCTGGAGAACGATTTTTTGGAAGGCGCGCTCACCAAGGCGGGCATGCTGAGCGTAAAGCGATGATCGACCCGAAGCACGAACTGCCGATCACGAAGCAGGCGCAGTTACTGGAGATATCGCGCGCGGCGGTGTACTACGTGCCGCGGCCGGTATCGGAGGCTGAACTGGCGCTGATGCGCCGAATCGACGAGCTGCACCTGGAGTATCCAATCGCGGGCGCCCGGACGTTGCGCGACCTGCTCAGGCCCGAGGGGTTCACGTCAGGCCGAAAGCACATCGGCACGCTGATGGCCCGGATGGGAATCGAGGCGCTGGTGAGGAGGAAGTCGACCAGCAAGCGCGGGCCAGGTCACGAGATTCACCCTTACCTGCTCCGGAACGTCGCGATCGAGGAATCGAACCACGTCTGGGCGCTGGACATCACATACATCCCGATGAAGCGCGGGTTCGTGTATCTGGTGGCGGTGATGGACTGGGCGAGCCGCAAGATTCTGTCATTCCGGCTCTCGAACACGCTGACGGCGGACTTCTGCGTCGAGGCGTTGGAGGAGGCGATTCGTCGCCACGGCGTACCGAGGATCGTGAACACCGACCAGGGCAGCCAGTTCACCTGCGCGGAATTCATCTCGGTGCTCAAGCATCACGAGATCCAAATCAGCATGGACGGCAAGGGCTGCTGGCGCGACAACGTATTCATCGAACGCTTCTGGAAGACTCTCAAGTACCAGGAGGTGTACCTGCGGGCCTACGAGTCGGTGAGCGAGGCGCGCGCCTCGATCGGGCGCTACATCGAGTTCTACAACGGCCGCCGGCCGCACCGGGCGCACAAAGGGCGCACCCCCGATGCGGCATACTTCGTCACTCAGACAATGATGGCGGCGGCATGACGGGACCCGGGATACCCACCGCGGCGCGCGCTCTTTGGCGTGGCTTGCGCCACGCGCACGCCGCCGTGGATATCCCTCAACTCGCCGGGATTGCACTTATAAACACCCCCGGAGCTGTCTAAACGAGTGGGGCCACTTCTGACGGCTTCGGGTCGGAAGCCGACATCCAGCCACGAGTCGCTGCGCCGCGGTAAGAAGCCGCCCCACTGGGCCAACGGCCGCTTCTCGACACCGTCCAGGACACGATCCGCATCGCCATCGGCGAATTGCTCCCGCGCGAAGGGAAGAAGCGGCCTGAGTTCTATGCGGACTGTTTCGATCGTGGCATAGTCGAGCCATGGTGACCAATTTCGCGAGAAATCGATTGTCGATGGTTGCGGTTGGCGTCGCGCTGATGTGTGCGACAACATTCGCCGCCGCACAGTCTTTCCCGACCAAGCCCATCCGGCTGATCGTTCCCTATGCCGCTGGCGGCGCGGCCGGGGTGTTGGCGCGCGCCATTGCGGACCGCGTGGGTCCATCGATCGGCCAACC
>JBJXGQ010000079.1:0-5383 GCA_046160525.1 Burkholderiales bacterium
CACTGTTTGGCTCACGCAGAAGCTCATCGCCGAGCTTTACGGCGTGACCGTGCCGAACGTAAATCAACACCTGAAAGCGATTTACGAAGAGGGGGAACTCCCGCCGGATCGAACTATTAAGCATTACTTAATAGTTCAACGCGAAGGCACCCGTGACGTTTCCCGCAACGTCGAGCACTACTCGCTCGAAGCCATTCTCGCCGTCGGCTACCGCGTCCGCTCGGCTCGCGGCACGGCGTTTCGTCAGTGGGCGACGGCGCGTCTCGCTGAACTCCTCGTCAAGGGGTTCACGATGGACGACGAGCGGATCAAGGCGGGCCGCACGCTCGGTGCCGATTACTTCGACGAACTTCTCGCCCGCATCCGCGACATTCGCTCGTCTGAGCGGATGTTCTATCAAAAGATTCTCGACATCTACGCCACCAGCATCGACTATGACCCACGCGCGGAGGCTTCGTCTCTCTTTTTCCAAACCGTGCAGAACAAGATGCACTGGGCCGCCCACGGGCACACCGGCGCCGAAGTTGTCGCGGCTCGCGCCGATGCCGACAAACCGCACATGGGACTGACGGCTTGGAAAAATGCCCCGGCCGGTCCGGTGAGAAAGCCCGATGTCTCCATCGCCAAGAACTATCTCGACGAAGAGGAACTGGACGTTCTCAATCGCATTGTGAGCCTTTATCTCGAATACGCGGAACTGCAAGCGAAGAGCAAGCGACCCATGCACATGGCCGATTGGATCACCAAGCTGGAAGACTTCCTGAAGAGTTCGGATCGGCCAATCCTGACGCACACGGGGAAGGTGTCGCACGAAACCGCCCGCTTGAAAGCAGAATTCGAGTTCGAAAAATACGGTGCCACACAAGCCGCACTCCCGCAGCCGGTCGATCACCACTTCCAGGACGCCATCGACGAGTTAAAGAAGATCGAAGGTGAAGTGCAGAAATCGCCCAAACGCCCCAAACGCGGGAGACGCACCGATGATTGAACGACTCGACTTTCGACAGCTCTGCGCGGCCCGCGTGTTGATCCTGATGTTCGCGCCCGACATGGGCCGCGTCTATGACCCCTGCTGCGGCTCCGGCGGCATGTTCGTCCAGTCCGAAAAGTTCGTCGAAGCTCACGGCGGCAACCGCACCGACGTCTCCGTCTTCGGTCAGGAGTCCAACCCGACGACGTGGCGACTGGCCCACATGAACCTCGTCATCCACGGCATCGAAGCCAACCTCGGCCCCGCCCCCGCCGACACGTTCCTCCGCCCGCAGCACCCCAACCTCAAGGCCGACTTCGTCCTCGCCAATCCGCCGTTCAACGTCTCCGACTACTCCGGCCCACTGCTCCGCGGCGACAAACGCTTCTCCTTCGGCGACCCGCCCGTCGGCAACGCCAACTACGCCTGGATTCAGCACTTCATCCACCACCTGTCGCCGAACGACATCGCGGGCTTCGTGCTGGGCAACAGCAAAATGCCCAGCAATGAATCGGGAGAAGCGGAAATGGGTAAAGTGATCATCAACGCCGGTTTCATAGACCACGCGGTCGCCTAAATCTGCTGAGGATAAGTCATCTATGAGCGCTGTCGCATCACAAAAACACGGCCCGGAAGTGCTGCTCATCTTTCTTGGACATAGCAGCGACGCGGACACCCTTGCCGACGCGATCTACGGTTTGGAAAGAGATCTGCAACGGCTACTTGACCAGCACTTGAGTGTCTCCGCAGAGATACCGTTCAAGAGCGTCCGCATTTGGGAATGGCGCAAAGACGGGCTGCCCGTCGTTGGCGGACAGGACCAAGTGGTCGCGGAAGCGATCAAGCGAGCAAACATTGCCGTCTTTGTTTTCAAAGAAAGGATAGGCACGGTCTCGTGGGACGAACTCAATCAATCGAGGAATCGAGAGAACCCGCCAATTCCTGTCCTGGCGTTCTTTCCGACGGATTCGCCACCGGACCTAAATGACGCGGGCAGGATCGCGAAGTGGTTGGACTTGGTTACCAAGCGAGACGAGCTTGTGAAGGATTGGAATGCCCCCAATTCAAAGGCGCTGCGCCCAATGGAAAAATACAAGGACGCGGCGCACCTCACGACACTTGCGGTCGAGCAATTGAGCAACGCCGTCGTCAGCCTCTTGAAATGCGAGCCAGCCAATAAAGACACAATCCCGCCGGAGGTTCTCCCCGCCAAGTTTCTCGGTGACCACAGTCACCTCAGCTACGACCGGCAGCCGGTGCTAACACGATCCTTGGATGAACTCGATCACGACTCGCTCAAAGAACTCCTCGCGAAACCGCTTTCGCAAGACTTGAACGCGGACCTCAAGAAAGGTAGAGATGGAAGCAATCCGGCTGTGTCTGAGCAGTTGGAAAACCTCGGATGTCTTTACGCCGGTCGTCCTACGCTCGGAGCGCTCCTCTGTTTTGCCCCCGCGCAGCTACTCACGGACAAGTCTGGATGCTGCACGCTTCAAATGGCGATTCACGACGGTTCGGAACGTGGCGGAGAGCGAGCGCCACTTTCGTTAGCCCGAGGAAACTTACTACTCCTCTACAAGAAAGGGATGTCATGGTTGACGGGTGGCTCCGTTCTGCGCCGACGAGGGCAAATCGGTACCGACACACGTGACGATCTTGAGATTCCTGAAATCGTGCTGCGGGAAGCGTTGGCAAATGCCTTGGTGCATCGCGACTACGAATCGAAGGTGCTTCAAGATCAGCCGACTCGGATCGATGTGTATCCCGACAAAGTTGAAATCCCGAGTTACGGCCTGCTTTTGAAAGAGGTTCCGATCGAACTTTTGAATAGTCCCAATCAAAGCCTTCGCCCATTCAGGCGGAACCCAGTGATCGCCGGAATTTTTCAGTGCATGACACTGGCCGAGTTGAATGCAAGTGGCATTCAACGAATGCGCCGCGTGATGACCTCGGGAGGATTGGCTCTTCCTCTATTCAGGACCAGTGACGACTTCGTGTGCGTCACGCTTGCTCGGCCGTTTGAATTATCAAGCGTCCGAGAGCCATCTCGAACCACAGCAGGGATCTCCCGACCGACACGCAAGGCATTCATCAGTTCGACAAGTGAATTGGTGGAACACCGTAAAGCAGCGCAAGACGCATGCCTGCGGGCTGGAGTGATACCGATTATGTGGGAACACTCTCTGACTGTCGGAGCAGACATTGCGGCTGGATTGAACGAGTTGATCGACGAAGCCGACCTCTGCATTTTCATCCTGGGCAACCGTTATGGTTCTATCTCCGATCGTGACGGAATCTCGTTCACGGAAATGGAATTTAACCATGCGGTTGAGCGGGGACTGCCAGTCTTGGCGTTCACTATGCACGTTGACCACCCAGTTACCGCGGACTCGTTTGAAAGGAACCCCAAACAGAAAGAGCGTTTAACCCAATTCAAACGCAGAGTTAGAGACCAGCGTTTCTGCGCCGAGTTCAAATCACCTGATGACTTACGTGCCCGGATAATTGAAGCTCTAGTGTTTCTGGCTAGCTCGCCAAGCTCGATGGCTAGTGTTAGTGCGCCGAATGATTCTCAAGTTAGCCACCCACAAAATCCCCCCGCCTTTTACGCCGAGCGCGACTACATTGGCCGTAACACCTTTATCGGTCGTGCGGCGCAGCTTCAGACTCTTAGCGACTGGGCCAAGCCCTCCGACCCCACAAGCGTTCTGCTCTTTGAAGCCATCGGCGGCAGTGGCAAGAGCATGCTCACCTGGCAGTGGGCCAAAGACGAACAAGGACTCTACGCCACCACCGTCCGCGACTGGGCCGGGCGTTTTTGGTATTCGTTCTATGAGAAGGGTGCCATCATGCGCGGCTTCTGCCAGCAGGCGCTCGCCTACATGACGGGCCAGCCGCTGGAGACCTTTGCGAAATGGCCCATGGTGGACCTGCGCAAAGACCTGCTGGCCCAGCTCCACCAGCGGCCCTGGCTGCTCATACTCGATGGCTTGGAGCGCGTGCTCGTGGCGTACCACCGCTTCGATGCCTCCGAAGTCCGCGACGAGGAGGTGCACCGCCCCACCGACAAAATCCTCAACCGCAATCCCTGCGACGCCATCCGCGACGAGGACACCGATCTCATCCGCGCGCTCGCCGCCGCCGCGCCGTCGAAAATCCTCATCAGCTCCCGGCTCATCCCGCGCGTGCTGCTGAATCAGGTCGGCATTCCCCTCCCCGGCGTGAAGCCGCTGTTGCTGCCGGGACTGGACGAGCCGGATGCCGAGGCGCTGCTGCGCTCCTGCGGCGTCCAAGGGACCTCCGCCGACATCCGCTACTACCTCACGAACTACTGCGCGAATCATCCACTCGTCATCGGCGTCCTCGCCGGCCTCATCAACTCACCCGGTCCGCACCGGGGCGACTTCGACGGCTGGGCCGCCGACCCCGACTACGGGGCCAAGCTGAACCTCGCCAGCCTCGACCTCATCCAGAGCCGCAACCACATTCTGCGCGCCGCGCTCGATGCGCTGGAGCCCGCCAGCCGCCAGCTCCTCTCCACCCTCGCCCTGCTCAGCGACGCTGTGGACTACGACACCGTCGCCGCCTTCAATCCCCACCTGCCGCCGGAACCGGAGAAAGTGGAGGTTCCAACGAATCCAGAGAGCGAACTTTATTCGCTGAACGATCATTTGGTGGGGTTTAATGAATTGCCAAAAAAAGAACAAACGAAACTGTGGCGGCAGTATGGCGCTGCCCTCATCCAGCGGAAGACCAATGAGCACGCTATGAATGCCTGGCGCGACTCAGCAACGGTTCGCGAGGCTCCGAAGAAGCTGGCCAAGACGATGCAGGATCTCGAACATCGCGGCCTGCTGCAATATGAAGGCCGGACGCAACGGTATGACCTGCATCCCGTGGTCCGCGGTGTGGCCGTTGGCAGCATGAAGGCCGAGGACAAGGAACGCTACGGCCAGCGCGTGGTGGATCATTATGCCTCCCTGCCACACAACCCCTATGAGCAAGCCAAGACAATGGAGGACGTTGAGAACGGCCTGCAGGTCGTCCGAACCCTGCTCAAGCTCGGCCACCACCAACAGGCGGCGGCTTCCTACCTGGGTGACTTGGCGCGTGCTCTCTCGTTCAATCTCGAAGCCCACGTGGAAACGCTCTCGCTGCTGCGCCCCTTCTTTCCGTCAGGCTGGGACGCACTGCCGAAGGACGTGACTGCCTCGGATGCCTCCTACCTCGCAAACAGTGCCGCGATTGCCTTGGACTTCTGCGGCGAACTTCAGAAAGCCTTTGGTGCCTATGGGGCCGCGTTACGTGGGAATTTGGAGACAAAGAACTGGCGCTGGGCAAATGTTGGTGTCCTCGCCCTCACCAGCAACCTGTCTGCTCAGAGCCTGCTGACAAAAGCCCTCCGCGTGAATG
>JBJXGQ010000080.1:0-45001 GCA_046160525.1 Burkholderiales bacterium
GATTTGTTGCAAATCCTGAGTGTGCTCGCGCAACCAATGTACGGAACTAGTGCGTAGTTCATCCACATTGGCGGGAAGCCCTTGGGCTGCCCAGTCAGGAAGCCGCAAGCGCGCGCCGTCGAGAATACCGATCATCTGCTTGAGCAACTCTTCCGGGCTTCCGGCTTCGCGTCTGAGCATGGTCATCATTCCCACGATCAGCAGCGTGAGGATTAACACCACGATCGTGGAAAGAACCGCTACCGCGATGATCTTGCTCGTATCGTGACTCAGGCGCCATAGGCGTAAGCGGGGTGCGAGCATGTGCACCAGTTCGTAGACCAGCAGGCCCGCCAGCAACGCCGGCAGAAGATGAAAGACCAAGGCGGTCACGAGCAGCGTGCCCGTGATGACCCACGCGGCGGCGTCGTGTTTCGAAGGAGGCGAGTTATAGGACATGACTATCTGTGTGAGGACATTGCCTGGAGCGCTTTCTCGAAGCGCACGATCCCTAGGCTCAGCCGCTCGGGTGCGGCGGCAAAACACCAGCGCAGGTAACCTTCGCCTTCGGGTCCAAAGGCGGCGCCGGGCGCCAATCCAAGGCCGAATTCCCTCACCATGCGCTTACAGAAAGCCAAGCTGTCTGTCATACCGTGCACCCGGAAAAAAGCGTACATGGCGCCCGGCGGAATGGCCGCCTCGACGCCGGGCATGGACTGTAGGCGTTGAAGCAACACGTCGCGCGCGAGCCGAAAGCGCTCAAGGGTGCGCGCCACCACGGGTTCACCATGGCGAATGGCGGCGATTCCCGCGCGTTGGACGAATCCGGGTGTGCAGCAGGTGTTGTATTCGATAAGCTTGCTCAATGGTTCCATCAACGGTTTGGGGGCAACAAGCCATCCCAGGCGCCATCCCGTCATCAACCAGGATTTGGAAAATGTGTTGGCGCATATTATTCGGTCGCCGCTGTCACGCATGTCCATGAACGACGGAGCTGCGCGCTGGGCAGGTGCTCCCGCATAGTACAAACGCTCGTAGGCATCGTCCGCGAGAATCCAAATCCCGTGTTCGCGGCAGTGGCTGGCAATGGCATCGCGCTGCGCGGGAGCAAGAGTCCAGCCCGTGGGGTTGTTGGGCGAATTAATGTACAGCGCCCGTGTGCCTGGAACCAGCGCATCGGTCAAGCGATCCAGATCCAACTGCCATCCTTCTCGGTGGAAGCTCAAGGGGACGGTGACTACCTGTGCGCCCATGATCTTGGGGATCTCCACCAAATTGGGCCACAGCGGCGTCACGATCACCACGCGGTCCCCAGGCCCCACCAGGGCTTGGGTGGCGAGCATCAAGGCGGACATTCCAGAATTGGTCACCGCCACCTCGCCGGGGGAGACGGGAGCACGCAGCCCCGACACATATCCGGCGATGGTCTCACGCAGTTCGGGGATGCCGAAGTTTTGGGTGTAAAAGGTATCGCCCGCGTTAATGGCATCGATGCCGGCTTGGCGTATGAATTCCGGGGTGGTCTCATCGGGTTCGCCAAACCAAAATGCGATGATGTCTTCCAGACCCATTCCCGCGTCGGCGACTTCGCGAATTTTGGAGGCGCGCAGGCTTTCGACGGCCGGGCGCGCTGAGAGGAAGTGGTGTGGGCTAACGGTCTTCAAGGTGACATTCAATTTACGGCCAGAGCGATTCTCGCACGTTGCGCGCCGGTGAAGCGTGCGCGCCAAGCTGCTAGCATCTCTCCCTGATTTTTTGAGGGGACCGGCTATGCCTACGCAACAGCATTCCAACTACATCAATGGCCAGTGGGTTACGGGCGAGACCTGGACGAAGAATACCAATCCGTCCGACCTGAGCGATACGATCGGCGAGTATTCGCAAGCCGGTGCTGCTCAAACGGAGCAGGCCGTGGCCGCGGCGCGTGCGGCAGCGCCAGCATGGGGGCAGTTCAACGTTCAGGCACGCGCCGACATGCTGGAGAAAATCGGCAATGAGATTTTGGCGCGCAAGGACGAACTTGGGATGTTGTTGTCCCGGGAAGAGGGCAAGACGTTGCCCGAAGGCATCGGAGAGACGGTAAGAGCCGCCAATATTTTCAAGTTCTTCGCCGGGGAGGTGCTGCGCCGCTGTGGCGAACTCGTGACCTCGGTGCGCTCGGGCGTGGACGTGGAAATCACCCGCGAGCCCATGGGCGTGGTGGGCATCATAGCGCCGTGGAATTTCCCCATTGCCATCCCCGCGTGGAAGATTGCCCCGGCCCTCGCCTATGGGAATTGCGTCGTCTTCAAACCCGCGGACCTTGTGCCCGGATGTTCTTGGGCCTTGGCCGAAATCATCTCGCGGGCGGGGTTGCCGGCCGGCGCCTTCAATCTAGTGATGGGCCGTGGCAGTATCGTGGGCGAGGCCATCGTGAACGACCCTAGAGTGGATGCCATCAGTTTTACCGGCTCCGTGGAGACCGGTCGCAAACTCGCCCTCAAGGCCGTTGCCCAGATGAAGAAAATTCAGTTGGAAATGGGCGGAAAAAATCCCCTGGTAGTGCTCGATGACGCGGACCTCAATACCGCTGTCGAATGCGCCGTGAACGGAGCTTTCTATTCCACCGGGCAGCGCTGCACGGCGTCTTCGCGCTTGGTGGTCACCAAGGGTATTCACGATAAGTTCGTTGGAGCACTCGTCGAGCGGCTGCGCAATTTGAAAGTAGACCACGCCCTCAAGCAAGGCACCCAGATCGGCCCCGTTGTGGACAAGAGCCAGCTCAACCAGGATCTTTTCTACGTCGAGGAAGGCAAGAAGGAGGGTGCCAAGCTTGCCTTCGGTGGCAACTTGCTCAAGCGCGAGACCGAGGGGTTCTATCTGGAACCTGCCCTTTTCACGGATACCTCCAGCAATATGCGGATCAACCGGGAAGAAGTGTTCGGTCCAGTGGCGAGCGTCATCGCCGCGAAAGACTACGACGAGGCACTGGCTCTCGCCAACGACACGGCCTTTGGGTTGTCTTCTGGTATCTGCACTACGTCCCTCAAGCACGCTTCCCACTTCCGCCGCAATGCCCAGGCGGGAATGGTGATGGTCAATTTGCCCACGGCCGGTGTCGACTACCACGTGCCCTTCGGCGGACGCAAAGGATCGAGCTACGGTCCCAGGGAACAAGGCCGCTATGCCGCCGAGTTCTACACGACCGTTAAGACTTCGTACGTAATGGCCTAGGCGCTATATTTCCAACTCTGTGATGGAGATCCTGATGTCACAACGGAAGTTACCGAGCAAGTGGTGGTTCATGTCGCTGTTGTTCTGCGTGCTGGGCGCCGATTTCGCGTTTGCGGATCCCCCTGACTGGGCACCTGCCCATGGCTGGCGAAAGAAACACGAGCGCGCGCATGACGATGACCGGTACGAGCGCAAGCACAAGCGCAAGCGGGAACGCGACGAGCGGCGCGTGGGGTACGAGGGCAAACAATGGCCGAGCGATTACGGAATTCTACGCAGCCAGTGTGACCGACAAATGGTCGGTGCCGTACTAGGGGGAGTGGTGGGAGGAGTGATTGGATCGCGCGTGGGCAACGAGGAGGACCGCGCCATAGCGACCGTCATCGGAGCCGTGGTGGGTGCGGTGATTGGCGCCCAGGTCGGCCGTGCCATGGATGAAAGAGACCGGGCTTGCGTTGGGCATGCCTTGGAATTGGCCGATTCGGGCCGCGCCGTGCATTGGACCAACGAGGAAACCGGCGTGGCCTTCCTGCTTTCGCCCCTGGGCGATTATGAGCAAGGGGCCAGGGCTTGCCGAGAGTTCTCCCTGGAAGTGACTGCGGGGAACAAGCGCGACGTTTCGCGCCAGAAGGCATGCCGCGGAAACGATGGCGTGTGGGCAATGCAATCCCGCTAATATTTTTAATTTCGAAGAAGATGACCAGCCAACTTTTCTCGCCTATTCAGCTTCGAGGGGTTTGCCTTCCAAACCGCATCGTCGTATCGCCCATGTGCCAATACATGTCAGATGAGGGCAGCGCGAACGACTGGCACCTGATGCATCTGGGGCAATTCGCCATGGGTGCTGGCGGATTGCTTATCACCGAAGCCACCCACGTATCCGCCGTGGGCCGCATCAGCTATCGCTGTCTCGGGCTCTATAGCGATGACAACGAGACAACGCTCAAGCGCGTGGTGGATTTTTGCCGCAAGTACGGCGTGGCGCACTTAGGCATTCAATTGGCTCACGCCGGTCGCAAGGGCTCGGTGCATCCGCCTGCAAAGGGTAGTAAACCGCTCACGGCGGAGGAAAGCGCCTGGACGACACTGGCGCCGTCGGCCATCCCCTTTGGCCCCGGATGGCACACGCCCAAGGCACTCACGCGTGCGCAGTTGGGCGAAGTCAAGCAGCAGTTCGTGGACGCGGCGCGGCGAGCTTTGCGCATTGGTTTCGATTTGGTGGAGTTGCACGCGGGACACGGATATTTGTTGCATGAGTTTCTGTCGCCGATTTCCAACCAACGCGAAGATGAGTGCGGGGGCACGACGGCCAATCGCATGCGTTTTCCGTTGGAGGTGTTTGAAGCCGTGCGCGCGGTTTGGCCCGCGGATAGGCCATGCGGTGTGCGCCTATCGGCCACCGATTGGGCGGAGGGAGGTTGGACGGTGGAGGAGTCGGTGATTCTTGCGCGTGAATTGAAAGCCAGGGGCTGCGATTTTCTCGATGTGACTTCTGGGCAGTTGGATCCCCGCCAGCAGATTCCGCTTGCCCCCGGCTATAACGTGTTTCTCGCCGAGCGCATCAAGCGCGAGGCCGCTATCCCGGTCATGGCGGTTGGCATGATCACATCGGCGAAACAGGCCGAAGACATCATCGCGGGCAACCAGGCCGACATGGTGGCTATTGCGCGCGGCATGATGGACGATCCGCGTTGGGCATGGCACGCCGCGCGCGAGTTAGGGGCGCAGACACCCTACGCAGCCAATTACCAGCGCTGCCACCCTTCGGCCTGGAAGCCATAAAACGCGGCGATGGATTCGCAACAGGCGCAACGCTGGATCGCCGCGCAGTGGGACGATAGCATCGTTGCCTGCTTGACGGAGTACATCCGCATTCCGTGCAAGTCGCCGCATTTCGACGCGGACTGGCAGGCTCACGGACACATTGACCGCGCGGTTGCGTTGGCCAAGCAATGGGCTGAGCAGCAGGCGATTCCGGGACTGGCCATCGAAGTGATTCGCTTGCCCGGTAGGACACCTTTGCTGTGGTTCGAGATGCCAGGAGATGCGAACCGCACGGTCTTGCTCTATGGCCATCTCGACAAGCAACCAGAGATGACAGGATGGCGCGAAGGGTTGGGGCCGTGGACGCCTGTCATCGAAGACGGGAAACTCCATGGCCGGGGCGGGGCTGACGATGGTTACGCGGTATTTGCATCGCTGACTGCTCTGCGCGCGTTACAACTGCAAGGCATTGCCCACGGGCGCTGCGTGGGGTTGATCGAGTGTTGCGAAGAAAGTGGTAGCTACGATTTGCCCTTTTATCTCGATGCCCTGCGTGCTCGTATCGGCGAAGTGAGCTTAGTGGTCGGTTTGGATTCCGGTTGCGGAAACTACGACCAACTCTGGGTGACCACGTCGTTGCGCGGCTTGGCGGCCGGTACATTGAGCGTCGAAGTTCTGAGCGAAGGCGTGCACTCGGGTGACGCCAGCGGCATCGTAGCCTCTTCCTTTCGCATCGCGCGCCATCTCTTGGACCGGATCGAGGATGTTCGCAAGGGAGAAATTCTGCCGCGAGAATTTCATTGCGAGATTCCCGCCGAGCGGATTGCGCAAGCAAAATTGGCGGGCGAAGTGCTCGGCGATGCCATTGTGAAGAAATTTCCCTTCGTCCCCGGGATGCGGCCCATGACCGAGGATCCGCGGCGCGCCGTTCTTGCGCGTACCTGGGAACCCTATCTTTGCGTGGTTGGAGCCGGCGGGCTACCCGCCATCAAGGATGCAGGTAACGTTATGCGTCCCGTCACCTCCCTCAAGCTGTCCTTGCGTCTACCGCCCGTGCTGGACGGGGCGCAGGCCACGCGAGACATGAAGCGCATTCTCGAAGCCAGCCCACCCTACGGCGCGCGCGTGAGTTTCGAGCCTGACCAGGGCGCCACGGGGTGGAACGCTCCGCAAACAGCCCCTTGGCTCTTGAGCGCGCTCGATGAGGCCTCGCGGACCTTCTACGCCAAACCTGCCGTCATGATGGGCGAGGGAGGAACCATCCCCTTCATGGCGATGCTCGGGAAACAATTTCCGCGGGCGCAGTTCCTTATCACCGGCGTCTTGGGACCGCGCTCCAACGCCCACGGGCCCAATGAGTTTTTGCACATTCCTTACGCCAAGAAACTAACCGCCTGCGTTGCGCATGTCATAGCCGCTCACCACTCTGGTGCTTAACGCGCGCTCCTCGGCATGCTCAATGCTCGCCCGGACACGAAGGACGATTTGCGGGTACATAGCTAGATAAGGCGATACCAAGAACATGAGCCGGATACTGGGATCCATGGGGCGGCTGCTAGGGAGGTACCTTAGCCAACCTGTCAAACAATATAAACCGCTGGCGACTTCGCCGCCGGCGGCGCTCGCCGCCGCTTTGCGCCCGGGGGATGTACTGTTAGTGGAAGGGAACACCCGCGTCAGCGCCGCCATCAAGTACCTCTCTCAGTCCACTTGGTCCCACGCCGCGATCTACATCGGAGATGCGCTGAAGTCCCCTGAGAACGAATCCGATCCGCCCGTGTTGGTGGAGGCCGACATGCTCGATGGCGTATGCGCCATTCCCCTGAGCAAGTATGCGAGCTTCCACACCCGCATATGCCGCCCCGTGGAACTGACGGAACAAGATACGAGGCGCGTGGTGGAATATATCCTGTCTCGCATCGGCCACACCTATGACATGAAGAACATGTTCGACCTGGCGCGTTACCTATTCCCCACGCCTCCCTTGCCCAGAAAATGGCGCCGGCGCGCGCTGGCCTTGGGGAGTGGGGAGCCTAGCAAGGCGATATGCTCCTCGTTGATCGCGCAGGCCTTCCACGCCGTGCGCTATCCTATTCTCCCGGACATCAAGCGCCGCAAGACCGATCCCCATGCGAAGGATCACAACCGGGAGATCCTCTACATTCGGCATTACAGCCTATATATGCCGCGAGATTTCGACATCTCGCCTTATTTTCAAGTCGTAAAACCGACTATAGAGAATGGATTCAACTACAAGGGACTTACTTGGGAAGACTCTCCCGGCGCGGAGCAACATGAACCCGCGGAGGGGTCCTACCACGCACCTGCTCCTGCTCCTGCTTTTGCCCGCGAAATGGCCCAGAAGGAATCCGCCGCCCCAGTGGGATTCGAACCGCAAACCTGAGGGATTTGAACGGTACGCGAGGCGCAAGGGCTCGCGTGCGGTGACGGCGGTCCTTCAGTTTTTTGCTCTCCTCGGCCTTGCCGCTTGCGCGCAAGCGGGCATAAGTCCCATCGGCACCGATGGCAAGGTGCCCACCTTGGCACCTTTACTCCAGGAAGTGACGCCCGCCGTGGTCAACATCGCGGTCAGTTCCGGATCTCCCGAAGAAGATAACCCGCTGCTGCAAGACCCTTTCTTTCGCCGGTTCTTTGGGTTGCAGGAACGCCCCGAGCCACGCATGAGCGCTGGGTCGGGTGTCATCATCGATGCGGCCAAGGGCTACGTGCTCACCAATCATCACGTCGTTAGGCCCTGCATTACTATTTGACACTGCGAGCAAGCCGCCCCTATACTCGTTTCGCGGTTTAGATCAAGTCTAATTAATCGATTCCAAGGAACAGGTCATCGCCCAGCGTTTACCGGGGCGGCAGGCCATTGTGTCAACGCACCCAACAGGAGAAACCCATGAAATCCCTCAAAGGAACCAAGACCGAAGGCAATCTGAAGGCAGCCTTCGCCGGCGAATCCCAAGCGAACCGCCGTTATCTCTACTTCGCGAACAAGGCCGACGTGGAAGGCCAGAACGACGTGGCAGCGGTGTTCCGCTCCACCGCCGAAGGCGAGACCGGGCATGCCTTCGGTCATTTGGAATATTTGGAGTCCGTGGGCGACCCCGCCACTGGGCTTGCCATTGGACCCACGCGTGATAACCTCAAGGCCTCCATCGCCGGAGAAACCCACGAGTACACCGACATGTACCCCGGAATGGCCAAAGCTGCGCGCGACGAAGGATTTGAAGAGGTCGCCGACTGGTTCCAGACCTTGGCTAAGGCCGAGCGCTCCCATGCGAACCGCTTCCAAAAGGCCTTGGATACCCTAGCCGATTAATTCATCGCTGTGTCCCAAGGGGCGAGGTGTGAGGGGTAATCCCCAAACTCTTGCCCTTTTTTATTTACTCCCCCACCGAACTCCATGACTACCCGTGAAGGCAGTCTCGAAGCGCCCACCCGCCATGCGATAGATTGGAAAAGCGCGGACTACTACGACGAGGCCAAGCTCAACCATGAACTCGAACGCGTGTTCGACATATGCCATGGCTGCCGGCGCTGCGTGAGCCTTTGTAACGCCTTTCCCACCCTGTTCGATCTGGTGGACGAGAGCAAAAGTGGTGAACTTGACAGCGTGGACAAGAAAGATTTCGCGAAGGTAGTGGACCAGTGCTACTTGTGCGACATGTGCTACATGACCAAGTGCCCCTACGTTCCGCCGCATCCTTGGAATCTCGATTTCCCCCATTTGATGCTGCGCGCCAAGGCGGTGAAATTCAAGAAGACGGGGGCGAGCTTTCGCGACAAGCTTCTGTCCAGCACCGACGCGCTGGGCAAGCTCGCTACCATTCCCGTGGTGGTGCAATCGGTCAACGCCGCCAACAAGAGCGCGCCCGTACGCAAGCTGATGCACAGCACCCTGGGCATTCACAAGGACCGGGTGCTTCCCGAATACGCCGCGTCAAAGTTTCGCAGTGCCGCCCAGCCCCGAGAGGATTTTCCAGTGAAGCCGGGGGCGAATACACCCGGCAAAGTGGCCGTCTATTCAACCTGCTACGTGAACTACAACGAGCCAGGAATCGGCCAGGATCTATTGCGCGTGCTGGAGCACAACGAAATTCCCGCCATGTTGGTGGAGAAGGAAGCGTGTTGCGGCATGCCCAAGCTCGAATTGGGTGATTTGGACGCGGTCGAAAAGTTGAAGCGTGCCAATATTCCTGTTCTAGCCCGCCTGGCTCGCGAGGGTTATGCAATCCTGCCGCCCATTCCCTCGTGCTCCTTGATGTTCAAGCAGGAAATCCCCTTGCTGTTCCCAGAGGACCAGGACGCGAAACTCGTCTCCGAGGCCATGTTCGACCCCTTCGAGTATCTGGCGCTACGGCACCGCGACGGCCTACTGAAAACGGATTTCAAGAATACCCTGGGCCAAGTGTCCTACCATGTCCCTTGCCATCTGCGTGTGCAAAACATGGGATTACGCACGAAGGAGGTGCTGAACCTGGTACCGGGAACGCAGCTCAACACCGTGGAAAGGTGCTCGGGCCATGACGGCACCTGGGGCGTCAAGCGCGAATTTTTCGACCAATCGATGAAGATCGGCAGGCCGGTGTTCCGCCAGATGGCCGCCGGCGAGCCAAGATACGTGAGTTCCGATTGCCCGATCGCGGGGCACCACATCCAGCAGGGGATGGGCGAAACCGGTGCGCGCAAGGAGCATCCCCTTTCCTTGCTTCGCATTGCCTACGGACTATAACCATCGCTACCGATGCCCGCCATTTCCAGAGAAAGTTTGCTAACACTTGAGTCTTACGCCAAAACCCGCAAGGAATTTCGCGCCAAGGTTTTGAACCACAAGAAGCGCCGTACTGTGCAGCTGGGCGGGCATGTGACCCTGATATTCGAAGACGAATTGACCATCCGCTATCAGATTCAAGAGATGCTGCGCGTGGAGAAGATATTCGAGGAGGAGGGCATCCAGAGTGAACTCGATGCCTATAACCCGCTCATCCCGGATGGCAGTAATTGGAAAGCCACCATGATGATCGAATACCCGGACCCGGATGAACGCCAGCGCCAATTGCAGCGATTAAAGGGTATCGAGGATCGCGTATGGGTGCAGGCCGGGACGGCGGGGCGGGTCTACGCCATCGCGGACGAAGACCTCGAGCGAGAAAACGAAACCAAGACTTCGGCCGTCCACTTTCTGCGTTTCGAGTTGACCCCCGCCATGAAGAAGATCTTGGGCATGGGTGGGGGCCTCGCCATGGGGGTGGATCACCCGAACTATAGACACGGCTTGGATCCCGTGCCTCCGGATGTGCACGATGCCTTGATCAAGGATCTCAAGTTTTAAGCAAAGGGGTAGCGCAAAGCGCTCGAACCGATAGAATAGGTCATCGATGACACACTGACTACGTAGCGTGTTTCTCCTTCCATCAGAGGACCGGCTTGTCGGGCTAGTAGAGTCTCGCATCAGAGCACTACCGGTGCCTATCAACTTGCGCCTATGGAGCGGGCGCACGGTGAACGCCGCAACCGCGGCCCCTATCACAGTGACCGTTCGCTCTCCCAAGGCGCTGCTCAACCTATCCAATCCGAGTTTGGGCCGCCTGGCCAAGGCCTACGTCGAAGAGCAGATCGATCTGGATGGGGATTTTCGCGACGTGCTAAGTATCGGCGAGGCTTTCATCTCCCAGGGCCATCAAATCTACCGCAAGAAAGCCCATTCCTGGAAATGGTGGCGCCACACCCACAGACAAGACCGTGAGAATATCCAACGCCACTACGATGTGGGTAACGATTTTTATGCGCTGTGGCTGGATGCAAACAGGGTCTATTCCTGCGCCTACTTCAAGGATCCCGACGACTCTTTGGACCGGGCCCAGGAGCAGAAGCTCGACCACATTTGCCGCAAACTCCTGCTCAGGCCTGGCGAGCGCTTCCTCGACATTGGCTGCGGTTGGGGAGGGCTCATCCTTTGGGCGGCCCGCCACTACGGCGTGAAGGCTCTTGGCATCACCTTGAGCCAGGGCCAGTTTGACTATGCGCGCGAGCGCATACGCGCCCTGGGCCTGGATGACCGGTGCGAGGTGCGCCTGCTCGATTACCGCGATGTCCCCGAGGAGCGGCCCTACGACAAGATCGCCAGCGTGGGAATGTTCGAGCACGTTGGGCTGCGTAATCTTCCCGGCTATTTTGCCAAGATCAACCGCTTGCTAAAGGCCGGTGGCTTGGTGATGAATCACGGCATAACAACCAACTCCCTGGATGATGCCGAGCTTGGTAGCGGGATCGGCGAATTCGTAGATCGCTACGTATTCCCTGGCGGGGAGCTTCCGCACCTGGGTACGGTGGTGCGCGAGATGTCCGGCCAGGGACTGGAACTATGGGATGCGGAGAGTTTGCGCCCCCACTATGCCAAAACCCTTTGGCATTGGGTCGACCGCTTGCATGCCCAGCGCGATAAGGCTCGCGCTTTGGTGGGCGAGAAAACCCTGCGTGTTTGGTTGATCTACATGGCCGGTTCCGCCCACGCATTCGCGCGCGGCTGGATATCCATCTACCAGTTGCTCGGTGTGAAGCCAGCCGATAACGGTACAGTGATTTGCCCGCTCACCAGATCGCACTTGTACCAGTGACCTACCAGCGTTTTGTGAACACTGCGTTCCTGGTATGCGCGCTGGCGTGCTACGCGTGGCCGGCCCGCGCGCGGGATTCCGCGATGTTTAAGACCGCGCCAGAGGTGCCGTGGATGGAGGATGAGGTGAAGGAGTTACCAGCCTTTCCCGAGCCTTCGTCCTTAGTACCCTTTATTGTGCAAAGGTCATCCAAGTATGGCTACCGGGCAGATCCGCGGTCCCTATCTGCGGGCAAGGACGGCATCGTGCGGTTCGTTCTTGCAATCGATGCGAGCGGGGCGGGCCAGCAAGTAAGCTATGCCGGCATTCATTGCGAAACCAAGCGGTGGAAGACCTACGCCATCGGAACCAGCGCCAATGGCTGGCGGCGCTTGAGTAAGCCCGCATGGGAAGCCATCGAGAAGAAGTCCCTGGAGAATTACCGGGAAGAACTCTATAGCACGTACTTCTGCTCGGGCGGTGCCCCAGCGGGAGATGAGAAGGTCCTGCTCGCCAATTTGAGCAAGGACCCGGGCAAAAGGACTAGGCGCTGAGCCTAGCGCGGCTGTTTTTGTGTCGTGAACGTAATCTTGCCAAAGCCGGTCAGGCGCGCGGCTTCCATCACGTTGATGACCGACTGGTGAGTCGTTGTCGCGTCGGCGTTGATGATGATCGTCGGATCGGGATTACCCTTCGCCGCCCGTTTGAGTTCCGCGCCGATGACCGATGGGTCGGTGGCGGTGAGTGCCACCCGGTCGATCACATATTTGCCCTGCGCCGTGATGGCTACGTTGATCTGCCTTGGCCGGTCCGTGGGCGCATTGGCGTCCGCCGTGGGTAAGGTGATCTGCAATTCGGCATAGCGGGAGTAGGTGGTCGTGACTACGAGGAAGATGACGATCACCAACAAGACGTCGATCATCGGCACCAGATTCATCTCGGGTTCTTCGCGGTGAGCCCCGCGGCGGAAATTCATCTATTGCTCGCGCTGGCCATGCACGATCTCGACAAGCTTCAGCGCTTGCATCTCCATCTCCACCACCAGCCCATCGACATGGGCGCGGTAATGGCGGTAAAAGATCATGCTGGGAATCGCCACGATAAGGCCGAAGGCCGTGTTGTACAAGGCCACGGAAATACCGTGAGCCAATTGCGTGGGATTACTCCCCACCGCTTGCTGAGAAGCAAAAATCTCGATCATTCCGACGACTGTTCCGAACAGTCCCATGATGGGTGCCAAGGAGGCGATGGTGCCAATGGTGGTCAGAAAGCGCTCCAGCTCATGCATTGCGATCCTTCCGGCTTCCTCGATGGATTCCTTCATGACCTCACGGGAACTCTTCGCATTGCGTAGTCCCACCGCGAAGATGCGAGCCAGCAATGGGCCTTGCGCCAAGCGGTCGAGCAAATCCTGCGTGATTCCCTTGGACTTCACTTCCTGGACGGTCTTGGGCAGTAGCGTGCGAGGAACGACACGGTCGCGCCGCAGAGCCCAACCGCGTTCGACGATGATGCCCAAGGCGACGATGGATGCAAATATCAAGGGCCAGATGGGCCAGCCGGCAGCCTCTACAATCGCGATCACTAGACATGCTCCTCAAAATCGGCAAGGGGGTGGATTGTAACTTCCATCCAGGCAGGGGCAAGCAATATGCCATCGGAATTTCAGCTGCCGCCACGAATTTTTCTTGACTTTCCCGGCATCCACACCTGCTGTGGACAACTATGTGGGTAGTTTGTATAGAACCGCACTAAGTGGGTTGGCTATAAGCGATTTTTCCAGTGGGATGAAATTTTATGCAAAGCGAATATGAAGCGAATTCATGGCCTTGCCTGTCTTAGCTCAGAGCGGCGCTGGTCTCCAGCGCTACCCTCGCGAAACCTGCGCTAGTTGTGGATTTCCGGTGAGGCTACGCTCGAACCGAGCAGACAAAGGGCCCTCGGGGCGGTGTAGGGCACGAGCCTTAATACGGCGCGCTCGCCAGCTTGTGCAAATGAAAAGCATGCGGTGCGCAAATCGTGCTTTTAAGCGCATGCACGTCGCCAGTAAGATACGGCCATGAGCACAGACTCCGAATCCCTTTATAGGGCACCCATCAGTGTGAGTGCCCTCAATGCCATGGCGCGTGGATTGTTGGAGGCGCATCTGCCCATGCTGTGGATTTCCGGCGAGATTTCCAATTTCACGCGCGCCGCTTCCGGGCATTGCTACTTCGTCCTCAAGGACGCCGCCGCGCAAGTTCGTTGCACGCTGTTTCGGCAGCGCTCGGCGTATTTGGATATGCCCCTGAAGAACGGGGATCATATCGATGTTCGCGCGCTTCCCACGCTCTATGAGGCTCGCGGCGAATTCCAGCTCAATGTGGACTACGTGCGGCCGCGTGGCGTGGGCCGGCTGTTCGAGGCGTTCGAGCGCCTTAAGACGAAACTCGCCTCGGAGGGTCTCTTCGCCACCGAACACAAGAAACCTCTGCCAGACTTCCCGCGCCTGATCGGGATTGTCACTTCGCCCGCCGGTGCGGCGTTGCGTGATGTGCTGGCAACCTTGCACCGGCGCATGCCAGGCGCGGGCATCATCATCTACCCCACCTTGGTACAAGGCGAGGGCGCGGCCAGGAGCATCGCCGGGGCGATTCAGGCCGCCTCGGCTCGGGCGGAGTGTGACCTGGTTATCCTGTGCCGGGGCGGGGGCAGCATTGAAGATCTTTGGGCCTTCAACGAGGAGGTCGTGGCGCACGCCATCTTTCAATGCGAGGTTCCCTTGATCACGGGGATCGGGCACGAAACGGACTTCACCATCGCGGACTTCGTGGCCGATGTGCGCGCAGCCACCCCCACGGCGGCCGCGGAAATGGCGAGCCCGGATCGCCAGGACTGGCTGCGGCGCTTGGAGGGGTTGCGTGTTGCCTTGTGCCGGGGTTTTGCCCGGCGCGCGGGAGACGCCGCGCAGCGCGCCGATTTTCTTGGGCGGCGCCTGGTTCACCCTGGGGAAAAGTTGCAGAGCCAGCAGCGCAGCCTCGGCCTATTGCGGGACCGTTGGGCCTTGGCCTTCGAGCGGGGCATGGACAGAGCGCGCTGGAGCGTTCTTGCTGGAGAGCGGCGCTGGCTTGCGGCACGACCATGGCTCCAGGAGATGTTTTTCAGGGCCGAACGCGGCGCCGCCCGCATCCGATCCCAGGGGGAAAGCAGGCTCCTCGCGTTACGTGCCTCGACGATGCTTCTGGGCCGCCAATTGGAGAGTCTTGGCCCGCAGCGCGTTTTGGAGCGCGGGTACAGCATCGTGTGGGATTTCGATGGTGTCCCAGTGTTGTCCTCCGCCCGGATTCAAACAGGTACACCGATCTCGATTCAGTTTGCCCAGGGCCGGGCAACGGCAATAGTGTCGGAGAAGGAATAGGAATCTATACTGGCGCATGCCGCGCCCAGGCATGCTGGTGCCAAGCGAGGTAGCAACCCCATCGATAACCTAGGAGGAAATATGCGTTTCGCAACCAAACTTAAGTGGGTCTTGGCATCCTTGTTTTTTGCCGCATCCGTTCAGGCCCAATCCATCAACTCGGACTTGGGCGACAAGAAATCCCTTAGCTTGGCCGCGGCGAAGAAAATCGCGGCCGCGGCCGAGGCCGAAGCGCTCAAGAACAAATGGAACGTGGTGATCGCGGTGGTGGACGATGGCGGTCATCTCGTTTATTTGCAACGCATGGACGGCACGCAAACGGGAAGCGTGGAGGTGGCCATAAAGAAGGCTCGTACCGCGCAGTCTTTCAAGCGGGCCACGAAGGTGTTCGAGGACGCCGTGGCGGGAGGGCGCACTGTCATCCTGGCGCTCGATGGCGCCTTGCCCATTGAGGGCGGACTGCCTTTAAGTGCGAGCGGCCAAGTAATCGGCGGTATTGGCGTCAGTGGTGTAACAGCCCAGCAAGACGGCATTATTGCCAAGGCTGGTGCGGATTTGCTCGCTCAGTAAATAGGGTTACCGCGCTGGCGGGCTTCACGCCCGCTAGCGCAAAAATGCTTCGGCGTGACCCAACGCCTGCTGTGCCATTTCGGCATGGAAGGGATCCAGCGCAATCGCGCCGGGCAACGAGCGTAACCAAGTCATTTGCCGCTTGGCGAGCTGTCTGGTGGCGGCAATACCTTTTTCGCGAAGTTCTTGCACGGACGTACGCCCGTCCAGGTGCTCCCACGCTTGCCGGTAACCTACGCAGCGCATGGAATTGAGGCGCTCGTTAAGCGCAAAGCGTTGCCGCAGCACCCTGACTTCCTCGATGAGTCCCTGGGCAAGCATGGCATCGAAGCGCTGGGCAATGCGCTCGTGCAGGCGGGCGCGATCCCGCGGCATCAATGCGAGCATTAGAAGCCGGTGGCTATCGCAGCCCGGCCGCGCTCCCGCAGTCAGAGCGGATAGAGTTTGCCCCGTAAGTTGGAGGATCTCCAGCGCGCGCTGAATTCTCTGGGCATCGTTGGTGTTGATGCGTGCCGCCGCCACCGGATCGGCCACGGCTAATTCCGCGTGTAGGGCGGGCCAGCCTTGCGCACGCGCGCGCTCGTCCAATTGGTGGCGAATCGCAGGGTTGGCAGCCGGTAGATCGTTGAGCCCGTGTCTTAGCGCGTGAAAGTAGAGCATGGTGCCGCCGGCGAGAAGCGGAATATGTCCGCGTTTGCTAATGGCCTGCATCAACCCCAAGGCGTCCGTACGAAATTGCCCCGCGGAATACGATTCCGTGGGGTCTCGTATATCGATAAGGTGGTGAGGAACGCGTGCCTGCATCCACGGCTCCGGTTTGGCCGTGCCCACATCCATGTGGCGGTAGATTTGGGCTGAGTCCACGCTCACGATTTCCACGGCAAAGCGCTCAGCGATCCGCATCGCCAAATCGGTTTTGCCGCTGGCCGTGGGGCCCATGAGAAAAATCGCGGCGGGAAGCCGGTCCGTTCCACTCATGGAAGGTATCAGCGGCCGCGAAGAAACAGGCGGTCCAACTCCGTCATGGAAATTTGTGTCCAGGTCGGGCGGCCGTGATTGCATTGCCCGGAGCGCTCCGTTTGCTCCATTTCGCGCAGCAATGCGTTCATCTCCTGCAAGGTAAGGGTGCGATTGGCGCGGACGGCCCCGTGACAGGCCATGGTGGCCAGCAATTGGTCGCGCTGGGCATGCAGCACTTGGGTGGCGCCAAACTCCGCGATGTCCCGCAACACGGCGCGCGCGAGTTCCACGGGATCCGCCGCGCTGAGCAATGCGGGAACGGAGCGCACCGCGAGGCTGTTGGGCCCCAGCACTGCGGTTTCGAATCCCAGTTCCCGCAGTAGCTCCGCATGCTCTTCCACCACGCTGTGCTCGGCGGGGGTAGACATGAAAGTCACGGGTATCAGCAGTTGTTGTGTGGGCATGGCACGCTGGTCCACGGCGCTCTTCAGCTTTTCGTAGACGATGCGCTCATGGGCCGCATGCATGTCCACGATCACCACCCCTTGGGAATTTTGCGCCAGCACATAGACCCCGCGCAGTTGGCCGATCGCGAATCCTAGAGGCTCTTCGCTACCGGATTCCAAGACGGCGCCTGTGGGCTGCGCGAAGAGTTTTTCGTAAAAACCGCTGGCGTTTGTTGCGGTGCCGAATCCCAAAGACGGTTGCGCCGCGGGCATGGCGCTGACTCTGTCGAAATACGCCGGCGGAATGAACTCGGACACTTGGTGTGTGGCCGCCGGTGCCGAGGTGCCTGCCTTTGTCTTCGCCAGTGCTCTCGCGAGTACGCGCGTGACGAACTGGTGAATGGCCTGGGACTCACGAAAGCGCACCTCGCTTTTGCTCGGATGCACGTTAACGTCCACCTTGCCTGGGTCAACGTTCAAAAACAAGACGTAGGACGGATGGCGTTCGTGATGCAGGACGTCGCGGTAGGCTTCCTTCACGGCGTGGGCGATGACGCGGTCGCGCACGAAACGCCCGTTGACGAATAGGTATTGGTGATCGCGGTCTCCCCGGCTGGCGGCGGGCGAACCGATGGCGCCTTCCAATCGCAGGCCCGGGATGTCCTCGTCAACGGCGAGACAAGCGCGGCAGAACTCCGCGCCGAGAATGGCCTCGATGCGCTCTTGCAGGGAATGCGCTGGAAGGCGGCGCTGGAGGCGCCCGTTATGCTGGAGACGAAAGCCAATTCGGTGATGGGAGAGCGCGATGCGCTTGAAGGCTTCATCGCAGTGCGCGAACTCGGTGGCCTCGCTGCGCAAAAACTTTCGGCGCGCAGGCGTGTTGTGGTACAGATCGCGCGCTTCCACGCGCGTACCGGCATTGAGCGCCGCTGGCACCAATTCGCCGAGGATTCCGTTGGCGGCATCCACTTGCCACGCATGGCTCGCCTGCGCGCGCCGGGAACCTAGCGTCAAATCCGAAATGGCGGCAATGCTGGCGAGCGCTTCGCCACGAAACCCCAAGCTGCCCACGTGTTCGAGATCCTCCAAGGTGGCGATCTTGCTGGTGGCGTGGCGGGCCAATGCGAGGGGCAGATCCTCGCGCTCGATGCCTTGACCGTCGTCCGATACGCGGATCAAGCGCACACCCCCACCGGCCAGTTCCACTTCGATGGAAGTGGCGGCGGCGTCGATGCTGTTTTCCAGAAGTTCCTTGAGGGCCGAAGCGGGCCGGTCCACTACCTCGCCCGCGGCGATTTGATTGATGAGCAAGTCCGGGAGCGGGCGAATTTGTGCGTGCGTAGTCACTGCGCAAATTATAGCGGGTGCCTGCATGAGAAAATTTCGCGCCGTGGAAGCGCGATGATGCGAGCATGTTAGGCGGGGGGATTCTCAACTATAATCCGCCGCCTTTTGCCCCGCGCGGCGCCATGCCAGTCGCGGGAGTGCCGAGTTGTCAGGGAGACATTCAATGCAGATCGGAATTCCGGCCGAGATTCGCGCCGGCGAAACGCGCGTAGCCGCGACCCCGGAAACGGTGAAGAAACTCGCGGCCAGCGGAAAACACAAGTTAGTTATCCAGGCAGGGGCGGGCCTGCGCGCGTCCTACACCGATGCGGAGTACACCGCTGCGGGCGCCAGCATAGCGGACAGTGCCGCGCAGATATATTCGCAATCGGACATCGTGCTCAAGGTGCGCGCGCCAGAAGCGAGCGAGTTGGGACAATTCAAACGCGGGACCATCCTGGCCGGACTGCTCAATCCCTTTGACACGCAAGGCGTGCAAGCCATGGCGCAGGCTGGGTTGGCGGCCTTCGCCATGGAGTGGCTCCCTCGAACCTCGCGGGCGCAGGCCATGGACGTATTGTCGTCGCAAGCCAACATCGCGGGGTACAAGGCGGTGATGGTCGCGGCGAATGAATACCAGCGCTTCATGCCCATGCTCATGACGGCGGCGGGAACGGTGAAGGCGGCGCGGGTGATGATCCTGGGCGCTGGGGTCGCGGGGTTGCAAGCCATCGCCACGGCCAAACGCTTGGGCGCCGTGATCGAGGCCTCCGACGTGCGTCCCGCCGTGAAAGAGCAAGTGGAAAGCCTGGGCGCCAAATTCCTCGACGTTCCTTTCCTCACCGATGAGGAGCGCGAAATCGCACAGGGAGTGGGCGGCTATGCGCGCCCCATGCCCGCTGACTGGATGCGCCGCCAAGCCGAGCTCGTACATGAGCGCGCCAAGCAGGCCGACATCATCATTACCACTGCGTTGATCCCAGGGCGTCCCGCGCCGGTCTTGTTGAAGGAGGACACGGTCAAGGCGATGAAGCCCGGTTCCGTGATCGTCGATATGGCCGTGGAGCAAGGCGGCAATTGCCCGCTCACGGAACGTGACCAGGTGGTTACCAAGCATGGCGTTAAGCTCGTGGGCATCACGAATTTGCCGGCCCTGGTGGCCGCCGATGCGAGTGCGTTGTACGCACGCAATCTACTCAACTTCATCAATCTGCTCGTGGATGCCAAGAGCGGCGAACTCCATATCGACCGGCAAGACGAAATCATCGCCGGCAGCTTGATTTGCATTGACGGGCAAGCCGTCATGCGTGCCTCTTAGCTTGAGAAAGGAAAACCGATGCTCGATCCCACCATCGTCAATCTCACCGTATTCGTACTGGCCATTTTCGTGGGCTATCACGTCGTGTGGAATGTCACCCCCGCCCTGCATACGCCACTCATGTCGGTCACCAACGCCATATCGGGCATCATCATTGTGGGGGCGATGCTGGCGGCAGGCCCAAAAGAAACCGACTTCGCCGCTATCCTGGGCTTCGTAGCCGTGGTGCTGGCATCCATCAACGTGTTCGGCGGTTTTCTGGTGACGCAGCGCATGTTGGAGATGTTCAAGAAGAAAGAGCCTGCTGGCGGCAAGAAAAGCTAGCGATCCACCCACCTCTCAACTAGAACCGGTTCTTCTCCATGAGTGCAAATAGCGCCGCTCTTTTCTATCTCCTAGCCTCCGTTTTGTTCATCTTGGCATTGAAGGGCCTGTCGGGACCGCAGACCGCCCGCCGGGGCAACGCCTTTGGCATGACCGGAATGTTGCTAGCCGTGGTGACGACCTTCATCATTACCCAAAACCTCATGCTCATCGTGCTGGGGATCGCCGTGGGCGGCACCATCGGCACCGTGGTGGCGAGGCGTGTGCAGATGACGCAGATGCCAGAACTGGTGGCCGCCATGCACTCGCTGGTGGGCTTGGCGGCGGTCCTCATTGCCATCGCCGCCGTGCATAATCCGGCCGCCTTCGGATTGGCAGTTCCTTTGCCCATGGGTAACCGGCTGGAATTGTTCATCGGAACTTTCGTGGGCGCTATTACCTTCTCCGGGTCGGTGGTCGCCTTCGGAAAACTCTCGGGAAAAATTTCCGGCGCCCCCATCGTGTTCAAGGGCCAGCACATCTTCAACTTGCTGCTTGCCGTGGTGATGGTTGGCGCTGGCGTCGCATTCTTTCTGGGGACGCGGGAGGCCCAGTGGACGCCCTTTATCGTGATGACCGCGATCGCCTTTGTGTTGGGCCTGCTCATCATCATTCCCATCGGCGGCGCGGACATGCCGGTAGTGATCTCCATGCTGAACTCCTATTCCGGCTGGGCGGCCGCGGGGATCGGATTCTCTCTTAACAACACCATGCTGATCATATCGGGGTCCTTGGTCGGGTCCTCCGGCGCCATTCTTTCCTATGTGATGTGCAAGGCCATGAACCGCTCGTTTTTCAGCGTCATATTGGGCGGCTTCGGTGCGGCGGAGGGGGCGGGCACGGCGAGCGCTGGGCAGAAAAATGTGCGCTCAGGTAGCTCCGAGGACGCGGCCTTCCTGCTTTCCAATGCCGAATCCGTCATCATCGTTCCCGGCTATGGGCTGGCGGTGGCGCGGGCGCAGCACGCGGTGAAAGAGATGGCGCAGAAACTCACCGAGAAAGGCGTGCAAGTGCGCTATGCCATCCACCCCGTGGCCGGCCGCATGCCGGGGCATATGAACGTGCTTCTGGCCGAGGCCGAGGTGCCCTACGACCAAGTGCATGAGATGGAAGACATCAACAGCGAGTTCGGCACCACCGACGTAGTGTTGGTGCTGGGCGCCAATGACGTCGTCAATCCCCTGGCGCACGAGAAAGGCAGTCCCATATACGGCATGCCCATTTTGGAGGCGCACAAGGCCAGGACCGTTTTAGTCAACAAACGAAGCATGGCCGCGGGATACGCCGGCCTGGATAATCCGTTGTTCTACTTGGACAAAACCATGATGGTCTTCGGCGACGCCAAGAAGGTCGTCGAGGATATCGTGAAGGCGATCTAGTTTTTTTCAAGCGACTTCATCGCAATGGCGAGCATTTTCTGCCACGCCTGCTTGAGTGTGGACAGGCTATTTGCTTGCACGCTTCAGTGAGCTAAACCCCGCTCACCGGAGGGCACCTCGCGCCTGGGTTCCTATCCCCGCGCCAGCCATGGGTGTGCCCATCCCTGCTCCTTAAGAACGTCCCCGCCACGCCGATAAGGGGCGAGTGCTGACGAAAACTATTACCTTCCGCATTTGATATCCAATGGATAACACGACGGTATTTTCCAAAACCGGCAAGGGCCTGCTCGAGGTCAAGAACCGGTCGAACCGGATCACGAAGGAACAATACCGCGTCCTGTCCTTGGTAGATGGCAAGGCCAATCTGGTCGACCTGGCGGAGCGCACACGCTCCGATCCCACGGCGTTAGGCCAAATCCTCACCCAGCTCAGCGATGGCGGATACATCAAGGTGCTGGTGACATCTTCCGGCGACGGTGGTTTGGGCACGGGTACGAACACCGGTAGTTATTACGTCGATGACCTCGACTTTACGGCCGTGCTGGGGCCCTCATCGGCCTCCCGGCCCAGTATCTATCAAAGCTCGGAAACCGAGAAACGGCAAAGGGAATCGGCGGAGCGCAAAGCGGCGGAGGCAGCGGCCACGAAGCGCCGCGAAGAGGACGAGTTGCGCAAGCGCAAGGAAGCGCTACGGCTCGCGGAGGAAGAAGCCCAGGCCAGAAAACTACGCGAGGATGCGGAGAGAAAAAGCCAGTTGGAAGCGCAGCGGCAGGCGAAGCTCGAAGAGGAGTTGAAGCGGCGGCTGGATGCGGACAGTCTTGCCAAGGACGCGGCAGCCAATGCTCTGCGTGCCCAGGCGGAGGCGAAACTCAAGGCCGACGCTAACCGGCAGCTGCAAGAAGCTGCCCAAGCGCGGCTACGTGCGGAAGAGGCCAGGAGAAAGCAAGAAGAAGAGCGTAAGGGCCAAGAAGAACTTGCGCGTAAGCGCTCTGAGGAGGAGCTCCGGCGCCAGGAAGCCAAGGAACGCATGCAAAAGGCCGAGGCCGAGCGGCGTCGCACCGAGGAAGAGAATAAGCGTAAGGAAGAAGAGGAAAGAAAGCGCAAGGTCGAGGAAGAGCGCCGGCGCCAGGAAGACGAAGCGCGGAGACTCAAGGAAGAACAGGAGCGCAAGCGCCGCGAGGAAGAGGAACGAGTCCGGCGCGAGGATGAGGCACGCCGCAAGGAAGAGGAGCGTAAGCGGCGCGAGGAGGAAGAGCGCAATCGCAAGGAAGCCGAAGAGCGCGCGCGGCTTGCGCAAGAGGCGCGCCTTAAGAAAGAGGAAGAGGAACGCAGGCGGCGCGAGGAAGAGGAGCGCAAACGCAAGGCAGACGAAGAGCTTGCGCGGCTCGCGGAGGAGGCACGCCGCAAGAAGGAGGAAGAGGATCGTAAGCGCGGCGAGGAAGAGGCGCGCCGTAAGAAGGACGCAGAGGAGCGCCAGCGCCGCGACGAGGAAGAGCGTAAGCAGGAAGCGGAGCGCAAGCGCTCCGAAGACGAAGCACGCCGCAAGGACGAGGAACGCAAGCGCGCCGAAGCCGAGCGCGCGCGAGCCGAGGAAGACGCGCGCAAGCGCCAGGACGAAGAAGTGCACCGGCAGAGGGAAAAGCCCGCGCCCGTCGTTGAGTGGCCATCGGTTTCCAGCGCCCGCGATGGCGAGGTCCCTGGGTTTCCCGCATTAGGATTCACGGATTCAGGGGATGAAGATCCGTTGGCCGCGATTCTGGACCTGCCTGAGGTCATCGAAGAACCCTCCCCGGTTGCCACGCTTACAAACCCCTCGCTTCGCTCCAGCGCGGGAGGACTTACTCAAGAAGATATCCGGCGTGCCTTGGAAGAGCAAGAGCGCCGCTTGCGTGCGGAAGAGGAAGCGCGCATTGCCCTTGAACGAGCGGAAGCCGAGGCTCAACTCAAGGCCGAACGAGAGGCACGCGAAGCGGCCGAGGCCGAGCACAAAGCGCGCAGGGATGCCGAGCGGCGTGCCCGCGAAGAGATGGAGCAACGTGCGCGCGAGGAAAAAGAGCGCCAAGAAATCGAAGAGCAAGAGCGGCGCAAACAAAAAGAGGCCGAACGCCGCGCACGCGAGCATGCCAACCTGGAGGCCGAGCGCCGCAAACGAGAGGAAGAACTCGTCAGAAAGCGCAAGGAGCAAGAGCAGCACGAACTACTCAAGGCCCAGAAAGACCGCATACAGAAGGGCGCCAGCCGCTCTCAGGCCACGCCATTTCGTGTATTCGCGGGCGGACTACTCGCACTGGTGGCGGTGGTCCTACTCGTGATTCAGTTCGCCAGCCTAAGTCCGTGGGCGCCGGACATCGAGAAAATCGCCAGCCAGCGGCTTGGCGAGCCGGTACGTATTGGTTCCTTGCACGCAACGGTGTTTCCGCGGGTGCAGCTCATATTGGAGAAAGTGACGGTAGGGCCAGCCCAAGATGTCAGGGCGGATTCCGTTGTGGTGGTCCCGGAGATCGAGACTTTGTTCTCCGATACCAAGGTCCTCAAGGCGGTGGAAATCAGGGGACTCACCATTGGCACCGACGGATTGGAGCGTGCCCGCGGATGGTTCAAGAACAGCGCGGCGAAACTGGTTCGCGTTCCCGTGATCAAGATCAAGGACGCGGCTCTGGATCTTCCAGGTGTGGCATTGCCCAGTATTGGCGCGCAAATCAAGCTGGGTAACGACTCCGAGGTGCTGAATATTTCCGCGGCTACCATGGATGAGCGGCTGCAAGTGGAGATTGTCCCCGGCGTGAGCAACGCCGAAATTTCCATCAAGGGGCGTAACTTCACCATGCCGGTGGGGCCCCCATTGGAAATCATGGATCTGGAAGGCAAGGGAACGATCTCTGGCACGGAGCTGCGTATGACGCGCCTGGAGTATTTTGTCTTTAGCGGCCAGGGCTCCGCGCAGATGAGCGTCCGCTGGCAGGACGGCTGGATGCTCGAGTCGGTCTTCAATTTTCAGCGGATGAGTTTGGAAACCGCCATGCGTGCCTTGAAGATTCAGGTGATATCCGATGGTGCTCTAGATGCCAAGGGCATTCTGCGGTTCCGCTCTCCGAAGATCGAAACGCTGTTCCAGAAGCCGCAGATCGATGCCAGTTTCACGGCACGCCGCGGAAACTTGGCGGGTTTCGATATTCCGCGCGCCTTGCAGCAGCGTTACCGCGATGGCGTGCAAGGCGGCAAGACCCGATTCGAAGAGTTAACGGGTACGCTCACTGCCCGCGATGGTGCTTATCAGTACCGGCAAGTAGTCATGAACGCGGGCGTACTGAAGGGCAGTGGTTACGCCGACATCTCGCCCGCGGGCAATGTTTCCGGGCGAATCTCCGCGGAACTACACTCAAGCGCGGGCACCGTGCGAGGGAATTTCACCGTATCGGGCAACGAGCAGGCAACCATGCTCAAGCCCTAGGGATTCGGTGCGCGCGGGACGTTCAGTGTTTTGAGATCCGAAGCCGTGTCCACGTCTTGCAGAATGCCTGGGTCTGAAACCTTGATCCGCAGAGTATCGTGGGTGTGGGACTGAATCAGCGCGCGCGCGCCGCTATCGCCCGTTAGCTGCTGTAATTGCGCTCCGAGGTGGCGCGGAAATCCCACGGGATGCCCGCCCTGGCCTTCATATTCCGGAAGGACGATTTTCTGCTGGCCGCGCAATTCCCTTGCGATCATCTCGATGGTATTAGGGTCTATGGCAGGCATGTCTCCCAGGGTAACCACCCAACCTTGTGCGTCTTGGGTGCTTGCAATGGCACTAGCCAGGCTATGTCCCATGCCCCGCCATGCGTCCTTACTGGAAATGACTGGAACGCCTTCGGCGCGCAGTACCGCGGCGAGTTCCTCGTCGCCTTCGCGTACCACGGCGACGATCCGCGTCATCGCGGTCTTGAGGTTACGCAGCGATCTTACTCCCACCGGAACGCCGTCGGACAGCGGTTGCAACAACTTGCGCCCACCGAACCGGGTACCCGCGCCCGCAGCCAGCAGAACCCCTACGATTTCGCCAACCCAAGGCGAAGGAACCCCAGGGCCGGAAGACTCTTGACGGATTGTTATGACCTCATGGCCCCGCCCGGCGGGAACGCAAGATAAAGGCGGCGACGGTGCCTGCTACTAGGATCAGGGGTACCATCAGCACAATACCCACTAACGCCAAGATCATCCCCCCAACGGCGGCGGAGAGGATAAAGCCGAGTATGGGAAGCACGATGAACAGCACGACGGCGATCACCCCAAGCACCACGACCGTGCCAACGGCGAAAAGGAGTAAGCGCGCCAACGGGTTTCCGATGTCGCGAGATGGAAGCGTGGTGAGCCGAAGCTGGTGCATAGAATACCTTTAGGGTGCCTGGATTGCGCTAAGGGCGCTGGTGCCCTGCGTGCGGACACATGCCATAGCGGCCAGTTTCCCGGCATCCTAAAGCCTAGTGTGGGGACTTGCAATGCCCAGGTTGCCCCACCCAGAAGCGGGGCGCGCGCCTACCTAGAATTTTTGGGCGATCTTGGTGCTCAACGCCGCGGGCGGATTAGCGGCGAAAAATCGCTTGATGCCCTCCATGATCGCCGTTGCCATTTGGGTTTGGTAACTCTCCATGCGCAACCGGCGCTCCTCGCGCGGATTGGTGATGAAGGCCGTTTCCACCAGGATGGAAGGGATATCGGGCGCTTTGAGCACTGCGAAGCCCGCTTGCTCGACGTGTTGTTTGTGAAGCGTGTTCACCGCACCGATTTCCTGCAACACGGCGCGGGCGAGCTTTAGGCTATCGTTCAGGGTCGCGGTTTGGGATAGATCGAAGAGGACTTGCTTCACGCGTGCATCGGCCACGTCCAAACCGGCACCGCCGATAAGATCGGCCTCATTCTCGCGCTTGGCCAGCCAGCGCGCCGCGGCTGATGTGGCTCCCTTCTCCGACAAGGCAAACACCGAGGAGCCGCGCACATGGGGCTTGACAAAGGCGTCCGCATGCACCGATACGAACAAGTCGGCGCGCATGCGGCGGGCGCGATGCACTCGTTCTCCCAGGGCGATGAAATAGTCATCGTCGCGGATGAGCACCGCGCGCATGTTCGGTTGTTCGTCGATTTTGGATTTCAGTTGCCGGGCGATGGCAAGCGTGATGTCTTTTTCGTAGGTGCCCAATTGCCCCTTCGCGCCGGGATCCTCGCCCCCATGGCCCGCATCGATAGCGATGGTGACCAGGCGCGCGAGTTTGATCTCCTTCTTTCGTTTTCCGCGCGCTGAAGTGGGGCCAGGGTCCTCGCGAACCTGGGCCGTTTCCGGGAGGGCGGGTACAACCGGACGCTGCAACTCGCCCAGAAGTGCCGCCAGCGGGTCGGCGGGTTGCGCCGGGCGAAGGTCGATCACCAAACGGTAACGGTAGTCACCCACGGGTTCGATGACGAAGGCCTTGGCGTTCACCGCCTGCTTCAAGTCGAATACGAGACGGGTGACGTGCGGCTTATAGCGGCCCAAACGAATCTGTGAGATGTACGGATCCCGGGTTCCCACCATGGCGGCAAGGCCAGACAATGCGCGGCTCAATGGGACGTCGTTCAGATCGGCCACTACCCGGGGCGGATCGGTGACGGTACCCACCTCGAAGGTAATGGCGCTATCCGATTCAATGGTGACCCGCGTATATTCGTGTGCTGGCCACACCCGGGTAGCCAACACCTCGGCGGCGGAAGCGAACACCGGAACGAGGCATAGCGCCAGCAGAATCCAGAGCACGAACAGACCGCGCACCGCGCCTGGGGAGGCTGGCCGCCGCGAGGTTGCGCGCCTCAGTGTTGCGAACCGGCGCCGCTGGATGATTGCTGTAGCAGTGACAATCCGGCCGGTGTCAGCGCGCTCAGGGTGACGGCCCGCCCGTTGGAGGTGTGGTCGAGGTGAATCAGTAGGTCCGGTAACGGCAGGCTGGGCCCAGCCTTTTCGGGCCATTCCACCAAGCAGATGCTGTCCGAGCCGAATATTTCTCGAAACCCCGCGTTGTCCCATTCTTCCGAGTGACTCAGTCTATAGAAATCAAAGTGATGCAAGTGTAATCTAGAAAGCTCATAAAGTTCAACCAGCGTGTAGGTTGGGCTTTTGACGGGACCCTCATGGCCCAGCGCTCGCAAAAGGCCGCGCACCAACGTGGTCTTACCCGCGCCGAGATCTCCGCGTAGATATATCTTGGTCCCGGGGCGCAGCGAAGGGGCGAGACTGGCGCCCAAGCGCAAGGTATCCCCTTCCGTGTGCAGAATCTTCTGGACAATCACCCTGGCCCTAGCGCTTAGGCCGGTCTACGACGATGATTTCTGGATGCCGGTAGTGAGAGTGGTGCCACCAGAGAGGCTCCCATTGCAGGCGGCCTTCGTATCGCAGGCGGCTGGCGTAGGCGTACAAAAGGTAATCGAGCACTTCGTCCGGGACTCCTTGCTCTTTGAGTTTGGCAAATTGAGACCCGGTGAACTCCAGCTGAATGCGATGCTGCTCCAAACTCTCGATGATGGCCTTGGAAGGGGTGCCGTCCTGGCTCATCTTCACAACGTCACCCAGGGTGATAAGTGGAAGCGGCGCCAAGCTTTGGCATCCGCTTCCAGCCACCAAGAAACTCAGCAACAACAAACACGCGATCACACGCTTTCGCGTACTTGCGCCGCGAGGCGTGCCCCTAGCGAGAAATTGAAAGCCCGGCTGGTTAGGCGGGCACGTCGGGAACAAGCTGTTGTTCGAGGAGAGTAATCTGGTCTTTGAGAAGAAGTTTCCGGCGTTTTAAGCGGCGCAACTGAAGATCGTCCTGTATGGGATTGTCCGAGAGCCGGTCTATGATCTCGTCCAAGTCCCGGTGTTCTATCTTGAGTGTGGCGATCTGGTCTTTCACTACCGTCATCTCTGCCTCCGTGAGATCCGTCATAAGATACTCCTCCCGAGGCGGGGTAAGAACAGCCCCGTCGCAAATATGTTACTCCCAGGATGGTGGAGGCCGGCAAGAACTTTTTTTGGGGGATTGGCAACCCCTGTGCCGAAAGCGCGCAAGACGGGGCGGATCTAGACGATGCCTTTGTAGCGGCGGTAATAGCTCATGACCTTGGGCACATAGAGCATGGTTTCGCGGTAGGGCGGGACCCTGCGCCCATGCTTGATGACCTTGCCTTCGCCCGCGTTGTAGGCAGCCACGGCGAGTTGCATGTCGTTGCCGAACATGACGAGCAAATCCTTGAGGTAGGCGGCACCTCCGATGATATTTTGCGCTGGGTCGAAGGAGTTGCGCACGCCGTAGCGTTTCGCGGTTTCCGGCATGAGTTGCATGAGGCCGCGCGCACCCTTGGATGAGCGCGCAAAGGGGTTATAGGCCGATTCGGCGGAGATCACGGCGTGTAGCAGTTCCGGTTCAAGGGAGTAAGTTTTCGCGGCAGCCAAAATATGATCGTGGTAAAGAACGCGCAGTTTTTCCGGGATCCGTTTGTAGCGGACCGATTCCAATGTGGCTCGAAGGGCAGAGGGTTCCTTTTTGGTGGCAATATAGATTTTGTACCGGCTGTCCGGAGGGGTATCGGTCAGGTGCATGACCCCGTTCTCGTCGTAGTACCGGTAAATGTCCGCGCGTGCCCCGGCCGCGCCCAGGAAGGCCCATGCCACCACGAGACCCATCGCATAGCCGGAATTCTTGATCTTTTTCATGACTGCACACATGCCTGTTATCAAGTGTGAATTTGCGCAAATCTCACAACCCTAGGGCAAGGTAGCAATTGGCGCTCCCATCCCGGGTGCTAACATCGGCGCGCGCGGGACGCATAGCCCGGCGCGGCGGCCGGCAATCACCGCAGGCCAAATCAACCCAAGAAAAGGAGGAGCATGAAACCCATTCACTGGATCCCAATGGCGCTTGCCGCGCAGTTCTCGCATGTGGCGGCGGCGCAAAGCTGGTCACCCCCCTCGCCCGAGCAGCGCTGCCCTTCCAAGTGGGGCGCCAGCGACGAGCGTGGCGCGGCCAATCACATGAATCCCGCCACCGTTTTAAGGGCAAGCAGGTTAATCAAGACGGGCGAGGTGATCGAACTGGGCCGCGTGCTTGCGCCCGATATGCCTTTCTTCGGTACGCGGCGCTTCGAGATTCACACCAAGCGCACGGGCCCTGTAATGGGAAGCAACAAGCGCATGGGCAACGAAGAGATGGTGATGACCGAACTGGGCCAAGTCGGAACTCAGCTCGATATGTTCTCCCACCAGGGCATCGACGGTTTGCTATACAACTGCGTCAAGTCCGACGACGTGGCAACCCGCAACGGCTTTACAAAACTGGGTGTCGAGAAGATCGGCATGCTTTATACGCGCGGAGTCCTGATCGACGTGGCGGCGGCCAAGGGCACGGAAGCATTGGAACCTGGATACGAGATTACGGTGGCGGACCTGCAAGCCGCGCTGTCGCGCGAAGGACTCAAACTTGAACCCGGGGACGCCGTACTCATCCACTCGGGCTGGAGCAAGTATTGGGGAGTGGATAACGCCAAGTACAACGGCAACCCCCCAGGCATCGGCGCTCCCGCGGCCGAATGGCTCGCAAAACAAGATGTGATGTTGTTCGGGGCCGATACCTATGGCGTGGAAGTGGCCCCCAATCCCGACAAGAGCATCAGCCTGCCCGTGCACCAGATCGCGCTGGTGATCAACGGCATCTTCTTGCTGGAGAACATGAAGCTCGACGAATTGGCGGCGAAAAAAGTCTACGAGTTCGCCTTCGTGGTGCAGCCTCTCAAGATGAAGGGCGGCACCGGTTCGACGGTGGCGCCGGTGGCTATCCGGTAGCCTTGCTCAGATTCGCGGTTTGGTGATCGCCTGCGTCACCGTAGCGGAGGCGATCAACCCCATGCCATCCTCCACGCCGTGGGCCTCGCAACGCACGAAGGCCACGGTGGCGCCGCGGCGGATCACCTCCGCCCGCAGTCCGATGCTGGCTCCCAGCGGTGCCGCGCGGATGATACTGGCGTGTAAATCGATGGTGCTGGCTTGCTCGCCGTCCTCCAGCATGGGCAGCACGGAGAAGTAGGCGGCGGTGTCCATGTACCCATAAAGAAGCCCGGGATGGAGCATCCCGGCCGGTGTAATGGCGTTTTCTTGCACCGTGAAGCGGCACCATGCGCGCCCAGGCTCCTGGAACACCAGTTCGAGGCCCGCGAAGCGGTGGAAGGGATGGTTGAGTAACCAGTCGGTCTGGCGCTGCAAGCGGTCTACGGAACTCGTGGTGGCCATTGCTCATCCCGCTATGGTGACGCCGCCGTCGGCGACGATGGTTTGCCCTGTAATAAACGCGCCCGCCTTGGACGCCAGGAACACGGCGATGGCACCGATGTCTTCGGGTTCGCCAATGCGCCCGAGCGGAGTCGTTGCCAGTACCTTCTCCAAGTACGCCGGATTGTCCCACAGCGCCCGCGCGAAGTCTGTTTTCACCAGCCCCGGCGCGATGCAGTTGGCGCGAATATTATGCTTTCCCCACTCCACGGCCAGATTGCGCGCGAGTTGCATGTCCGCGGCCTTGGAGATGCAATAAGCTCCAAGCACCGGGCTGCCCTTGAGGCCGCCGATGGAGGACACGATGATGAGCGCTCCATCCCGGCGCTGCGCCATCTCAGGGAGAACCAAATTGGCGAGCCACAGATTGCTGACGATATTGTTCTGAAGAGTCTTGTTGAAGGCATCATCGGAGAGCCCCGCCATGGGCCCGTAATAGGGGTTCGAAGCGGCGTTGCACACCATGATGTCTACTTGGCCCCAATGCCGGCGTGTCTCTTGGACCAATTTTTCCAACTGGGGCCGTTCGCCGATATTGGCCGGAATCGAGACCGCCTGTCCGCCCTTCGCGCGAATAGCTGCCACCACCTCATCGCAGGCGGCTGCCTTGCGGCTCGACACGACGACCTTCGCACCCGCTTCAGCCAGATGTTCCGCGATGGAGCGGCCAATGCCGCGGCTCGATCCAGTGACGATAGCGACCTTGCCGTCCAGCCGGAACGCCTGCATGGCTATCCCAAGGCGCGCTTGAGTATGGCCATGCCTTCGTCGATCTCGGAGCGCGTGAGATTGAGGGCTGGCATAAAGCGCAACGTCGCGGGCCGCGGCGAGTTAATCAGGAGGCCAAGATCGCGTGCCCTGGAGACAACGTCGGATCCGATGTCCCGGCCCAGTTCCAATGCCAGCAGAAGTCCGCGCCCGCGCACGCTACCCAGGCCGAGCGCCGCCGAGAGTTGCTTCAATTGCTCGGTGAAATAATTTCCAAGGGCCGTGGCCTCCTTCAAAAATTCCGGCTTGCCCACTTCGTTCAAGACCGCCGAGCCCACGGCCGCCATCAAGGGATTGCCGCAATAAGTGCCGCCCTGGTCACCGTGTTCGAAGCACGCGGCTTTCTCCGTGGCGAGCAACGCCGCCAGCGGCACCCCCCCTCCGATGCCCTTGCCCAGCGTCATGATGTCCGGTTCGATACCGCTATGCTCGTAAGCGTAGAGTTTTCCGGTGCGCCCAAAGCCCGTTTGAATCTCATCGGCGATGAGCAGCAGACCACGCTCTTGCGTGAGCGTGCGCAACTCACGCATGAATTCGTCCGTGGCGGGGAGCACGCCGGCCTCGCCTTGCACGGGCTCCAGCATGACGGCCACGGTCTTGTCCGTAATCAGGGATTTGACAGCACTGATGTCGTTCAGAATGGCCTTGGGAAACCCTGGCACCTTCGGTTCAAAGAGCGCTTCGAAGGCCTTCTTGCCCGATGCCGACATGGTGGCCAAGGTGCGTCCGTGAAAGGAGCCCTCGAAGGTGATGATCTCGTAGGCGCCCTTGCGAAATTTGGCGCCAAATTTTCGCGCGAGCTTGATGGCACCTTCGTTGGCTTCAGCACCGCTGCTGGCGAAGAACACGCGATCGAAGCAGCTCGATTGCGTGAGCGCATTGGCCAAGCGCGCGGCGGCATCGTTGTAGTAGGCCGGGCTTGGATTGAGTAGGGTTGCGGCCTGCTTGCAAATCGCATCGGTAATCAATTGGGGCGAGTGGCCAAGGCAATTCACGGCCCATCCCTGAACGTAATCCAGATAGCGGCGGCCCTCGTGGTCCCACAGGTAGGAACCGGCCCCGCGCACGAACACCTGGGGTGGCCGGGCGGTGATTTCCATGAGGGATTGCAAGGTGTAATCGTTCATCTTTTTCTCCAAGGCGCGGGCGGGTCGTTCCAGCCGATTCTAGCCCGGCCCGCGTTTGTGAAGCTAATACTTGATGGAACACCCGTACGCGGGCGCCGCAGCCACGCCGATGGGACGTCCCGCCATGCTGTCCTCCAAGGCGGAAGCCACGAAATTCTTCGCGGTTTTCACATCATCCTGCCGGAAGGAGGCCTTGTTGTCGATCGCGCCCGCGTAAATCACTTTTCCACTGGGTTCGATCACCCACATGTGCGGAGTGGCGGTGGCGCCAAACATCCTACCGACCTTTCCGTCGGTATCTAGCATAAGCGCCGCGGAGTATAGCTTCCAGCTCTTCGCGATCTCGCGGGAGCGGGCAGGGTCGCGGTAATTGCTCGAATTCGGATTGGTGGAGTTGATGGTGAGCCACACCACACCTTGGCCCCCAAATTTCTTCTGCAGCGATTGCATATTGCCGCTCTCGTAATGCTTCTGCACAAAGGGGCACTCCGAGTTGAACCATTCGAGCACCACGTACTTGCCCTTGTAAGCGGAGAGCTTTTGCGGGTTGCCGTTGATGTCCGTGAGGGCGAAATCGGGGGCCATTTGGCCGGAGGAAACATTGGCGTTCGCCAAGCCGCAGTTCCAAACTAGCGAAACGAGCACGAGCATAAAGCGTTTCATCGGTTACTCCTTTGTGAGGGTGAGTCTGTCTACTTTCGGCGTTTTGACCGGCAGTGCGGCCAGCGCTTCCAGAAGAATGCCTTGCGTGAGGATTTCGGGCAAGAGCTTTGGTTGAGCTTGCCCAGGGGTATAGAGGGCGTAGACGGGCACGCCGTTACGCCCCAGTCTTTCCAGCGCGTGCGTGATCTCTGGGTCCTTGTTGGTCCAATCCGCGCGCAACCGTAGAACTTGCGATTGTGCAAAACCTCGCGTAACGGCTTCCCTATGCAGGACGAGTTGCTTGTTGACCTGGCAACTGACGCACCACGCGGCGGTGAAATCGACGAACACCGGTTGCCCGGCGGCAAGGGCGGACTGCACGGCGCCTTCGGACCAAGGCAGCCACTCATTGCCTTGGCCGCGCGCGGGGTTCGTGTTCCATGGCCACGCGGTGGCCAGCGCCACGATGAGCAGGCCCGCGCAAGTTATCTGTCTAAGCGCCGTGGATCGGGGCCGTGCCCAGAGCCATAGTGCGCAGGCCAGCACCACGAGGGCGAGCAACAGCTTGGCTGCCCCATCGATGCCAATCTGCTGCCCCAGTACCCACACCAGCCACACCACGGTGGCGTAGAGCGGAAAGGCGAGAAACTGCTTGAGTGTTTCCATCCAAGGACCGGGCCGTGGCAGGCGGCGCAATGCGCCTGGAAAGAAGCACAGAAGCGCGTAGGGCAATGCCATCCCCAACGCGATGACGGCAAAAACCACAAGCGCTCGCACCACCGGTTGCGTCACCGCATAGCCCAGCGCCGCGCCCATGAAAGGGGCTGTGCAAGGCGAGGCCACTAAGGTGGCGAGTAAGCCCGACGCCAGCGCGTCCATGCGTTCGTTCTTCAACCGGAGGGTGCCTGCCACCGATTGCACGCGCGCTCCTAGTTGGAAGACTCCGCTCAGGTTCAGGCCCAATACGAAAAATAACAGTGCCAATCCCGTCACCACCGCGGGCGATTGCAGTTGAAACCCCCAGCCCAGGGCCGCGCCCTGGGCTCTCAGGGCCAACAAGGCAGCGGCGACCGCCAGGAATGAAGCGAGCACTCCTAGGGTGAACAACAGAGCATGTTCCTTGAGTTTCCAAGTCTGTCCATGCGCACATTCCACCGCTCCGAGAATTTTGATGGCTAACACCGGAAATACACAGGGCATGAGGTTGAGGATTAAGCCACCTGCAAGAGCTAGGGCGAGGGCCGCCACGAAGGTCATGTCCGCGCGCGCGGCGGGCTCGGTAGTGGAGATACTCACGGGGATATCGATTAACGCGCTTCGCGTGGAGCCAAATCCAGACTCCGCCACCAGCACGCCCGAGAGGTTCGCCAGCGCGACGTCCGTGCTTTTCAAGCGGAGGTTGTAGTTCGTGCCTGTGCGCTCGAATACTTGCTCGAATGAATCGTCGATGTCTCCTTCCCGGTCTGGAATGAAGGAAAGATTCTTCAAGCGCACATCGGTACCGGCACCGGGCGTCAAGCTGATGGAAACTTCCGTTGCGCGTTTCGTGGCCTCAATATTCCATCCGGACAATGGCCGCGGCAGGTTTTGCCGGGCGCTGTTGAACAGAGCAGCCACCGTTTCATCAGGTGCCGGTTGCGAGGATATGGGCAAGGAGAGTGTGAGCTTCGCGCTGGCGGGGATGCAGATCTCCTTGCACACGAGCCAATCTGCCTGCGCCACGAAAGTTGCACTGTGACTGGCGAAGGCCCCAGGCACCTGCACGCTGGTCATGAGTAGCACGGCGTCATCGTAGCCATAGCTGGTGACGGGCCCCGTATCGATGCGCCGCGGAGCCGGCCATTGAATGGTGTCCGCGGTAAAACCCTCCGGCAAGGTCCACGATATCTGGGTTGCCATGCCGGAATCACCAGGATTTTTCCAGTAGGCGTGCCAGCCCGGATCAAGCTTTAGATGTAGCCCGAGCGTGACGTCCTGGCCTGCGGCCATCTCGCGCTGCTCCGCGAGAAGGCGGGCGCTGGAGTGGGGCTGGGACACCCATTCGCCCGTGTTGGCGTTTGCTCCCAACGCCCACAACATTATCGCGAGATAAGTGAAAAGTCGCACTACGGTTCCAAGGCGGGTTAGGGGGATGGTTGGCGCATACTCGAACAACTCACCGAGCATTCGGCTCGAAGTGTAAAGGATACGTTCCCCGCTTTTCCTTACGGATCCGGATAAGGGGCCAGGTTGGTTTGAGCAAGATTCGATATCACCGTGTAACGGCGTCCGAATACATCCACCCGGGAAGTGATCCAGTTCACCTTGAAGGTCGCGGCTGCTACGCGTAGGGGCGAGGGTCCAAACCGGGGGCAATCGCCTTCACCGGTCATTCGGCAATCCACGGCCTGCCCAAGCAGCCAGTGATTTTGCGTGGGGACGCTCGATAGGACCGCGCCGAAGGGCAGTCCTGCAAAGAAGGCGTTGTACGCCATCTCGACGGCGGGGTGAGGCCAAGCGTGAATGCAATCTGCCAGCAACTCAACGGCGTTGCCCTTCGAGGGGAACGCCAGCCCCGTTGCGCCAGCCAATCCGGCTAACTGGAGGAAGCGCCGGCGAGAGATCTTGTTCAACGAACCTTAGGGCGCTTTCAATCGCCCGCGCAAAAGCACGTAGAAAACTGGCGTCAGAAATAAACCAAAGAAAGTGACACCGAGCATGCCGGAGAACACCGCAACCCCCATGGCGCGGCGCATCTCGGCGCCCGCCCCCGTGGTCACCACCAAGGGGAACACGCCCATGATGAAAGCGAAGGACGTCATCAGAATGGGGCGCAGCCGAATGCGGGCCGCTTCGCGCGCGGCCTCGTAGGCGCTGCGGCCCTGGCGCTCCAATTCGCGCGCGAATTCCACGATCAGGATGGCGTTCTTGCAGGCAAGGCCCACCAGTACGATCACGCCGATCTGGGTGAAGATGTTGTTGTCGCCGCCATAGCCGAATTTTCCGAAGAGGTATACCCCCGCCATGGCGCTCAGCACGCTCATGGGTACGATCAGCACCACCGCCAGAGGCAACGTCCAGCTTTCGTAGAGCGCTGCCAGCACCAGAAAGGCCAGCAATACGCACAGAGGGAAGACAAAGACCGAGGTGTTGCCCGCCAGAATTTTCTGATAGGTGAGATCCGTCCATTCGAAGACCATGCCATTGGGCAGGGTCTCCGCGGCGAGTTTCTCCATGAATGCCTGCGCTTGCCCCGAACTCACACCAGGCAAGCCGCTCCCGTTGATGTCGGCGGCGGCATAGGCGTTGTAGCGGATGGCGCGATCAGGCCCGAAGCTTTGATTGACTTTGAGCACGGAACCCAGCGGCACCATTTCACCGGAGGCGCTTCGGGTCTTGAGCAACGAAATGTTCTCGGCGTGAGAACGATAAGGCCCGTCGGCCTGCGCGATGACTTGGTAGGTGCGCCCGAAGCGGTTGAAGTCGTTGACGTAGAGCGAGCCCAGATATATCTGCATGGTCTCGAACACATCGCTCACCAGGACGCCTAGCTGCTTGGCCTTGGCGCGGTCGATGTCGGCGTAGAGCTGGGGGACGTTGATCTGAAAACTGGAGAAGGTGGCGTAAGGGTTGATGACGCCCGAGGCGCGCGCCTTGTTCATCAGTTCGTCGGTGATGCGGTACAACTCGTCGTGTCCGAGCGAGGCCCTATCCTCCACCATCATCTTGAATCCGCCGCTGGTACCCAGGCCCAGGATGGGGGGCGGCTGCAATACGAACACGATACCGTCCTCGATCACTTGCAATTTCTGGTTGAGCGCGCCGGCGATCTGAACGCCCGTCAGGCCCTTGCGTTCCTCGAAATTCTTCAAGGTGAAAAAGACGATGCCCGAATTGGGCGCGTTGGAGAACCCCGATATGGACAACCCAGGGAAGGCCACGGAATGCGCCACTCCGGGTTCGCCCATCGCGATGGCCGACATGCGGCGGATGACCTTGTCGGTGCGGTCAAGCGATGAGGCATCGGGAAGCTGTGCAATCCCGATCAGGTAGTTCTTGTCCTGGTCCGGCACGTAGCCCATGGGAATGATCTTCAACATGTAGGCCGTGGCGCCTATCAACACCACGTAGATAAGCATGGCCACGGACTTGTGCCTGAGAACGCTCCCCGTGCCCTTGAAATAACCCTCGGAGGAGTGCTTGAAGAAGCTGTTGAAGGGGCGAAACAGCCAGCCGAACAGTAGATCCAGCACGCGTGTGGCCACATCTTTCTTGGCATCGTGGGGCTTCAACAAAATCGCGCACAGGGCCGGGCTCAAGGTTAGCGAGTTGAGCGCGGAAATGATGGTCGAGATGGCGATGGTCAGCGCGAACTGCCGGTAGAACTGCCCCGTCAATCCCGAGATGAAGGCGATGGGGACGAACACCGCGCACAACACCAAGCCGATGGCGATAATGGGGCCGCTGACCTCGTCCATGGCCTTATAAGCAGCCTCGCGCGGGGTCAATCCTAACTCGATATTGCGCTCGACGTTTTCCACCACCACGATGGCATCGTCCACCACGATGCCGATGGAGAGCACCAAGCCGAACAAGGACAGCGCGTTGATGGAAAAGCCGAAGGCCAGCATCAAGGCGCAAGTGCCGATGATGGACACCGGAACCGCGATCAACGGAATGATGGAGGCGCGCCAAGTCTGCAAGAACAAGATCACCACGATCACCACCAAGGAGATGGCCTCCAGCAAGGTGATGATCACCGCCTTGATGGAATCGCGCACGAACACCGTGGGGTCGTAGATGATCTCGTAGCTCACACCCTCGGGAAAGTTCTTCGCCAACTCCACCATCTTGGCGCGTACTTGGTTCGATAGCTCGATGGCGTTGGACCCCGGCGCCTGGAACACCACCACGGCCACGGCATCCTTGTTGTCGAGCAGGCTGCGCAGCGCATAGTCGCTCGCACCCAATTCGATGCGCGCCACGTCCTTCAAGCGCGTCACGGAGCCATCCTGGTCTGCCTTCAGGATGATTTCTCCAAACTCCTCCTCGGATACCAGGCGCCCCGCGGCCTCGATACTCAATTGGAAATCCACGCCGGAAGGCGAGGGTGGTGCTCCGATGGTGCCAGCAGCCACTTGCACGTTTTGTTCGCGTACGGCGCGCACAATGTCCGCCGCCGTCAGGTTGCGCGAAGCGGCTTTCTGCGGATCGAGCCACAGGCGCATGGAATAGTCGCCCGCGCCGAACACGAAGGATTGGCCCACGCCGGGGATGCGCGCCAGGACGTCTTTCACGTTGAGCACGGCGTAGTTGCGCAGGTACACCATGTCGTAACGGTTGTCGGGCGAGAGCAAGTGCACCACCAAGGTCAGGTCCGGCGCACTCTTGGTGGTCGTGATCCCTAAGCGGCGTACGTCCTCGGGCAAGCGTGGCAGGGCCTGCGCCACGCGGTTTTGTACTTGCACTTGCGCGGTATCCACGTTGGTGCCCAGCTTCAATGTCACCACCAGCCGCATGACGCCGTCGGTGGTGGATTGGGAGGACATATAGAGCATGTTCTCCACGCCATTGATCGCTTCCTCCAAGGGTGCGGCCACCGTTTCCGATATCACCTTCGGCGTTGCGCCTGGATAGACAGCACGCACTTCGATGGTGGGTGGCACCACTTCCGGATACTCGCTCACGGGGAGCCTGAACAGCGCGATGGCCCCGGAGACGAAGATGAAAATGGACAACACCCCGGCGAAAATGGGTCGGTCAACAAAGAACCGCGAGAATTTCATGGCGGCAGACCCTTAGGGCTTTTCAGCCGGAGCGGCTGGTGCGGCGGGATTGCCGGCGTTCTCCATGGGGACCATTTGCGGAGCCACCGGCATACCAGGGCGCACGCGCTGCAATCCGTTGACGACGATCTTGTCTCCGGCTTTCAGACCGCTGCGCACCACGCGCAGGCGATCCACCACGGGGCCGAGTTTGACTTCGCGGTAGGCCAGCGTGTCGCCCGGGCCAATCAACAGCACGAATTTCTTGCTCTGATCTGTGCCCACGGCGCGATCGTTGATGAGAATCGCCTGCGAGGTGCCGCTGCCCACGAGTTTGAGGCGTGCGAAAAGACCTGGGGTGAACAGCCGCTCCTTGTTGCCGAAAACGGCGCGTGCACGCATGGTTCCCGAGGCGGTATTGAGCTGGTTGTCCACGAAGTCCAGGTAGCCCTCGTGCGGGAAGCCTTCCTCGTTGGAGAGCCCCATGAGCACGGTGTTGCGGGCAGGGCGCGTGCCGGCGTCTTTGTTATCGCGCGCCAATTGCCCGTATTTCAGGTAGATCTGCTCGTCGGCCTCGAAATACGCATAGATGGGGTCCAGCGACACGATGTTCGTGAGGAGCGTGGCCTCTCCCGCTCCGCCTCCGGAAACAAGATTGCCTTCCGTGACTTCGGCTCGCCCGATACGTCCGGGTATCGGGGCGTGGATACGCGTGTATCCCACGTTGAGTTTTGCCGTCGCGATGGTGGCCTGCGCGGCCCGTAGATTGGCCGCAGCCTCGCGCTGGGCGTTGATCTTCTCGTCCAAACCCTGGCGTGATATGAAGCCGGACTTCACCAGTTCCTCTGAGCGTTCCAATTGCGCCTTGGCCAGTTCCAATTGGGCTTGGGCGCGGGAAGCGTCGGCTTGGGCGCGCTGCAGTTCGGCTTCGAAGGGACGCGGATCGATCTGAAACAGCAGTTCCCCCTGCTTCACCTCCTTACCTTCCTGGAAGTACACCTTGTCCATGGAGCCGCTCACACGGGGCCGGATGGCCACACGCTCCACGGCTTCCAGCTTTCCCGTGAACTCATCCCATTCACTGATTTCCTTCTGGATTACCGTGGCCGCGCTCACGGGCATGGCGGGCGGTGGCGTACCGGCGGGCGAGCCTTTGTCGCCGCATGCGGTTAACAGCAAGCAGGGCAAGGCAAGTCGTAGCGCTATGTCGCGTGAGGTGGCAAACATCGGATTCCGGTCTTTTCGGTATTAGTGAGGAGCGCTGATGCTCAAGGGATGCACTTTACCTGTTGCCCTGGCTTGCCTTCAAGAAATAGAAAACCTGCCGATAAGGCAGGCAACGGCAGCAAAGGGACTTCCCAACACGTGGTATAGCCATTGCGTTGAGGAGTGCCAAGCCCTTTTAACCACCGAGCGATCCATGCAAGAAGCCCCCGTATCCACTTCAATGAAAATGCCGCGCAGCCAGGCGCTGCGCAGCGGAGCATTGTTCGACATCACCGAGTACGGCAACCCTGCCGGCTTTCAAGTGCCCTTGGCCATGACCAAGGCCGCTTGGGAGGCTGCCGTGACGTGGTACCCCGAAGAAGGTGAAGCCGATGCGGACGCAGACGTTCAAATCGAGCGCATCAAAGCTGTCGTGAACACGGCCCAGGATGCCGTAAAAGCCCGGGCAGGAGAGGCGGACGTGACCACCATGGGAACCAAGGTGCTGACCTTTACCGTGAAGGTCAGATCGGAAATGGCCGCATTCCGCAAGGCCGTGCAAGAAGTACCCATGAAACTCATGCTAGGCCGGGACGACAACAACCGCTTCGTTCTCACGATCGATTTGTTTCACGAGTAGCCGCTAGGGTATTACCTTGATCTGCTTCACCAGATCCAAGGAATAGGCCTTCTTGTAGTCCACGCTGGGCTTGACCAGCCCCGCGCTCACCATGAACTCGAAGGTTTGCTTCCAGCGCGCGTCGCTCATGGTGAGTATTCCCAGCTTTTTCGCATCGCCCCCCGTTACCAACTCATAGTCCTTGATGCGTTGCAGGCCGAAGGCCAGCAGTGCGTCTTCCATTTCGGGATTGGCCTTCTTGATGAGCCCGTTGCCCGGGGCGGGATTCGCGAGGTAACTCTTGTAGCCCTCCGCCGTGGCCTGTAGGAACTGCTTGATGGCCGCGGGCTTCTCCTTCAAGGTTCTCTCCAACACCACAATGGTCTGGGCATAGGGCGGGTAGCCTTCGTCAGCCAGCAGGAACACCACGGGTTTCACCCCGGCCTTTTCGATGGAGTAGGGCTCCGAGGTGGCATAGCCTTGCTGCACGACATTCTTGTCCACCAGGAAAGGTTGCACGCTGAAGGCGTAGGGGCGTTTTTGCTCGTCCGTGAAACCGTACTTGGTCTTGGCCCAGGGCCAGAAGGTGGTTTCGCTGGCCTGGCCGATTAGAAGTGTGCGGCTTTTCAGATCGCGCAGTGAACTGGCGGGCGGGTGTGCAATCAGCACGACCGGATCTTTTTGAAAGGTGGCGCCCACGGTGACCAGCGGCAGCCCCTGCTCGATCCCCTTGATGACCTGAAGATCGTAGCCCATGGCCGCGTCCACTTGGCCCGCGAGCAGCAATTGTAGGACGTTGATTTGCGGCCCGCCCATGCGGACCTCAACCTCCAAGCCGTGGCGCCTATAAGTGCCTTCCGCGACGGCTTGGTAAAAGCCGCCGTGTTCGGCTTGCGCCAGCCAGTTGGTGAGGAAGACGAACTTGGTGGATTGCCCCTGCGCGAGCCCTGCCATCCCCATGCACAGCAGTGCACCCAGGCGTGCCATCCAACGAATCATGCTTAGTGGTTTCATGAGTGCGCCTCCCATCGTAAGTTTTTATCGTTCAATTTCGCTCTCGTGCCAGTGTGCCAATGCCCACCGGGACAGCGCCGATACGGCGAGAAAAAGCACAACACCGGTCAGCGTGATGAGTACCAGCGCGGCGAACAGCCTCGGGATATTGAGCTGCAAACCGGAGATCAGAATCTGGTAGGCCAAGCCCGAGGAAGTCCCTCCCGTACCCGCCACGAATTCGGCCACCACCGCTCCGATCAGTGCCAGACCGCTCGATACTCTAAGGCCTGCGAAGAAATAAGGCAAAGCGCTTGGGATGCGCAGGCGTACCAAAGTTTGCCAGCGTCCGGCACCGTAGAGTTGAAACAGATCCAAAAGCCCCATGTCCGCACTGCGCAATCCCAGTGTGGTGTTGGAAATGATTGGGAACAAGGCCACCAGGGTGGCGCACACCACGAGGGCGAGAAACGGATCTCTCACCCAGATGATGATGAGCGGCGCCACGGCTACGATGGGCGTGACTTGCAGCAACACCGCGTAGGGGAAAAAGCTCGCTTCGACCCAGCGGCTTTGCACGAACAAGAAAGCACAGGTGACACCGAGCACTACCGCGCACAAGAGCGCCACCGCCGCGATCTGCAAGGTGATCCACAGTGAGCGTGCGAGCAAGCCCCAATCCGCGAGCAGGGTTTTCCACACCACCCAAGGCGACGGCACGAGATAGACGGGGATCTCCTTTAGGACCACCCACGCATGCCATGCAATGAGCACGCAAATTCCCACGGCCACGGGCGCTAGAAAGCGTGTCTTCAAACCCTCTCCGTCGCGGGCGCCTTGGCGAGCAATGCGCTCAGTCGCCGAGCGTACTGGGCGAATTGCTGGGTCACGCGAAATTCCTCGTTGCGCGCGGCCGCCATCTCTATGTGTTCCTCTCCGGTAATGCGGCCGGGCCGCGCAGACATTACCACCACCCGGTTGGACAAGAACACCGCCTCGTAGATGCTGTGGGTGACGAAGAGGACCGTGAGTTTTTCGCGCTCCCATAGATGGCGCAGGTCCATGTCGAGGCGGTGGCGCGTGATTTCATCGAGCGCCGCGAAGGGTTCATCCATGAGCAGAAGCGCGGGTTGCGTGACGAGTGCCCGGGCGATGGATACGCGCATTTGCATCCCGCCGGAGAGCTCGCGCGGATAGGCATGGCGGAAGTCGAGCAATCCGACTTGGGCCAGGGCATGGGCGGCACGCTCGTCCGCATTCCCGGTGCCCGCCAATTCCAAGGGCAGCCGCACATTGCGCTCTACGTTTGCCCAGGGCATCAAGGTGGCGTTTTGAAACACGAAGGCAATGCGCCTACGCTCTACGGATTCGTCCAGGCGAATCTGCCCGCTTGAGGGAGCCGAGAGCTTCGCGATCAACCGCAACAGCGTGCTCTTGCCGCAGCCCGAAGGCCCCAAGAGTGTCGTGAATTCCCCGTTCTCAATGTTGAGGTCAACACCCGCCAAAGCTTGCACGCCATTGGGGAAACGTTTTTCGACCTGGCGCAGTTCTATGGCAGCGGCCATCTGGGTTAACTCAGCAACGGGATTACTTCCTCGCTCAACCGGCGCGGCGTCTTGGCGCCAACCATGCGCACACGCAGCACGCCGCCGCGGTCTATAACGAACGCTGTAGGCGTGGGATAGCGCCTACCGAAGCCGTTGGATTCCAGTTCATACACCATGGTGGCGCGCAGATTGTAGAGGCCGGTCATGCGCTCCACGCGGTGGCGGTCTTCGGGGCTGTCCACTCCCAGCACGATGACTTCGAATCCCTTCGCGCGATTTTGCTCCTGGAAAGTTTCCAAGTTACCGATTTCGTAAGCGCAGAACTTGCAGTAGCTGGAGTAGAAATTCACCAGCACCACTTGGCCTCGCATAGCTGTTAGGTCAAAGGCCTCGCCGCTGAAGAACCTGCCCTTGAGCGGCGGTGCAGGTTGGTCCAACTCCGGCACGGCCCGCGCCGGAGTTGCCACCAATAGGGCTGGTGCCGCGAGCAGGAACTCCCGGCGAAGCACGTCTTATACGTCCGCGCTGGCGATCCACGTTACGCCAGGTAGGCAGACGCGTCCCTTCACCGTTGAAGCAGCCTCGGCGGCGCGAGCCACTTCGGCGGCGAGCTTGGCTTGTTGTTGCGCCGGGACTTTCGCGAGAAGCGCGACGAAGGGGCCCGCGATCTCGCGCACCATGGTGAAGTACTCCTCGCCGCTGGCTGCATCCGCCCCTTGCACGCTGAAGGCTTCGATCTGGATGTTGCGCAACCCCGCGCTTTGCATCACCGAGCGAAGGCGCTCTGGGTCCGCGAAGGCGAAAATCCCCGTGGCACCGGGCGCGGGCGGCGGAACCTCCACGTAGTTCTTGAGGATGGACAATGGAATGGCGGCCCAAGGATTTTTCTCCGGCGCGGCCCAGCAGGTGAGCACGATCTTGCCATCGTCTTGCAGCGCTGCCCGGGCCGCACTCAGGCAGCGCTCGGGTTCGGGCATGAACATCAAGCCCCAGCGCATGGTGCATACGTTGAAAATGTTGCCGGGAACTTGCAGGGATTCGCCATCGGCCACCTGAAAATCCACGTTGGCAAGTCCAAGCTCCTTCACGCGCGCTTGGGCGTAGTTCACCATCTCCTCGGAGAAGTCCACTCCCCACACCCGGCCCAGGCGTCCCACTTTAGAGGATGCCGCGATGCCTGGTTCACCCGCGCCGCAGGCGATGTCGAGCACGCGCTGCCCCGCGCGAAGATTCGCCAACTCGAACATGCGTTCGCTCACGGGAGCGAACAGCTTGGCGAGCGTGGGCGCGTGCTTGGCCCAACCCGGGGCTACGGTATTCCAGCTTGCCAATTCGCGAGCCTTGACGGCGGTATTGTCCATGTCTTATTCCTTATTCCTAGTTTACGTTGGAGGATGAGAGGGAACCGCGCGCGATCAGTGCCTGAAAGGCGCGGTAGGTCGATGCAATGCCTTCGGACAGCGGCACGTTGCCGTAGTTTCCCAGGTGTTTTCGTACCGGTTCGTCCGAGAGACTCATGGGGAAGGGCAGGGCTTCACCGGATACCTCGATCTTGGCCTGCGGCGCGATGGATCTTAGTACCGCCATGGAATCCTCCACCGTGGTGGCAACGCCATTGATGTCGAAGACGGGCGCACCGGTGAGATCCTTCGACACCGCGCGGATGAACGCGCTGGCCACCTCTCCTGCGTGCAGCCAGGATACTGGCCCGCGAAAGGGCAC